>NZ_JABDWC010000014.1:0-162851 GCF_019685155.1 Rhizobium sp. NZLR1b
CGTAATCCATCGAAAAGGGGGCGGCGACCGGTGGAAAATCGGCGCCGATCTCGGTGCCCGAAAGACCCTCTTCCGAGATGAACGAGACGCGCATGAAGAACTTGCCGGTATCGAGATCGTCGAACTGCGAGCTGTCGATGATGTTGCAGCCCTTGTCGGCCAGATAACTCGAAATCGCCGCCACGATGCCGCGCGTCGACTTGCAGGATACCGTCAATACATAGCTTCTCATGTCTCTCGCTCTTCCCTCTTCAAGACCGCCGCCGTGCTTAGATCAAAGCCCCGGCGGCGAACAGGCCGGCGCACTTTCATTCATGCGACAAATTGCAAGATGAACCGTCATGTTTCTGCAAGTTCTCTCACGTTGGGCATAGCTTAGGAGAAGTTGCGCGAAAAACTGTGCCGCCAGCGCCGCCGGGATGCGTATTCTCGCCTTCGAGCGCTGAATCTTAGGCCGGCGGGCGGCCTGCCACCGCGACCTTGCGGCGGGGCGTGGTGATTTCGTGGATGAGTGCGCCGCCGATCGACGAGAGCACCAGCGACAGGATCACGAAGAGGACCGGCTGCTTCAGGATGCCGATCGGCAGGCGGTCGGCGGCGACCCTGAGGAAAGCCAACGTGAAGGCGTGGGTGATATAGATGCTGTAGGAGCAGTCGCCGAGATAGTTCAGCCAGCCGATAAAAGGCAGCCTGGAAAAGTCGATGGAGACCGCGCCGTAGACGATGAAGATCGCCGGAATGCCCCAGGCGTAGAACCGGCTTTCCGGCCCCATCAGCGCCTCGTTGATGAAGAGAAATGCGAACCCCAGGGCCAGTGCCGCCCATGCCCAGCGGTTCGGCAGAAGCACCTTTTGCCGGTAGAGCCAGCCGAGCACGACGCCGGCGAGAAACTCCAGGATGATCGGCTCGCCGTAGAACCGGCTGGCCGTCATCTCAGGCAGCAGCCGGCAGACGATCAGGATCATGGCAAAGACGGCCAACATCGCTGGAATCCGGCGGACTTCCGGGAGTGCCAGCAGCAGCGCAAACACGAGGTAGAAGAACATCTCGTAATTCAGCGTCCAGCCCGGCACGACGACGGGGGCGATCGTGCTCGGATCGGCGGCATTGGCCCATGGCAGAAAGAACAGCGAGGCGATGAGATGCGACAGGTCGAACACTGTCGATTTCAGCAATGACGGGGCCGCCAGCGCCACGACGGCCGAAAACAGCGTTGCCAGCCAATAGAGCGGCACGATGCGTTTGATCCGCCGGCGGGCAAAATCGATGGGGCTCATCGCCCGCCCGCTCGTCGTTAGCCACATTACCAAACCGCTGAGCACGAAGAAGATGTCGACGCCGGTCTCGCCATAGACGAAGGCGGTGGCGTCGACGGCGGGGTTGACCTTGGCAAGCTGCAAGATCGCGTGGAAATAGACGACCATCAGCGCAGCGATGGCGCGCAGATATTGAAGCTGGACAAGCATCGAGCGTCTTGCTCCTCGGGCTCGCGCGGGCGCCGTGCCGCTACGGTCAACTCATTACATCTGCCGCACGATCCTGCCGGAGGCGCGGGCTGTCGTGGAAGCGCATATATCCGACGACGAACCACAGGAGACCGGCGATCTTCATCGAGAAAACAGCGGTCCCCCCGATCATCATATTCAGAAAAATGAAAAGAGAAAGTGAATGGGCGCAACGCCGCTGCGCCGCCGTGCGTCCCGCCGGAAAAAGGCAGACAAACAGCCAGAAGGCGATGACGCCGAAGATCGTCGCCGCGTAGATCAGATAAACATAGCCGCTGTCGGCAAATTCGGCGACCCGGTCGACCGAAAGCCCGAGGATGGCGAGAGGATCGAGATCCATGACCTTCTTCATCGTCAGGTTGATGCGGCCGGTGAAATTGTCGCCGGTCGCATTGGGTTTCAGGGTGTAGACGAGGAAACCAGCGGCGACGATCAGCGGCATCAGCGTCAGATTGAAATTCTTCGGGATCTTCGGAAAGACGAAATAGCCGCCGATGCAGGCAAGGCAGAAGATCAGCATCGTGCGCGTATCGTTCGTCACCAGGATCAGTACCGCCGTGCCGATCATGAGCAACCGGTCCCAGCGACCGAGCCTTTCCCACATGGAAATCAGATAGATCGCGATCACGCCGCAGAAATTGGCGAGCGACACCTGTTCGAGGAAGATCGACGACGAGCGGTGGTCGATAATGCCGAAGGAGAAACGCTCGGGAAAGCCGAGCGCGTTCTGGAACAGGCCTGTCGTGTTGTAGCTCAATGGCAGCAGCCCGCGCGTATTGGCGAAATAATCGGACGGATGGACGATGCTGACGTAGAACGGCACGCTGACGATCTCGAAGATCAGGAAGATCATCACGGCAAGGCTCGCCCAGCGAAAGGCGAGCTTCATGGTTTTCTCGTTGCTCCAGCCGCCGAGGCCGGTAAAGCAGAAGATGATCAGCACGTTGCGGAAATGATCGACGAACAGCATGCGGTTCAGCACGCTGACGTAGATCGTCACGACAAGCGTGAACAGCAGGAACAGGAAGGCCGGGAGGTCCGTCTCGTAGATCCCCTTGTGCAGAATGTAGAGGATGGCGCTCGCCATGATCAGCCCCTCGCTGGCGGCGACATGCGTTAACGAGAGCGGCATGATGTTGTGGTTGATGAAGGCGAGAATGCCGTTGTAGAGCACCGACAGCAGGCCGAGCCAGAGCACCGGGTAGTCGATGCGCGACGCTTGACCGGCGGCATTGAGCCGGTTGCCGGCTATGGTGAAACTCGCTGCCTTCTGGTCGAGGATCGCCATGTCAATTCCCCGCCGGCTTGACGGTGACGCAGGCGCCGGCTTTGGCTTTTGCCGAGGCGACGAGAAGCCGCATCTGCGGCCGCTCGGTGCCCTTTCGCGGCTGGACGTTGAACGGTTCGTCGGCCGGCCACCATTCGCCCGCCGCCCAATAGGACCAGCCAAGCCAGGCGTCGCCATTATCAGACATGGTGGAATAGATCTCGGTTAGCCCGCTCATGCAGTCCTTGTCGGTGGAGGCGCCGAATTCGCCGAGAAAGCCGCGCTTATGGTTCTTCTTCAGCCAGGCGGTGACGCCGGCGATCGCCTCGACGGCGGCGCCTGAGCCTTCGCAGGTCGGGTGGGTTCCGGAGGAATCGGCGTCGAGATACTGGTGGACCTCATAGGCGTAGAAGTCGAGCGGATCGCGCACGCCGAGCATGACCGTGCCATTGGCGCCGCCGATCACGTCCGTTTCCCAGCTTGCCGCGCCGCTCCAGGCGGTGCCCGGCACCAGGATGAGGTTGCGGGCGCCGACGGCGCGGATGCTGCGGATCGCCGCATTGGCGGCATCGAGCCAGTCCGTCGCCTTGATGTCGTGCGGTTCGTTCATCAGGCCGAAGAGCACGCCGTCCTGATTGGCGAATTCGACCGCGAGCCTTGCCCAGAAATCACCGAAGGCAGCATCCGTCGCCGGCGCCGTGCCGATCTGCGCCTTGTCGTAATAGCCGAAATTATGCGGGTCGAGCAGCACGGCCATGCCGTGCTTGCGGATCAGCCCGACGGTATCCTTGATCCGCTTGAACTCGTCCTCGTCGAGCCGCCCGCCGAGCGCCGGCTGCAGCCGCTCCCAGCGGAAGGGCAGGCGGATGATCGTCATGCCTTTTTCGGCGAAATAGCCGATCGTGTCTTCGCCGGGATAGGTATAGTTGGTGCCGAAGGTGCCGCCGCGCTCGCCATATTCGCCGCCGGAAAGATTGACGCCGCGAAAACAGGGCGCGTCGGCGGCAAGGGCCGGCGACGGGACGAGAGCGGCCGCAAGCAGCAGCGCCGTCAGATGTCGTCTCGTCCTCATGGCTATCCTCGCAATCGCGGCAAATCGCAACATCGGCGTCGCTGAGATTATTTTAACGGTCCGTTAGCTAAGAATTTCTAAAGTCTCAGCACCTCGGCTTCAGTCTTTCACGCTGGGCGGGACACGAGTGTGCGTATGAACCAGTATGACAGGAACAGGGTAAGCCGGCTCCCTGGCTGGCGCAGTTATGAGTCAACTCAGACTGCGCCGGAAGGCGTGCGCATGCGCAGCCCCGTCGTCCGTCCGGACGATTTCGTGCCGCCGGTGCTCGAACCCGCCGCTCCTGTGCCGCCACAGGCAAGTGTCGCGGCACCCCGCCGGTCCGAGCGCCCGGCGCCTTCGCCCCCGACCGCACCTTTGAAACAGTCAGCCGTGGACGCGCCGTCGAACGCCGTGCCTGTGCCTGCCGCACCGCTTCTCGATCTCCGCTCCAGTGTTGCGGCGATCTGGAGCCGACGGCTGGTCGTCCTTGGTCTGGCGCTGCTCGGCGCCGTTGCCGGCGGGGCGGTGGCGCCGTCCATCGGGCAGAAATTCACCGCCGTCAGCAGCCTCTATTTCGATCCGCGCCAGATCGGCCTTGCCGATGCAGGCGGGCAATCGTCGGGGCCTTCGCCGGAAATGATCTCGACGTTGATCGACAGCCAAGTGCAGATCCTGACTTCGGGCAATGTGCTTCGCCGCGTCGTCGAGACCATGAAGCTTGACCAGGATCCGGAATTCACCGGTGGCCGCACCGATGGCGCCGCCGTGATCGGCGCCCTGCAGAAGGCATTGGTCATCACCCGTCAGGCCAGCACCTATGTTGTTTCGCTTGCCGCGACGACCAATGATCCCGAAAAATCCGCAAGGCTCGCCAACCAGGTCGTCACCTCCTTCACTGAGGAGGAGAACAGCGCCTCGAACGGCATCTACGAAAACACCTCCTCGACGCTCGACGGACGTCTCGACGATCTGCGCCAGAAGGTACTGGAGGCCGAGCAGGCTGTCGAAACCTTCCGCGCCGACAACGACATGGTCGCCACCGAAGGCAATCTGATCTCCGATCAGCGGCTCGTCTCGCTGAACACGCTGCTGGTGACGGCACAGGAAAAGACCATTCAGGCGAAGGCCCGCGCCGATGCCGTCGCCAATCTCCGCGTCGAAGACATCGTCGCCGGCAACCAGGCGGAGGGTGGCGTCACCTCGCCGCTGGTCAGCCTGCGCCAGCAATATGCCACCCAGGCCGCCGCCGTCGGCAGCCTCGAAAGCCAGATGGGCACGCGCCATCCGCGCCTGCAGGCGGCCCGCTCCTCCCTGCAAAGCATTGCCGGTGAAATCAAGGGTGAATTGCAGCGTCTCGCCACGTCCGCCAAGGGTGAGTACGAGCAGGCCAAGGCCGCCGAGGACAGCATCGCCAAGGAACTTGCCGTGCAGAAGGCGCTGCAGGCGAGCACCTCGGACAAGCAGGTGGAATTGAATGAATTGCAGCGCAAGGCGACGGCGGCGCGCGATATCTATGAGACGGTGCTGAAGCGCTCCAGCCAGACGAACGAGGAGCAGAACCTCAACCAGAGTAACATTCGCGTCATCTCGCCGGCCGAGCCGCCGGTCAAGGCCGATGGCCCAGGAAAGAAGATCCTGCTGGTCGCCGGCGTCATCGGCGGTCTTCTCGCCGGTTTCGTCGCCGGCGCGGCCTTTGCGATCCTTGCCGGCCTCTTCGGCCATCCCGTTATCAGAAGTTATTTCAGGAAATCGCCCGCGACCGCCGCTTGATGACGGTCTCCGGTTTTCCTACATCCTGTGAGTGCCCTATTGCCGGCAGGAGAATTGCCATGCGGCTCATGATGATGCTTCTGATGTCGCTCGTTGCCGTGTCCGGCCTGGCGCCCACGTCCGCCTCTGCCGTCGACTGGACGAAATCGGTCGATTCCAACGTTCAGCCCCTCTATCCCTACAAGGGTCTGCCCGGCGTCAAGGCGCAGCCGGACAAGAAGGAGGAAGAATCCTATAATTGCCGCACCGAAACCGTCCAGATCCGCCGCCGTTACGACGAAATCTTCCGCTCGGGCGGCATGCCGACGCTGATGTATGTCTGCGAACGCGACGGCTTCATCTCGATGGACGACAAGGTTCCGCTACGCGGCCACTATCAGCCGGTGCGATAGAGCCTTTCCTGATCAGATTGAAGCATTCTGTTGGCTCAAACGGAGTCGGATGCTCGACCGGCCGGCGCGCGTCGTAGCCGAGCTCTACGGCCAAGCCGGCCGGTCGAGCAGGCGGCCCGTTTCAGCCAACCCTGCCGCAGATTTGCCTGGCAAATCTGCAAGACTTGGAAATCGCCGGACGCACTTATCGCTTTGCCATAGCGAAGCGGTGCGGCCGGTGGGCGCCGGACATCTTTCCGCCAGGATCAGAGGCGATCGGCTCGGATGTACCTGGGGTATGCCCATCGCCAATCGCCTCTGCCCTGACGAAAGCCTGCTCCGGCAGAGTGCTTCAATCTGACCAGGAAAGGCTCTAGGCGCTTCAGCCGGTCAGCAAAGCCGCTGAATGCGCCTGTCGGAAACGTTCGATCGGAAATTCCATCCTCAGATAGTCGAAGCCGGCATTTGCTTCTGGTCGATCAACGACCGAATATTTGACCATGTCCTCTTCCTCGATGCGCCGCAGCGGCAGGCTTTCGGCTGCCGAAAAGCCCAGCCGTTTGTAGAGGCCGATCGCTTTTTCATTGTGGGAGAAGACGTGCAACTCGGCCGTTTCGGCCCCAAGCCCGGCGAACGTCCACTCCAGCATTGTCATGCCGCAATGGAACATCAAATTGCGGATATCGCTCGCCCGGCCGCGGATGACATTGTCGAATTCGGCCGAGCCGGGCCGGATGTTGCAGACGCCGAAATTGCCCAACCGGTTTCCGCCGGGATCGCAAATGACGAATAGGATTCGGTCATGGGCGGGCAGCGAGATGCTTTCGAGCCACCGCCGCGTACGTTCCTTGCTGGCGCTAAACTGGGTGAGGAAAAACGGCATCGACTGGTTGCGCCACGTCGTCAGGTCGTCGATCAGGCCAGGCTCGTCGAGCATCGATCTGTCGATGCATTGCAGGTCGCCCACATGCTTGCCGCTATCGTCCCTGATCGGAAGTCGGAGCCGTCGTGCCGGATCCGCATTGTCCTTGAGGTTGACGATATCCACCTGCGCCATGAACGGCTATCCCTGATTGTCCGCTCACGCCTTGCGGCAGATGCAGTAGCCGCCCGGCGACGAAGACAGCACGAGCTTGCCGTTCAGGACCGGATCGACTTCGAAGCGGTCGGTTTCCGCCAGATAATCGGTGACTGCCTTCAGCGGCTCATTGCCGCGCAGCCAAATCTGGGAGCGCTTCGTGAAGGCCTGCTCCTCGGTCAAGTGGCCGATGAGCGTGTCGGCGACGACGAGGTAGCAGCCTTCCGTCACCAGCGGACCGTAGGCTCGGCATTCCGCCAGAACATGCTCGTAGGAATGGTCGCTGTCGAGCACAACCATGACGCGGGCGCCCGGCGGGATCTCGGCCTTCACGGCGGCAAGCACGTCGTCGTCGACGGAACCGCCCTGGATCATCTTGATCCGGCTCGACATCGGATGGGATTCGATCGACTCGCGATTATGGGCGCGGATGTCGATGTCGACCCCGACAACTTTGGCCTTGTCATTGCCCGTGGCGGCGAGGATCGACGCCATGAAGATCAGCGAGCCGCCGCGCGCGATGCCCGTTTCGATGATGACATCGGGTTTGGTCGCCCAGATGACTTCCTGTGTCGCCAGGATATCGACCGGAAGCTGGATGATCGGCACGCCCATCCATGACCAGAGATAGAAGTAGTCGAACTTGTCGAGCCCGATCAGCGTGTTCAGCGACTGTTGGAAACTTGCCTCGTCCTTGCCGAGCGCAAGCGACATCTCCCGCCTGTGGGCTTCGAATTCGAGACGATCGTCCTTCGTGGTCATGACTGTTCTTTGTCCTTCGCTGTAGGGCTGCCTTAGACCGACTGCCGCAATGCCGTGCTGTTATGGTAGATCCGCCCGGCCGCCACATCGAGCAGCGTTGCCGCCACCCGGTCGATATCGGTTTCGCTCATGTCGTGATAGCTGGGCAGGTTGATCGCGCGGCCCGGAATGCTCCAGGCGTTGACGTTCTCGGGCCGGTCATCGAACATGGAGAGGCTGGAGAGGGGATGGAAGAAGACGCGCGCGTCGATATTGGCGGTCTCGAAGGCCTGCTGCATCATCTCGCGGACAATACCCGTCGACCGATGAAAGACCGCGGTCGGCATCCACGCGCCGTTAATCGTGCCGCTATATTCCGGGTTCATCGAGATGCCCGGCAGGGCGGAAAGCCGGACCATGTAAGCGGCGAGGATTTCCCGCTTGCGGGCGACGAGTTCTTCGATGCGCTCGAGCTGTGCGCAGCCGATGGCCGCCTGGATGTTGGACATTTTGTATTTGAAGCCGATTTCGTCGGGCCAGAACTGCTTGGTCTGGCCGCGCGCGCGGCCGTGGTTGCTGAGCGTCAGCACCCGTTCGTAAAGCGCGGCGTCGTTGGTGACGAACATGCCGCCTTCGCCCGTCGTCAACGTTTTCGTGCCGTGGAAGGAGAAGGTGCCGAAGGCGCCCATCGAGCCGGCGCGGCGGCCATTCCAAACGGAGCCGATCGCTTCCGCCGCATCCTCGATCACTGGGATGCCGGTGCGCTTGCCGATCTCGAGCAGCGCATCCATGTCGCAAAGATTGCCGTAGATGTGGGTTGCGATGATCGCCTTGGTCTTCGAGGTGATGTGCCGCTCGACCTCGTCTGGATCGATGCACCAGGAGTCCGGCAGCACGTCGACGAAAACCGGCTTGGCGCCGAGGTGGACGATCGGCGAGACGGTGGCGACCCAGTTGGTGTCAGCGAGGATCACTTCGTCGCCTTCGCCGACACCGAGCGCGGCCAGGCCCATGTGCATGGCGCCGGTGCAGCTCGATGTAGCGATGGCGAAGTCGCTACCGAGATGGGTCTTGAAGTCGCGTTCGAAGCGGTTGATGTAGTCGTAGCAGCGTGCGCCCCAGCCGGTCGCTGCCGCGTCCGTGGCATAATCGATTTCAAGCTGGGTGATGGAAGGCTTGGTGTAGAAGATCCTGTTTGTCATGCCGCTAATTTCTGTTGAATTGAAATCGAGACGCGGGCGCCCGCCACGACGCTAGCTTTTGAAACTGGCGCGAGGCTCACATGATGATGTGCCGGGCGACATCGTGCTCGTGGAACACCAGATTGGGCAGGTAGCCGAGTGCTACGAAATATTCCCGGTCGCTGTCGACGTTGATGAAGACGGCAGTGCTTTCCAGTGGGCTGTCGCTGATTTCCACCGTAACCTTCACCTTTTCGTTGAGGCCGAGTTCGCGCATCAGGCCTTCGAGTGCGGTGATTTCCGAGAAGCCGCCGAGAAGCAACGTGTCGATGCCGATTGCCGAATTCACTTCGCTCACCAGCGTCTGGATGGCGACCATCAGAGGCAGCCCTTCGCGGAAGGGGCGAATTTCCGGGTGGTCGAGCATCCCGCCCCACATGATGCGGGTATAGAGCTCATAGGCCTTGATGAAATTCTTGCGCGCGGCCCAGAAGCGGAAGGCGACCGCCATGCGGTTGAGCGTGAAGATCTTGCACATCTCTTCATACTTGAGACGTGACTCGGGCGTCAGGATCACCGCCCCGCGCCTGGCGCCCGTATAGAGGAAATATTCAAGTCCGCCGCGATAACGATCCCAGCTCGTCATGACGTCATTGGCGCCTTCCTGTGGACGGTCACGAACGATCGCCGAATTGGCGATGGAGCGATAGAACGGCCGCTGCAGGAAGGCGACCGCGCCTTGATCGAGGAAATGCGCAAGGAACGGGAACGGGTAGAAGCAGATGTCCCGCGGGATCCAGGCCGACCGCAGGGCCGACGCGCGGTAGATCGCGATTTCCGGAAAGATGTGGCGTTCGAAGATATACTGAAAGACGTCGCCGAAGCTGCCGCGCGGAAACTTCCGATCCTCCTCGACATTGTAGAACTTGGTGATGTCGTTTTTGGCGACTTCGTCATAGAGGAACCAGGGCGCATGGGCGCAGGTCACATCCTGGTTCTCATCGAGATATTTGACGGTGTTGGCCACCGCATCGGCAATCAGGATGTCGTCGTCGGCGAGATAGACGACGTATTCGCCCCTGCCGAGGCGAAGAGCGCTCGTGACGTTGGCGTTAGCGCCCGCGTTGACCTCACGCTTGTAATAGCGGATCGGCAATCCGTGCCCGATGAACTCCTCGACAACTTGCTGGGTGTGATCAGTGGAGGCATTGTCACAGATGACGATCTCGAAGGGAAAATCGAATTTATAGTCGTTCCGGCAATAGATCAGCGCGTTTCTGAGGTAGGCCTCGCGATTGTACGTCGGGATGCAGATGCTGAGTTTGATGCCGCTCAAAGGCTTGTCTCCTGGCCGTAGCTCTCAAGCGCGGCGTCGCGCTCGCTGATGATGCTCGGCATGAACGGCCAGGCGATGGAAAAGGCGGGATCATCCCAGCGGACCCCGCGGGCAAGTTCCGGTACGTAGGTTTGCGACATCTGGTAGAAGAGCTCGCAGTCGTCCTCGAGGGTCAGGAAGCCGTGCGCGCATCCGACAGGTATGTAGAAGGCATTGTGACTGATGGCATCGAGCTCGACGGAGGCCCACTTGAGATAGCTCGGCGAATCCGGCCTGAGATCAAGTGCCACGTCGAAGACCCTGCCGCGCGTGGCGCGCACCAGCTTCGCCTCCGGCCGCGGCTCGGCCTGGTAATGCATGCCGCGCAGCGTCCCGCGCATGTGGTTCTGGGAGACGTTGCACTGCGGGTAGACGGGCACCAGACCCCGCGCCGCGAAGGTCTGTGCGTCGAAGGTTCGTGCGAACATTCCCCGGTCGTCGGAGCGCGCGTCGACTTCCACGACAAAGGCGCCCGAAACCGCCGTCGGAAGGAATTTCATCCGAGCACCGTCAGTTCCGGCACGGCGACGGCAAAGCGTCCACCCCAGGCTCCGACCCTGCTGTTGGCCGCAACGACTTCGTTCTTGATGTTCCAGGGCAGGATGAGAATGTAGTCCGGCTGCGTCTCGTCCATCTTCTCAGGCGCGTAGATCGGCAACTTGCTTCCCGGCAGGAAGTGTCCCTGCTTGTGCGGATTACGATCGACCACGTAGTCGATCAGGTCGGTACCGACACCGCAGAAATTCAGCAGCGTGTTGCCCTTGGCGGCAGCGCCATAGGCGGCGACCGTCTTGCCGCTGCGTTTGGCTTGCTCGAGGAAGGCGAGCAGACCATCCTTGATCGGCGCCACGCGGCTCTGGAAGGCCTCGTAGATCTCGACCTTGTCGAAGCCGGCAGCCGCCTCATCGGCGCGGACTTTGGCAAGGCCGTGACCGATTGCGTGAGCCGTGGATGTTGCACGGCAGGCAAGCACGCGGAGGCTGCCGCCATGGGTCAGCAGCTCTTCTACGTCGAATACCTTGAGGCCGTGCGCTGCGAAGACTTTTTCGACGGCGAGCAGCGAAAGATAGTAGAAATGCTCGTGGTAGACCGTGTCGAACTGGATGTTTTGCATCAGCCGCAGCAGATGCGGGAATTCAACGCTGACAACGCCATCCGGCTTCAGAACGGCAGAGAGCCCGCTGACGAAGTCGTTGATATCAGGCACGTGGGCCAGCACGTTGTTGCCGATGACGATGTCGGCGGCAAGGCCGCGGGAGACGAGGTCGGCAGCGGTTTCCTTGCCGAAGAAGCGCGCTTCCGTAGGAACGCCGATCTGCCGCGCCACCTCCGCGACGTTCTCAGCCGGCTCGATGCCGAGCACCGGCACGCCGGCCTCGACGAAATGTTTGAGAAGATAGCCGTCATTGCTCGCCACTTCGATGACCTGCGACGCCGCGGTAAGGCCGAAACGTTCGCGGGCCATGATGGTAAACTGGCGGGCATGCTCCACCCAGCCGTCGCTGTAGGAGGAGAAGTAGGCATAGTGGCTGAAGATGTCTTCCGGCGGGACGAAAGCATCGGCCTGCACCAGCCAGCATTCGGAACAGACGAAGGCGCGCAGCGGATAGGATGGCTCCGGCTGCTCGAGTTGCTCTTCCGTCAGATAGGCATTGGCGAGCGGCGTCGAGCCGAGGTCGACGAAACGATGCTTCAACGGAGCATCGCAAAACCGGCAATTGTGCGCTGTCATGATACTGCTTCCTCATATGCCGCGATCTGGCCGAGCGAGAAGGCGCGCATGTCTTCGCCCTCGCGGTTGGCTTTGTACCAGGCGGCAGTCCAGTCGATGGTCTGTTGCAGGCTCAGCCGCGGGCGCCAGCCGATGGTGTCGAGCGCGAGCGCCGAGCTCAGGGTCAGCGCCGGCGCTTCGGGCAGATGTTCCCCCGGCGCCAGCCGCCACACGTCTTCGACGCGATGCGCACGCCCGAGCGCCTCGGCAAGTTCGGAAACAGTGGCGAAGCTTTCGGGATGCGGGCCGAAATTCAACGCATTCGGCAGATCCTTGACGCGTTCCTCGGTCAGCGCTTTCGCGAAGCCGAGATAACCGCCAAGCGGCTCCAGTACGTGCTGCCAGGGGCGGATCGCCGCGGGATAACGCAGCATGATCGGCTGGTTGCTTTCGAAGGCGCGGATGAAATCCGGGATCAGCCGATCCCTGGACCAGTCGCCGCCGCCGATGACATTACCGGCGCGCACCGTGGCGAGCCTGAGATCTCGGCCATTGAAAAAACTGTCGCGGTAGCTCTGGCAGATGAGTTCGGTACAGGCTTTGGAATTGCTGTAAGGATCCTTGCCTCCGAGCGTATCGGTCTCGACGAAGGGGATGCCGCTGCCATTATTGGCGTAGACCTTGTCCGAGGTGATGACCAGCACTGTTTTGACGGAGGGCGTCTGCCTAACTGCGTCGAGAACATTTGCCGTTCCCATGACATTGGTCGAGAAGGTCTCGGCCGGGTTCTCATAGGAACGCCGCACCAGCGCCTGCGCCGCCATATGGATGACGATCTCCGGCTCGAAACGCCTGGAGAGAGAAAGAAGCGCCTCGGCGTCGCGGATATCGACGATGTGATGGCCGCGATCGTCCCAGGGAGCGAGTTTCCGATAGAGTGACGGTTCGGTCTCAGGCGCCAGGGAAACCGCGCTCACCTCAGCGCCGAGCCGTTCCAGCCACAGGGAAAGCCAGGAACCCTTGAAGCCGGTATGGCCGGTGAGGAAAACCCGCCGCCCTTTCCAGAAATCGGTCAGGCCCATTGCTTCCACGGCGCCTTCCCGGAATTCCAGAGTTCTTCCAGATGGGTGCGCTCGCGAAGCGTATCCATCGGCTGCCAGAAGCCGTCATGCTTGAAGGCGGCAAGTTGGTTGTTGGCGGCAAGCCATTCCAGCGGTCCGGCTTCCCAAATCGTGTCGTCGCTTGGGATGAGATCGACCACCGAAGGGTCGAGCACGAAGAAGCCGCCATTGATACGCTGGCCGTCGCCTCGAGGTTTCTCGACGAAGGAGGTGATGAACTGGCCTTCGATATTCGTGGCGCCGTAGCGTCCGGGCGGGGTTACCGCGCACATCGTCGCCTTCAGGCCGTGATCGCGATGGAAGGCGACTTCGGCGGCGATGTCGATGTCGCCGACACCGTCGCCATAAGTCATGCAGAAGGGTTCGCCTGGTGTCAGATGGTCGCGAATGCGCCCGAGACGGCCGCCGGTCATCGAATGCATGCCGGTATCGACCACGGTCACGCGCCAGTTCGGTCGTTTACCGCCGTGATAGTTGATACTGTTGGCGCCGAGGTCGACGGTGATGTCGCTGTGGTGCAGAACAAGGTTTACGAAATATTCCTTGATCATATAGCCCTTGTAGCCGGCGCAGATGATGAAATCATCGAGCCCGTGATGGGCATAGATGTTCATGATGTGCCAGAGGATCGGCATGCCGCCGATCTCGACCAGGGGCTTAGGCCGGACGCTGGTCTCTTCGGCGAGGCGCGAACCCAGACCACCGGCGAGAATTACGACTTTCATCCCGAGCGAACTCCAGAGTGTTTAGAAACAATTATGGTTTCCGGCCTGCCCGGCGAGGCAATCCGGCATGCGGGGCGCTCACAGGCGGCACGGCCGTATGCCCATCCTGGTCCCGGTATCCGATTTCGTTCTTGTGCGAGGCTTGCGGGGGTGTCGGACGAGGCGGCCGCGCTTTCGGCAGGCCATGCGTTGAGCAATGAAACAGCCCCGCTTGGCCGCACTCGTCACGCATCCATTGCCGAGGCCGTCGATAGAAAACGGCTCTATCGGGCAACGATAGCGCCTCCCGCCTTCCCCGGCACGCTTTTTGCATTGTTACTAATATTCTAACTCTTGGGGAGAAAGTGCCATGCAATGGAACACATCGGCGGATTTTGCGCCTCTCGTTCTCTTTCTCGGCGACCGGCACAAGCGCAAGATCGTCAGGACGCTCCACGACGCAGCCGAAGTTCTGATGGTGGACTGGCCGTTTGAGGATGGAGAGGAGTACGTGGCGGCGGTGAAGGCTTGCGCCGATGCCGTCATGGGGCAAGCGGGGATGGACCGACTCAGAGAATTGCTTCTGAGCGCCGCCAGAGAAGCCGGCATGGGGGTTCTGACCGTTATTCCAGACAGCAGGAAGACGACGGTCGAAATGGCCGCGTGAAGGCCATCAACCACGCCATCACGCGCCGGCCAAAGCGGCGCTGACGCATAAGATGCACATGCTGCGAACCGCCCGATAAGGGAAAGCTCTGCTGATGGCTCCCGCAGGATACCGGTCCGCCGGCCGCTTACTGTCGACAGATGCACACGTCGTCACGAAAAAAACCTCACTTCGGAATCCCGAAATTCCCCCGCTTCGGGATTCCGAAATCCGCCGGGTTTTGCGAGGTGTTGCCGTGGCGAAACATCCAATGATTTCAAGTCGGCAACCAATTTCGGGATTCCGAAGTGCTATATAGAATATGGGAGGAGTTCGCGGAATCGCCGCTATTCTTGTCCCGAAGAGACGGTTAGGCCTCTAGATCAAGCTGGAGTGGAGTGCTGGCTGCTTCGGCTACTTTAGCCTTCCGATTTTTTGCCGCACGGCGTGGTGGCTTTGTGATCTTTGGCAAAGTGTCGGAGCCGAACTCGTCTGACTCGGAGCCGACCAGCAGCGGATAGGCAGCAAGCGCCGCACCGGCCGAGGATACATCAACGACCTGGTTGGGCGGAGGCATTTCAATGGCCGGCTTGGCGGCTGGCGCCTCGCGCGCCTTTGAAGGCTCAGGGGCGCTGGCTACGGATGTGGCGTATCGGATCATCACAAGGCTCCATTTTGTTCGCTTTATGTTCCATCGGCAATGAACAAGTCAATGGCGGCTGGGTATCGGCGACCGGAATACGCGTTAATATGGATTTTGAAAGTCCGTGGAATTGAGCAGGCAAGCCTTGAACGCATTGCTGCTGGCCTGTTTCCACAGGCACAAATGCGTAAATTTTGGATAGGCTTAACTCCTTGATCCGGTAGCGATCAAGAATGGAATGGTGCCCAGAAGAGGACTCGAACCTCCACACCCTTTCGGGTACCAGCACCTGAAGCTGGCGCGTCTACCAATTCCGCCATCTGGGCGACGGAGAGCGATGTAAGGGGGCGGCTCCTGACTGTCAACCGGGTTTTTGAAGTTTTTCTGACAGTTGGCGAAAAACAGTCGGTCATATGAGAGGGAGCGGCCGGAGGGCAGGCATAGCGCTTCGCTTGGTACGCCCTATATAAAGGAAATATCGAAAGGAATCCCTCATGCCCGTTGTCCGCATGCTAGTGTTCGCCGGTCTTCTCGCCGTTCTCGCGCCTGCCATGGCGGGCGCTGATTCGCTGAAGCTGGGCAAGCCGGGGATCGGGCCGCTCAACACCGGATCGACGCTCTGCGATTTTCGCGGGTGCTTCGGTTTCGGGCCGCAGCAATGGCATCGACCCGCCTATGTCCAGCCGAATTACCGCCCGCGCGGCGCGACGGGTCCGACCTATTACCAGCCGGGTGCGGCTGGCCGGCCGCAGCTGACCTATGAGCCGCCGCCGGTGCGCCGGCTGCAGCCGAAGGTGGCTGACAAGAACAGCCATGTCGCCTGGTGCAGCAATGAATACCGCTCCTACGATCCAAGAACGGATCGCTTCCTCACCTATGAAGGCATCTACAAGACCTGCCGCTCGCCCTATCGCTGAGTTGCCGCCATTAGCTTTCGAGCAAGGCGCGGTCGACATGACCGAGATCGCGGCCGGGCTCGATGATATCGCGCACCCGCTGCTTCAGTTCCTTCGGCCCGGGAAAGCCGCCGTCGCGCTTGCGCTCCCAGATCAGATCGCCGTTGACGCGGATCTCGAAATTGCCGCCGGTGCCGGGGATCAGCGCTACTTCCCCG
The DNA here is from genome assembly GCF_019685155.1 of Rhizobium sp. NZLR1b. Lineage (NCBI taxonomy): Bacteria > Pseudomonadati > Pseudomonadota > Alphaproteobacteria > Hyphomicrobiales > Rhizobiaceae > Rhizobium > Rhizobium sp. NZLR1b. The sequence goes on from NZ_JABDWC010000014.1 coordinate 16,282, forward strand.
AGACTGTCGGAAAAAGTGTGCAGCAGCTCCTGCGCCATCCAGGCGGCGCGCAGCAGCCAGTTGCACTGAGTGCAGTAGAGGATCGAGACACGGGCTTTTTCGGTCATGGCAGACTCCTTTTCTCTGCGCTGATGTAAGCCCTGTTGTTGGCGCGCGCAATCGCCAGCGTCTTGCGCGCCACCCGCCGGCATGGTCTCTTCCTCTATCGGCAATACCGGGAAAAACCCATGCGAGTCGCAGTCATCGAAAATATGAAGAACACCGGCCTCGGCGCGCTTGCCGCTGCACTCCATGAGGCGGAAGCGGAGATCGAGTGGTTCCGGGTGTGGCAGGACGGCGTCCTGCCGCCGGATATATCCGGCCATGACGCGCTTGTCGTTCTTGGTGGCGAGCAGAGCGCGCTGGATGACGAGACGCACCCCTATCTGCCGGAGCTCGTCCGGCTTTCGCGCCGCTTCGGCGATGCCGGCAAGGCCGTGCTCGGCATCTGCCTCGGTAGCCAGATCCTCGCCCGCGCCTATGGCGGCGACAATTTGCTAGGAAGCGCCCGCGAATTCGGCTGGCACGGGATCGGCGTCACCGAGGAGGGCCAGGCCGACCCGCTGCTGTCGGCGCTTGGCGGCGAATTCACCATCTTCGAATGGCATGTCGATACGTTTTCCCTGCCCGCCGGCGCGGTGCGTCTGGCGACAAGCCCTGTCGCCGAGAACCAGGCTTTCCGCATCGGCCGCGCCGTCTATGGCACCCAGTTCCATTTCGAGGCCAATTCCGCGGTCGTCGCGCAATGGAAGGCCGAATTCCCCGATACGATCGAGCGCATCGCGCCAGGCTGGCTGGAGAGCCATGCCGAACTGGCGGCAAGACATGGGCGTGGCGCCGATGCCGCGGGCCTTGCCATCGCCCGCGCCTGGGTCAGCCTGATCGAAGCAGACGAGATCGAGATGCTGTCAGAGGCCTCGGCGTGAGAGGCGAGGTCATGCCGGCAAGCGAACGCGAGAAGATGGCGGCAGGCGAATGGTATTGCTGCCTCGATGACGAACTCGATCTCTTGCGCCGGCAGGCGCGCCGGGCTGTCCATGCCCACAATACGCTGCCGCCGGACGAACGCGGCGCCATGGCGCCAGCCCTGAGGGCGCTCTTTGCGGGCATGGCACCCGATGTCTTCATCGAAGCGCCGTTTCACTGCTCCTACGGCATCAACATCACTCTCGGCGAGCGCGTCTATTTCAATGCCGGCTGCACCATCCTCGATTCCGGCCGGGTGACCATCGGCGACCGCACCATGTTCGGCCCCGGCGTGCGGATCTATTGCGCCGAACATCACAAGGACCCGACGCTTCGCAGCCGGGGCATCGAGATCGCTCGGCCGGTCGTTTTCGGCAGCGACGTCTGGATCGGCGGCGGCGCCATCATCCTCGGCGGCGTCGCGATCGGCGATGGTGCGATCGTCGGCGCCGGCGCCGTGGTGACCAGGGATGTGCCGGCGAACGCCACCGTGATCGGCAACCCGGCGCGCGCTCGATAGGCTTCGCCCAAATTCATCTGTCGCGGCATGCAGGCCAAAGCCCCCGCCAGCATTCGTTGCCCGGCTAAAGGCCGCTGTCGGCTCGCGCATCGTAGCGTTGCCGCGCGGCGATGATGCCGGCCTGGTTCTGCTCGGTCCACAGCACCAGCGAACGGATCGTTTCGTGCAGCGTGCAGCCGAGCGGCGTCAACGCGTAATCGACCTTCGGCGGCACGACCGGATAGACGGTGCGCTCGATGATACCGTCCCGCTCCAGGTGCCGCAGCGTCGTCGTCAGCATGCGCTGGCTGATGCCGTCGATATTCCTCTTCAATTCCGTGAAGCGAAGCGTGCGTTTTTCGAGCAGCGCAATGACGAGCAGCGACCATTTGTCGGCGATCCGGTCGAGGATCTGCCGGACCTCGCATTCCTCGCGCGCATCCCATTGCAGGACGTCATAATTCTTGCCGGTGCTGCAAATGTCACTCGGTGAGTTTGAAGTGCCTTCTTCCATGGTGCCGGATCATGTCTTAACTAGGCTTCGGTTACAAGAGGGAACCGAGGCATGAAAAGTAACTCGCCTCATCCCCGTTGTTTCAGCTCGTCAACCGAAGGAACGGATCCATGTCCACCCCATCTTCCCAGACCAAATCAGAAGGACGCATGAGCCCACGCTCAGCCGGGGCACTGATCGTGCTCTGTGGCGCGATCTTCCTCGAAGGCATCGATGTCGCCATGCTCAATATCGCGCTGCCGGCGATCCGCGCCGATCTCGGCCTGTCGACAACGACGCTCAGCGCCGTCGTCAGCGCCTATGTGCTCGGTTATGCCGGCTTCATGCTGCTTGGCGGCCGCGCCGCCGATATCTTCGGCAGGAAGCGCGTCTTCCTGACGGCGCTCGCCGTCTTCCTCGCCTTCTCCGGCCTCGGTGGTTTTGCGAGCGAGGGCTGGATGCTGCTCGTTGCCCGCTTCGTCACCGGTGCAGCTTCCGCCTTCATGACGCCCGCCGGCCTGGCGCTCATCACCGCCAATTTCCCCGAGGGAGCGCAGCGCAACCGGGCGGTAATGATCTATGCGTCGACGGCGTCGGCCGGCTTCTCGCTCGGCCTTGTCGCCGGCGGCCTGCTTGCCGCGATCGACTGGCGCTGGGTGTTTTTCGCGCCGGTGGTGCTTGCGGCGAGCCTCCTTGCCGTCGCCCCGCGGCTGATCGTCGACCGGGGTGCGGGAACCGCGCGTGGAAAATTCGATCTATCTGGCGCAGTGACGCTGACCGGCGCCATGCTGCTTGCCGCCTACGGCGTCACCCGGCTCGAGCATCCTGGCGAGCGCGCGGAATGGACGATCGCCGTCTTTGTGGCAAGTGCGCTGTTCTGGCTTGCCTTCATTCTGATCGAGCGCTCTTCGGCTGCCCCCTTGGTGCGGCTCGGCATTCTGCGCTCGGGCGCCCTGATCCGCGCCAATCTCGGCGCCCTGCTGTTTGCCGGCTCCTTTTTCGGCTTTCAGTTCATCGCCTCCCTGTATCTGCAGGAGCTGCTCGGCTGGACGCCGATGCAGACGAGCCTGGCGCTGCTGGCGATCGGCATCGACGCGGTGGTTGCGCCGATCCTGACGCCGCGGCTCGTCGACCGCTTCGGCAATGTCTGCGTCATTCTCGGCGGTTTCCTGCTGGCGCTTGCCTGTTATGCGCTATTCTCTCGCATGGGCTTCGACTGGACCTATGCTGCCATGTTCCCGTCGATGCTCCTGCTCGGCCTTGCCTTCGCGCTCGGCTATGGCCCGTTGACCATCGTCGCGACCGACGGCATCGCCGAAGACGAGCATGGGCTTGCCAGCGGCTTGGTCAATACCGCGATCCAGTTCGGAGCCGCGCTCGGCCTTTCCGGCGTCAGCGCCATCGGCGCCTATATTCTGGGCGAAGAAATCTCTCCCGAAGCCCGGCTGGAATCGCTACGTGTGGCGCTTCTGGTGCCGATGGCGGCTGCAGCCCTCGGCGCGCTGGTCATGGCAACGGGCCTGCGGGGCCGCGGCGGCTCCCGCCGCGAAGCGGTCGCCTGACCATGCTCGGCAAGGCTACGCATCGTGGCCTTGCCACCTCGACAGCGGCGATCATTCCGCTAGATCATCGGCAAACGGGAGAAATATCATGACAGCGCAAACCCTACCCATGGAAGGCGGCTGCCGTTGCGGCCAGGTGCGGTTGAAGATCAGCGCGCCGCCGCTGCTGACCATGGCCTGCCATTGCACAGGCTGCCAGAGGATGACCGCGAGCGCCTATTCGCTCAGCGCCGCCATCCCCAGTGAAGGCTTCGAGGTGACGAAAGGCGAGCCCGTCATCGGCGGCCTGCACGGCGTTACGAAACATTATTTCTGCCCGCATTGCATGAGCTGGATGTTCACCCGTCCGGAAGGCATGGACTGGTTTGTCAACCTGCGTGTCACCATGCTCGGCGATCCCAGCTGGTTCACCCCCTTCATCGAGACCTGGACGAGCGAGAAGCTGGCCTTTGCCGAGACCGGCGCCGTGCACAGCTATGAGGCGCTGCCCGAAATGGACGCTTATGAGGGGCTGGTGAAGGAGTATATGGGCAAGGGATGACGGCTCAGAAGCCCTGGAAGAGAAATTCCAGGGCGCTGGTGATACGATCGCTGTCGGAGGTGAGATCCGCGGCGACGACGCCGATCTCTTTAATGGAAATCGCGCCGACAAATTGGGTCGCCATCACGTATGGCACGTGGTTGATCACGAATTGCGGATTGAGCTGGCGCATTATTTTGGGAAGAGCTTGCAGCGGAAGCATCGGTGCCATGATCCGCGTCGTCAGCTCGCCATGCAGATCTGACTGCAGATCGAGAGCAAGCGCATCGGTATGCACGAGATTGTAGACGTGAAACCGCGCCATCAGAATTGGCGATATTTCTGAAACGGCAGGCCGTGCTTTTCGACATAGGCATTGGAAGCGGCGATGGCCTCGGCATTCTCGATACGCCACAGCCGCTCGCGTTCCGCCTTTATGGCTTTCGCGATTCCATCTTCCGCCGCCCTGGATATATTGATCTTGAGGTCGCGCGCCTGCGAGACGAGACCTTCATCGAGAGAGAGGTTCGCTGCTTTTCTCGCATGCTGCGCCATGACGATCTCCTTGGTTTGATGCGCACACTATATGCGCATCAGATGCCATTGAGAAGCGTTACTCGTCGCCCATCTTCAGCGCTGCAATGAACGCTTCCTGCGGAATCTCGACCTTGCCGAACTGGCGCATGCGCTTCTTGCCGGCCTTCTGCTTGTCGAGCAGCTTGCGCTTGCGGGTGGCGTCGCCGCCGTAGCATTTCGCCGTCACGTCCTTGCGCAACGCCGAGATGGTCTCGCGGGCGATGACATTGCCGCCGATCGCCGCCTGGATCGGAATCTTGAACATGTGCTTCGGGATCAGCTCCTTGAGCTTTTCGCACATGTCGCGGCCGCGCTTTTCGGCCGCCGTCCGGTGCACCATCATCGATAGCGCGTCGACCGGCTCGCCATTGACGAGGATCGACATCTTCACCAGGTTGCCCTCGCGGTGGTCGGTCAGCGTATAGTCGAAGGAGGCGTAGCCCTTCGAGATCGACTTCAGCCGATCGTAGAAATCGAAGACGACTTCATTGAGCGGCAAGTCATAGGTCAGCATCGCGCGCGTGCCGACATAGGTGAGTTCGATCTGGATGCCGCGGCGGTCCTGGCAAAGCTTCAGAATGCCACCGAGATAATCGTCAGGCGTCAGGATCGTCGCGCGGATCCACGGCTCGTGGATTTCGGAGATCTTGACGACATCGGGCATGTCGGCCGGGTTGTGCAACTCGCGCTCCGTGCCGTCGGTCATGAACATCTTGTAGACGACGGAGGGTGCGGTGGCGATGAGGTCGAGGTCGAACTCGCGCTCCAGCCGCTCCTGAATGATTTCGAGATGCAGGAGGCCGAGGAAGCCGCAACGGAAACCGAAGCCAAGGGCAGCCGACGATTCCATTTCGAAGGAGAACGAGGCGTCGTTGAGGCGAAGCTTGCCCATGGCGGCGCGCAGATCCTCGAAGTCGGCGGCATCGACCGGGAACAGGCCGCAGAATACCACCGGCTGCGCCGGCTTGAAGCCCGGCAGCGCCTGGGCGGTCGGCCGCTTGTCCTCAGTGATCGTATCGCCGACGCGGGTATCGGCCACTTCCTTGATCGAGGCGGTGATGAAACCGATCTCGCCGGGGCCGAGGCTGTCGATATTGACCATCTTCGGCGTCAGCACGCCGACGCGCTCCACCTGGTATTTCGCATCGGTGCCCATCATGCGGATCGTCTGACCCTTAGTCAGCACGCCATCGATGATGCGCACGAGAACCATGACGCCGAGATAGGTGTCGTACCAGCTGTCGACCAGCAGCGCCTTCAGCGGCGCTTTGTCGCCGCCGGGGCTCTTCGGCGCCGGCAGCTTGTTAACGATCGCCTCCAGCACGTCGGGAATGCCGAGGCCGGTCTTGGCCGAAATCAGCACGGCCTCCGAAGCGTCGATGCCGATCACTTCCTCGATCTGCTCCCTGATGCGGTCGGGTTCGGCGGCCGGCAGGTCGATCTTGTTGAGGACGGTGACGATTTCGTGGTTGTTGTCGATCGCCTGGTAGACGTTGGCGAGCGTCTGCGCCTCGACGCCCTGGCTGGCGTCGACGACGAGCAGCGAGCCCTCGCAGGCCGATAGCGACCGCGAGACTTCGTAGGCGAAGTCGACATGGCCGGGCGTGTCGATCAGGTTGAGAATATATTTCTCGCCATTGTTCGCCTGGTAATGCAGGCGCACGGTCTGGGCCTTGATGGTGATGCCGCGCTCGCGCTCGATATCCATATTGTCGAGCACCTGCTCGGACATTTCGCGCTCGGCAAGGCCGCCCGTCGTCTGGATCAGCCGGTCGGCCAGCGTCGATTTGCCGTGGTCGATGTGGGCCACGATCGAAAAGTTGCGGATATGGGACAGCGGAGTGGTGGAATTGGTGCTCATGCGCGCCATATAGCAGCGCCGCCCCCTGCCGCAAAGCGGTAATTATCCCGCTGTTTACGCTATTTTGTCGGCCGGTCGGGCGCGGATCAGACCGGCCACGTCTCCAGCCGCCAGGCTGAATCCCAGAACATCCATTCATATTGCGAGGCGCGCACGAAGACATCGCTCATCTCGGCGCGCTCCACCGGTGACGCGGCGCGGGCGGCAATGTCGGTCAGCGCGATCACCTCGCGGGCACCGGCGGCAAATTGCGGATCGCCATAGGTGTTGATCCAGGCCTGGAAGGCGTTGCCCTCGATCGCCGGCCGGTTCTTGATCGCCTCGCCGACGTGCCAGTAGATCCAGAAGCAGGGAAGGATGGAAGAAAGCGCCACCGCGTAGGAGCGGTGATAGGCGGTGGCAAGCAGGAAGTTGGTATAGGCAAAGCAGGCAGGCGAGGGTTCGGCTGATGTCACATCCGCGGAGGTGATGCCGAACTGGGCGAGGAAGCCTGCATGCAGGCCCTGCTCGACGGTGATCGCCTTCTGCGCCGAACCGAGGAAGCGCAGCACCTGCGCATTGTCGGGCGCCTTGGCCGCGACGATCGCCAGGCAGCGCGCATAATGCTTCAGGTAGAGCGCATCCTGCAGAATGTAGTGCCGGAAAACCTCCGGCGGTAGCGTGCCGTCGGACAGGCGGGTAAGAAGCGGCAAGACCTCGATCTTGGCCATAACGGGCGCGATCCTGTCCCAGGCGGCGGCCGTGAAGCTTGCCGTCAGTTCGGTGCTCTGCGTGCTGGCGTCCATCGTTTTCTCCCATCTGAATTGCGCTGCCATATATCGGCGAGGCTGTGGCGAAAGCAAGGTCAGCGCCGACCGCCTGAAGAGAGTTGATTCCATCATCGGATCATGTATTTCTCTTATAGTGGAATCATGGATCTAGAGATGGAAGACCAACTGGAACAGGCAATCGGCATCCGCATCCGCAAGCTGCGGCTGGAAAAGGGCTTGACGCTGGAGGATCTTGCCGCGTTTTCCGGCGTCAGCCGGGCGATGATTTCGCGCATCGAGCGGGCGGAGGCGAGCCCGACCGCCTCGCTGCTGGCCAGAATTTGCGCCGCCCTCGGCCTGTCGCTCTCGGCCTTCTTCGCGGAGGAAGGGCAGCAGGCCTCGCCGCTTGCCCGCCGGCAGGAGCAGCAGGTCTGGCGCGACCCGGAGACCGGTTATCTCAGAAGGTCTGTGTCGGCTCCGGGCACCGCCTCCGATGTCGACATCGTCGAAGTCGAATTTCCGGCCGGCGCCCGCGTCAGCTTCCCCCCGCATGCCAGCGCCCATGGCATGACCCAGCATGTCTGGCTGTTCGACGGCGAGCTGGAGATGACGGCGGGGGAGGTGGTCTATCGGCTGCGCCCCGGCGATTGTCTCTTCATGCCCGTCGGCGAGGGCCATGTCTTCCACAATCCCGGCCATGCCCCGGCGAGCTATTGCGTCGTGCTCGATCGCGGCGGCCGCTAACAGCTTCATTTCAGGAGAACAGCATGGCCGACATTCGTACCCTTTCTGCCGAGGAGGCGCGCGCCGCCATTCCGGCGCTGGCGCAGGTGCTTGCCGATTGCGTCGCGGGCGGCGCTTCCGTCGGCTTCATGCAACCTTACGGTTCTGAGGATGCCGTGCCCTATTGGCGCGATGTCGCCGATGCGGTCGCCTCCGGCGGGAACCTGCTGCTGGTCGCCGAACTCGACGGTCAGATCGTCGGCACGGTGCAGGTAGGCGCCGCGCAGATGCCGAACCAGCCGCATCGCGGCGATCTGAAGAAGCTCTTGGTGCATCGCTCCGCCCGCGGGCGTGGCCTTGCCCGGCTGCTGATGGATGCCGCCGAGCGCGAGGCGGCAAGGCGTGGCAAGACCTTGCTGGTGCTTGATACGGCAACCGGCAGCGATGCCGAGGCGATCTATCCGCGCCTCGGCTGGCAGCGCGTCGGTGTCATCCCGGATTATGCGCTGTGGCCGCAAGGCGGCTTCTGCGATACCACCCTGTTCTATAAGCGGCTCGCCTGATTGCGCCGGCCCGGCTCATCCCAGACGGCTTATCGCGGATGGCTGAAGGCGGAAAGCGTCTCGTGCAGCCTGGCGCCCGCCGTCCATTGCGCCGCACTCCAGCCGAACTGCCGCGCCGCTTCGATATTTTCCGCCATATCGTCGATAAAGGCGATCTCGCCGGGCAGGGCACCGGCCCGCTCGGTCGCCAGCCGGAAAAACTCAGGCGAAGGTTTGCGGTGTCCGAGCGCTGCGGAGTAGAGGATGCCGTCGAAATGCGCGCCGAGGCCAGCCTCTTCCATCAGGTAGCGCGCCCGCCTGTGCTCCTGGTTGGTCGCCAGGAAAAGCGTGATGCCGCTTTGCCGGAGCGCGGCAAGCTCTTTCAGCAAGTCGAGATCGAGGCGGCGATCGTTTTCGAACCAGTAATCGATCAGCGTCGCGGCGCTGAGATGGGGCGCGATCTTTGCCAGCACTTTGGCAAGCCCGGGCTCCAACGGCTCACGGCCGATGATGATATCGCCCCAGCAGGTCTGGAAGAATTCCTGCTGCAACAGCTCGAGGCGCAGCCCGAGATCGCGCTCGAGATAGGTGAAGTGCGGCAGGCCGTCGGCCGGGCGACCATGAATGAGCACGCCGTCGACATCGACCATCAGCACTTTCATGCGGGAAATTTCCTCGTTCTCAAAACACTGGTGAAGGTGGCGTTATCTGCCTCGGCGATCAATGCCTCCTGCGGCTTTTTTGCTGGGGTCAACCCGTGTAAATCTCGACTTCAACCAACGGCAGGATCTGAAATGCGCGTCATCTATTCCGAAGACCACAAGCTGCGCGACGCCAGGACCGAGCTTTACGCCGGTCAACTGGTGACGCCCTTCGAGGCGCCGTTCCGGGCCGAATGGATCCTCGCGGCGGTGAAGGAGGCGGGCTTTGCCGATGTCGTCGCGCCCGATGCGCACGGACTGGAAACGGCTGGGAAGGTGCATGATCCTGCCTATCTCGATTTTCTCGCCACCGTCTGGGATCGCTGGGTGGCGGCGGGGTTCGAAGGGGAGGCGATCGCCAATTCCTTCCCGGTGCGCCGCACCAGCCAGCGTGTGCCCGAAAATATCGTCGGCGCGATCGGCCATTATGCCAATGCCGCCGACACCTCGATCACCAAGGGCTCCTATGAGGCGGCGATTGCCTCGATGCGCTGCGCGGTGTCAGGCGCCGACTGGTTGGCGCAGGGCCATCGTTTCGCCTTCGCGCTCTGCCGCCCGCCCGGCCACCATGCCGGCATCGATCTCTTCGGCGGCTACTGCTTCATCAACAATTCGGGCGTGGCGGCGCAGCGGCTGCTCGACCGCGGCGCGGCCAAAGTTGCCGTGCTCGACGTCGATTTCCACCATGGCAACGGCACGCAGGATCTCTTCTATCACAGAGGCGATGTCTTCACTGCCTCGCTGCATGGCGATCCCATGCAGGCCTTTCCCTATTTCCTCGGCCATGCCGACGAGGAAGGCGAGGGGGATGGCACCGGCGCCAACCGCAATTATCCGATGCCGCCGGGCACGCCCTGGGAGGTCTGGTCTTCGGCCCTTGCCGATGCGCTCGCCCGCATCAAGGCCTTCGGCGCCGAGGCGATCGTCGTGGCGCTCGGCGTCGATACTTTCGAACGCGACCCGATCTCCTTTTTCAGCCTGACCTCTGACGATTTCACCCGCATGGGCGCGATGATCGCCGCTGCCGGCCTGCCGGTGCTGACCTGCATGGAGGGCGGTTACGGTGTGCCGGAGATCGGGCTCAACGTTGCCAATGTCCTCAAGGGTCTGGAAGCCTGATTGCTTGATATGACCGACGAGACCGTTCCATCCGATATCCCGACACCCCGCATGCTGAGCTGGGCGCGCAACTCCGCCATCTATCGCCTGGAGCGGCGGATGATGACGGAAAAGCAGCTCTTCGACGCCATCACTCGCAAGGCCAGGGAGAAGTTCGAGGATATCAGGGCGGCGCAACTCAAGGCCGTTGCCGATTTCGCCGTCAAATTTGCCTATGACAACAAGGTTCTCGACGATAGCGCCTATGCCGAGATCAGCACGCGCTCTGCCGTGCGCGGCGGCAAATCGAAACGCGCGATCGCCCGGAAACTGACAGCCAAGGGTGTCTCCAGCGACAAGGTCGAGACGGCACTTGCGGAGGCTGACGACCTCTATGCGGCAGCGATATTTGCCCGCAAGCGCGCCTTCGGTCCCTTCCGCCGGGTCGAACTCGACGAAAAGCGAAAGGCCAAGGAGCTCTCCGCTTTCGCCCGCAACGGCTTCAGCTTCGAGATCGGCAAGAAGATCTTCGAGATGAGCTTCGAAGACGCTGAAGAGGTGATCCTCTCCGGCCGCCTCTGATACATCAGGTCTTTTGCTGCCTGGATCAGAAGTTTGAATTTGTCGGTCGTAAATCGCCTTCGTATGAAGAGCGCTCAATCGGAGACGCACATGGAAGACAGAACGAACGACGGTTCCGGCGTGCTGGCCATCGAAGCGCCGGCAACATCCGGCGGCCTGGCGGCGGGTGCCCTGATGTGCCTCATGTCCATGTCCTCAATTCAGTTCGGCGCGGCGCTGTCCTCCTCCGCCATCGCCACCTATGGACCAGCCGGCGCCAGCTGGCTGCGCCTTGCCTTTGCCGCCATCATTCTGGCCGTCGCCGTCCGTCCGCGCATATTCAGCTATAGCCGGGAGCAATGGACAAGCGCTCTGGTTCTCGGCACGACGACAGCGCTGATGACCATGAGTTTCTTCGCGGCGATCGAGCGCATACCGCTCGGTCTTGCCGTGGCGATCGATTTTCTCGGCCCGCTTTCGGTGGCGACCATCGGCTACGGCCTCAGTCGGCGTCTCGTCTGGCCGCTCATTGCCGCGCTCGGCGTTCTGGCTCTTGCCCATGACGGTGAAGGCTGGGTTGGGAATATCCAGGGCATTCTTTTCGCCTGCGGCGCGGGAACCGGCTGGGCGATCTATATCGTGCTCACGAAGAGGATCGGCGCAAGCTTCAAGGGGTTGGAAGGGCTTTCCATGTCGCTCATGGTCGCCGCTCTCGTCGCCACACCTTTCGGCTTCTCAGGCGCCGTGCCGGCGCTCGATAGCTACGGCCTGATCGAAATGGCAGGCCTCGCCATTCTCGTGCCGCTGCTGCCCTACACGCTGGAGCTGATTGCCCTGCGGCGCATGCCGACGACCTCCTTCGGCATCCTGATGAGTCTCGAGCCGGCGATTGCGGCGCTTGCAGGCTTTGCCATTCTGGCGCAGCCCCTGACCCTTCTGCAGATGGCCGGAACGGCCCTGGTCGTCGCCGCAAGCGCCGGCGCCACCTTCTCCGCAAAGCAGTAGGGATCAGCCCGTCTTCTTGGTCGGATCGTCGAGGGCGGGATTGTAGAACAACGAGAGCGTCAGACTCTTGGCGATCCGCTCCGCCGTCGCCATGAACCAGGCCTTGGCCTCTGGCGTTGGGGCGATATCGTCGAGCGTCGCAGCAAACAGCGACAGCCACTTCGGAAAGAGGTCAAGCGTCAGGTTTTGGACACCGGTATGCGCCTGCACCGGCTTGCCGCCATAGGCGCCGCTGCGGAAGGCGACCGCCGACCAAAAGCTCTTCATCTTCGCCATATGCGCCGGCCAACGGCCAGACAGCCTGGCGTCGAACACCGGGCCGAGATCGGGATGCGCAAGCACGCGGGCGTAGAAAGTCTCGACCAGCCTGTCGATGAAGGCCGCGTCGACGCCCATTTCCCGCATTTCGGCCTCCGCCCTTTCGCGGATCGCCGCGACATGGGCAGGGCGGCCCTGAATCTCACTCATCATTCCAAAAACCCCGGCGCCGCGTGATGCGGCAGCCCTTATATAGGCCGTCATGGCAACGGGCCAAAGTCATCCGCGCCCCTTGCGGCAATCTGTCGGCGAGTCTTCCTACACACTTGACCGCTATTGCCACCTTCTCTAGATTTAGAATTATTCTAAAAAATTGGAGAAAGTCATGCTGGCGCGGTTTTTCAGATCCCCGAAACGATCTTTCGAGTCGCTGTCCGAGCAGGAGATTCTCGCCCTTGCGATCGCCTCCGAGGAGGACGATGCCCGCATCTATCTCGCCTATGCCGATAGGTTGCGCCGCGAATTTCCGGCCTCCGCCAGGGTCTTCGAAGATATGGCCGAGGTCGAGGATACGCATCGCAAGTCGTTGTTCGATATCCATCGCCAGCGTTTCGGCGAGCGCATTCCGCTGATCCGGCGTGAACATGTCGAGGGCTTTTACGAACGCAAACCCGACTGGCTCAGGGCAAATCTTACGCTGGATGCGATGCGGCGGGAAACCGAGGCGATGGAGGAGCAGGCCTATCGTTTCTATGTCGAGGCGGCAAAACGCACCTCGGACGCCTCGACACGCGAGCTTCTCGGCGATCTCGCCCTTGCCGAACAAGGGCATGAGGACATCGCCCGCATGCTGGGCGACAAACATACGCCTGAAGATGTCAAACATGACGAGAACGAGACAGTGCGGCGGCAGTTCGTGCTGACCTATGTACAGCCGGGTCTTGCCGGGCTGATGGATGGCTCGGTCTCGACGCTGGCGCCGATCTTCGCCGCCGCCTTCGCCACGCAGGATACCTGGCAGACTTTCCTTGTCGGCCTTTCGGCCTCCGTCGGCGCCGGCATCTCGATGGGCTTCACCGAAGCCGCCCACGACGACGGCAAGATCTCCGGCAGAGGTTCGCCGGTCAAACGCGGCCTTGCCTGCGGCATCATGACGGCGCTCGGCGGCCTCGGCCACGCTCTGCCCTACCTCATCCCGCACTTCTGGACGGCGACCATCACCGCTGCCATCGTCGTCTTCTTCGAACTCTGGGCAATCGCCTTCATCCAGAACCGCTACATGGAAACACCCTTCCTGCGCGCCGCCTTCCAGGTGGTGCTCGGCGGCGGCCTGGTGCTCGGCGCCGGTATTCTGATTGGCAATGGGTGAGGAGCGTTAGCGACGAACACCTTGAGCGGAAGCGAAAGGTAACGGTAGACGCCTCTCCGCCGTCCAGAAAAACAAAAAGGCCGACTTTCGCCGGCCTTTCCCCACACCCCCCAAAAATCCTTACCGCAGTGCGCCGACCAGTACGTCGCGGCCGTTCTCGATGGTGACCCAGCGGCCGGAATTGTAGCTCGACTGCCGCTTGACGAAGGAATAGGGCGTTCCAAACCACGGCTTGACGTCGGAGGCGAGGTTGTCGAGCACGAAATCGCCCTCGGCGGTGCGCAGCGTCAGCACGGCATGGCCTTCACCGTCAGGCTTGCGCACGACGGTCATCAGCAGATCGGCAGCCGAAAAGCCGCGCTGGATCAGCGTCCGGCGCTTCAGCAGCGCGAAATCCTCGCAGTCGCCGGCAGTGGTCGGATAGGCCCAGACCTCATCCTTGCCGTAGATTTCCTTGTCGGTCATCGGCGTGATCGTGCGGTTGACCGTGGCGTTGACCGAACGCACCAGCGACCACTTTGCCGGCGTCATCTCGACCGGGCCAGAATTGCGGTTTGCGCCGCATTCACTGCGGTGGATCTGACAGAAATCGTAGTGGCCAATTGGCTGGGAGGTGGCATTGCCCGTTACCATGGAAGCATTTCTGCTGGGGGCCGGTATGGCGGCCGTTGCCATCGCAAACATGGCCATCATGGCCACAAAAATACCCTTTATCCGCACGCCCGCTCTTCCTCGCATCGCCCCTTATTTATTAACAAAGTGTTAATGGAGAGGGCCAAGAAGAGTCAATCGTTACTTCTTGGGAGCACCTTACGACTCGCCGACATGGTTAAAATGCAACGGGTTGGGGGCTTGCGTCAGGGGAATTTCTCGGCCGGTGCTGTTCAAACGGGCATCTGCACATTTGTCGATGAACGGATGATGCCTTTGACGGCGCTAAGCAGAAGCGCGATATCGCTCGCGCGGGAAAGCCGGTGGTCGCCGTCGCGAATGAATGTCAGCACCACGTCGTCGGCGGGAAGATGTTCGACCAGTTTCATCGCGTGCGCATGCGGCACGTCGGCGTCTTTCATGCCTTGGAGGATATGCACCGGGCAGCCCGTTTCGATGATGCCGTCGAGCACCCGGTTTTCGCGGCCGTCCTCGAGCAGTGCCCGTGTGTAGATGTTCGGCTCAGGGCTATATGGCGAGCGCTCTTCGAAATAACCCCGCTCGGCAAGCGACTTGCGCTCCTTGGCCTTGAGGTTCGGCTCGATCAGCTCGGAGGTGAAATCGGGGGCCGGCGCAATCAGCACCATCCCCTCGAGTTTTGGCCCTTCAAGTTTTGGCCCCTCGAGTTTTGGGCCTTCGAGCTTCGGGCCGTCCTGCCGCGCAAGCTCCTGCGCCAACCTGAGCGCGATCCAGCCGCCCATCGACGAGCCGACGAGGATCACTCGCTCGGGGGCAACGTAGCGGATGACGGCAAGCGCTTCCTCCAGCCAGCGTGAGATCGTGCCGTCGCTGAAGCTGCCGCCGGACAGTCCGTGGCCGGAATAATCGAGACGGATGCAGGCGAGCCCAAGTTCCGCCGCCAGCCCGTCGAGTTCCACTGCCTTGGTGCCGCTCATGTCGGACCGGTAGCCGGACAGCCAGACGAGCGCTGGTGCGCCATTGCCGGCCTGCGCCGGGCGCACCAGCATGGCGATCTCGCGCGCTGCCTCTCCCTCGCCGACCGTCAGGAACTGCGGCTGGGCATTGGGCATCTGATCGAACATCGGCGAAACTCCTGTTATTTTGGCCTATAAAACAGATTCTTGGCAGGCTGACAGCGGGTGATTTTTCCGCTAAAGGATGATATTGACTCCGTTGCAGCGATGACGCGACACGTTTGTGCACCCCGATATGGGAGCGCGAGGCTGCAACGTTCCGAAAACAACGCGAGGAGAATACGACCATTCGCAGACCTTTTAAAACCGACGCGCCCGTGAAGGACGGACCGCGCTCGAACCGTGAAATCCGCATTCCCAAAGTTCAGCTGATCGGGGCTGACGGCGAGAATATGGGCGTCGTGCCTACCGACCAGGCCTTGAAAATGGCTGAGGAAGCCGGCCTCGATCTCGTCGAAATTTCCCCCAATGTCGAACCGCCTGTGTGCAAGATCCTCGATCTGGGCAAGCTGAAATATGCCAACCAGAAGAAGGCTGCCGAGGCGCGCAAGAAGCAGAAGATCGTCGAAGTCAAAGAAATCAAAATGCGCCCGAACATCGACACCCATGATTATGAGGTGAAGATGAAGGCGATGGGTCGCTTCTTCGACGAAGGCGACAAGGTCAAGGTGACGCTGAAGTTCCGCGGCCGTGAAATGGCCCACCAGGAACTCGGCATGAAGCTTCTGCAGCAGGTCAAGGCTGATACGATCGAGTTCGCCAAGGTCGAAGCCGAACCCAAGCTCGAAGGCCGCCAGATGATGATGGTGCTGGCGCCGAAGTAAGCGCCAGGCACTTTTTCGCCCCAAGGCCGTCCGCAAGGGCGGCTTTTGTGCTTTCGGCCATGATGATTCGGGCCTTGTACTGGATGCGCGAAGATTCCTCCGCCGCCCCGTTGCACTTTCAGAACGCTGCGGTTATAAGCGCGCGTCCGAACTGACCGGCAGGGCATGCCGTGGCAGTTTCGAATGCTTGCGGAACGGTTCGTCGCCGATGCCGCAGATCAACAACAAACGCTCCCGCACCTTGTTGCGACGGCCGGAGAACCGGACTTCGCGAGAAGGGCTTTTTTGATGAAGCGCGCAGGGAGGACAGAAGGAGTAGCAAAATGCCCAAGATGAAGACGAAGTCCTCTGCCAAGAAGCGGTTCAAGATCACCGCAACCGGCAAGGTCAAGGCTGCCGCTGCCGGCAAGCGCCATGGCATGATCAAGCGTTCCAACAAGTTCATTCGCGATGCACGTGGCACCATGGTTCTCGCAGAACCGGATGGCCGCAAGGTTATCAAGAATTACCTGCCGAACGGTCTCTGAGACTCGTCCGCGAACGCTAGATTTAAGGAGATCATGATATGGCACGTGTAAAAAGAGGCGTCACCTCTCACGCCAAGCACAAGAAGGTTCTGAAGGCCGCAAAGGGCTTTTACGGCCGTCGCAAGAACACCATCCGGACTGCCAAGGCTGCTGTCGATCGTTCGAAGCAGTACGCTTACCGCGACCGCAAGGTCAACAAGCGTAACTTCCGTGCGCTCTGGATCCAGCGCATCAACGCCGCTGTCCGGGAATTCGGCCTGACCTACGGCCGCTTCATCGACGGCCTGACCAAGGCTGGCATCGAAGTCGACCGCAAGGTTCTCTCCGACATGGCGATCCACGAGCCGGAAGCATTCGGCGCGCTGGTCAACGCCGCCAAGAAGGCTCTTGAGTACCTCAAGGAAGCCGGCACGGCGAACGAGTTTGAAGGCGCGGTCAAGTAACCAGCGCTTCCCAAGCTTTGAATTTTTGATTTTGGGAAACCCGCGCTGGTTTGGGCTAGCGCGGGTTTTTCTTTCTTTATATCCCTTGCGCCGGCCGGCGCCGCCTGCCTCCCGATCGCCCGCCTGATACTGGACGGAAAGAAGTGACAATGTCAGATATCGACCAGCTCAACGCATCGCTGCTCGCCGAAATCGCCGCCGCCGATGACGAGGCGGCCCTCGAGGCCGTGCGCGTTTCCGCCCTCGGCAAGAAGGGCTCCGTCTCCGAACTGTTGAAGACGCTCGGCGCCATGACGCCGGAGGAGCGCCAGACCAAGGGCGCTGCGATCAACGTTTTGAAGAATGCGGTGACCGAGGCGCTCGCCGCCCGCAAAACGACGCTCCGCCAAGAGGCGATCAATGCGCGGCTGAAGGCCGAGACGGTCGATGTCAGCCTGCCGGTGCGCTCTTCGCCTGCCGAGCGCGGCCGCATCCATCCGATCAGCCAGATCGTCGACGAGATCACCGCGATCTTCGCCGACATGGGCTTTTCGATCGCCGAAGGTCCCGACATCGAGACCGACTATTACAATTTCACCGCGCTGAATTTCCCCGAAGGCCACCCGGCCCGCGAGATGCACGACACCTTCTTCTTCCACCCGGACGAGAATGGCGAGCGCAAGGTGCTGCGCACCCATACCTCGCCGGTGCAGGTGCGCACCATGGAGGCGCAGAAACCGCCGATCCGCATCATCATTCCCGGCAAGACCTACCGCCAGGACAGCGACGCCACGCATTCGCCGATGTTCCATCAGGTCGAGGGCCTTGTCGTCGACAAGACGGCCAATGTCGCCAACATCCGCTGGGTGCTCGAGGAATTCTGCAAGACCTTCTTCGAGGTCGACAGCGTGACGATGCGTTTCCGCCCGTCCTTCTTTCCCTTCACCGAGCCCTCTTTCGAGGTCGATATCCAGTGCGACCGCTCCGGCCCGATCGTCAAGTTCGGAGAAGGCACCGACTGGATGGAGATCCTCGGCTGCGGCATGGTCCATCCGAACGTGCTGCGTTACGGCGGGCTCGATCCGGACGAGTATCAGGGTTTTGCCTGGGGCATGGGCCTCGACCGCATCGCCATGCTGAAATACGGCATGCCCGACCTGCGCGACTTCTTCAACGCCGACGTCCGCTGGATGACGCATTACGGCTTCCGCCCGCTCGACATGCCGACGCTGTTCGGCGGCCTCAGCGCTTGAACGGAGAATTGGGACGATGAAATTCACGCTCTCCTGGCTGAAAGAGCATCTGGAAACGGATGCCGGCCTCGATGAAATCTGCACGCGCTTGACCGAGATCGGGCTGGAGGTCGAGGATGTCGACGACAAGGCGGCGTTCAAGCCCTTCGTCATCGCCAGAGTTGTCTCGGCGGAAAAGCATCCTCAGGCCGATCGCCTGAAGGTGCTGATGGTCGATACCGGGGCCGGCGCGCCGGTCCAGGTCGTCTGCGGCGCGCCGAATGCGCGCGCCGGCCTCGTCGGCGCCTTTGCCGCTCCCGGCACCTATGTCCCCGGTATCGATGTGACGCTTGCCGTCGGCAATATCCGCGGCGTCGAAAGCCATGGCATGATGTGCTCCGAAAAGGAGCTGCAGATCTCCGACAGTCACGACGGCATCATCGATCTGCCTGAAGATGCGCCGGTCGGAAAGAGTTATGCCGCCTATGCCAATCTCGACGACCCGGTCATCGAGATCAACCTGACGCCCAACCGGCCGGATTGCACGTCGATCCACGGCATTGCCCGCGATCTTGCCGCCTCCGGTCTCGGTACGCTGAAAACCCGGCCGGCGCCATCCTTCGCCGTCGACGGCGAGACGCCGGTGAAGCTGACGCTCGATCTCGACGATCAGAAGCTCTGCCCGGGCTTTGCGCTGCGCCTGGTGCGCGGCGTCAGGAACGGCCCGAGCCCGCGCTGGATGCAGCAGCGGCTGATCGCCATCGGCCTGCGTCCGATCAATGCGCTGGTTGATATCACCAACTACATGACCTTCGATCAGGGCCGGCCGATGCACGTCTTCGACGCTGCCAAGGTCAAGGGCAACCTCACCGTCCGCCGCGCCGCCGAAGGCGAGACCGTGCTGGCGCTCGATCAACGTGAATACAAGCTCGGCCCGAACAATGTCGTCATCTCCGATGAAGACGGCATCGAATCGATCGGCGGCATCATGGGCGGCGAACATTCCGGCTGCGACGAAAACACCGTCGACGTGCTGATCGAATCCGCCCTCTGGGACCCGATGAACATCGCCAAATCAGGCCGTAGCCTCGGCATCATCACCGATGCCCGCTACCGCTTCGAACGCGGCGTCGATCCGGACTACATGGTTCCCGGTCTCGAACGCACGACGGAACTGGTGCTGGAACTCTGCGGCGGCACGGCCGCCAGGGCCGAGGTCGTCGGCTATAAGGGTTACGAACCAAAGATCGTCGATTTCCCTTATTCTGAGGTCAAGCGGCTGACGGGGCTCGAAGTCTCGGATGAAGAAAGCAACAGCATTCTGACCCGCCTCGGCTTCACGGTCTCCGGTTCCGGCGAGCGTGTCTCCGTCGCCGTTCCCTCCTGGCGTCCCGATGTCGATGGCAAGGCCGATCTCGTCGAGGAGGTCATGCGCATCCACGGCGTCGACAATATCAAGCCGGCGCCGCTGGAAAGCCATGCGGCGGTCAACGGCAAGATCCTGACGACGCTGCAGATCCGCACCCGCATCGCCAAGCGGGCGCTTGCTTCGCGCGGCATGCTCGAAGCCGTTACTTGGTCCTTCATTCCGGAAGATCAGGCCAAACTCTTCGGCGGCGGGGCGGCAGCCCTCAAGCTTGCCAACCCGATCGCCGCCGAAATGTCGGATATGCGCCCTTCGCTGCTGCCGGGCCTGCTGACGGCAGCCCAGCGCAATGCCGACAAGGGTTATGCCGACGTCGCCCTCTTCGAAGTCTCCGGCACCTATGAGAACGACAGGCCGGACGGCCAGCGCCGCGTTGCCGGCGGCATCCGCCGCGGCACGGCCTCGCTTGCCGGCGCCGGTCGCGCCTGGTCGAATGCCGCCAAGGGCGGTGGCAAGCCGGTCGATGTCTTCGATGCCAAGGCCGATGTGCTCGCCGTCATCGAAGCCTGCGGCCTGCCGATGGGCAATGTCCAGATCGAGCGGGGTGGACCGGATTGGTACCATCCCGGCCGCTCCGGCACCATCAAGATGGGGCCGAAGGTGGTGCTCGGCTATTTCGGCGAATTCCATCCGCTGACCTTGGAAGCGCTCGATGTCTCCGGCGCGCTCTGCGGTTTCGAGGTCTATCTTGATGCGATGGCCGAGCCGAAGAAAAAGGCGACTCGCACCAAGCCGGCGCTCGAACTGTCGCCCTTCCAGGCGGTCAAGCGGGATTTCGCCTTCGTCGTCGACAAGACGGTGGAATCAGGCGCGGTCATCAAGGCTGCGACAAGCGCCGACCGCAAGCTGGTCACCGGCGTCAATGTCTTCGATATCTTCGAAGGCGCGTCGGTCGGCGAGGGCAAGAAGTCGGTGGCGATCGAGGTTCAGATCCAGCCGGTCGAGCGTACGCTGACGGATGAAGATTTCGAGACACTGACGCAGAAGATCATCGCCAGCGTGATGAAATTCACCGGCGGCGTCCTCAGGAGCTGATCCTGCCGGCTTTGCCGAGACAATGGGACCGGTCGTTAAGCGGCCGGTCTTTTCACGTATGAAGATGGTAGAGCTTGCTGACGATTGTCCAGCGGCCTTCGATCTTCAGCAGCGAGAGATAATCGGTGAAGCGCATTCCGGCGAAATCGTCGGTAACCTTGACGCTCGCCGCATCGCCCTCGACATCGACGCTTTGGATATCCATGAACGGCTGCGTTCCGGGCGGGGCAGGCTCCTCCGCCAGGATTGCGGAGATGAATTCGTCCCGCGTCAGCCATTCGACGGCATTCTGGTAATAGCCGATGATCGAGCTTTTCGGGTGGAAGGCCTTTTTCAAGGCCGCCTCATTGGCGAAGGCCATGCCCTCGACATAGAGATGAACCGTCTGTTCGACTGCTTGCCTGTCCGACATGTTTTCATCCCGTTTGGTGGGATGGCGGTAAATAGTTTCGCCAGCCGCCAAGGCAAGCCCGGCCGGTTGCATCAGGCCGGGCTTTGGTTTCAGTAAGGGCTCAGAGGTTCGTCATAGCAAGCGAGGCATCCGAATAACGCTTGCCGGCCACCTTCCCTACGGGGATTGCATGGCCGAGCTCTTCAAGCTCAGCCGCACTCAGCACGATATCGGCAGCGGCAGCATTCTGTTCGAGGTGGTGAAGCTTGCGGGCGCCGGGGATCGGCACGATGTTGTCGCCCTGGCTCAACACCCAGGCTAGCGCCAGCTGTGCGGCGGTCACGCCTTTGTCGGCAGCAAGCCGCTCGAGCGTTGCGACGAGTGCCGCGTTGGCGTCGAAATTCTCCGCCTGGAAACGCGGAACCTGCCGGCGGAAATCGTCGGCGGCGAGATCGTCGACCTTGCGAATCGCGCCCGTGAGGAACCCGCGGCCGAGCGGGCTGTAGGGCACGAAGCCGATACCGAGTTCGCGGCACGTGGCAAGCACATCCTCCTCGGGATCGCGCGTCCAAAGCGAATATTCGCTCTGCAGTGCTGCGATCGGATGCACCGCATGGGCGCGGCGGATGGTGGCGCCGCCGGCTTCGGAGAGGCCGAGGGCGCGGACCTTACCCTCCTTCACCAACTCGGCCATGACGCCGACGGTGTCCTCGATCGGCACATTGGGATCGACGCGGTGCTGGTAGAAGAGGTCGATGGTCTCGATCCCCAGGCGCTTCAGCGAGGCCTCGGCGACCGCTCTGACATGCTCCGGGCGGCTGTCGACGCCGGTGATGGCGGCAGTGCCCGCCTGGCTGGTATCGATCTTGAAGCCGAACTTGGTGGCGATCACCGCCCGGTCGCGAAACGGTTTCAGCGCCTTGCCGAGAAGAACCTCGTTGGTGAAGGGACCGTAGACTTCGGCGGTGTCGAAAAAGGTGACCCCGAGATCGATGGCGCGATGAAGGGTCCTGATCGATTCTGCCTCGTCGCTGGCGCCATAGGCAAAGCTCATGCCCATGCAGCCAAGGCCGACGGCAGAGACGGTGAGATCATTTCCGAGTTTTCGGGTTTTCATGCTACGCTCCTTTTGAGCTGAACCGCTTTTGGGGGTTTGTGCGGTACGAACAGACCATATTCCTGCCGTATCGCTCAGAAAATACATGCAATTTATAACGGGTTGTTCTATCTGTTCGATCAATGAATCGAACACAGCTCGCACAACTTGCCGTTCTCGCAGCCGTCTCCGAGCATCGCAGCTTCCGGGCCGCTGCCAAGGAACTCCTCGTTGCGCCCTCGGCCGTCAGCCATGCGATCTCGAGCCTCGAGGAGAGCCTGGGTGTCAGACTCTTGGCGCGCACCACCCGCAGCGTCGCGCCGACGGAAGAGGGCCGCCTGCTTCTCGAACGGCTTCGCCCGGCGCTCGAGGAGATCGGCATTGCTTTGGAGGCGGTCCGCGATACGCGTGCCAGGCCTGCCGGAAACCTGCGCATCACCGCGCCGCGCTTTGCCTCCGATCTCCTGCTCGCCCCGCGCCTCGGCGACTTTCTCAACCTCTATCCCGATATCACCCTGGAGATCGCCAATGAGGACGGCTTCACCGATATCGTCAAGGAGGGGTTCGATGCCGGCATAAGGCTGGAGGAGAGCCTGGAAGCCGATATGATCGCGGTCAAGGTCTCGCCCGATCTGACGACGGTGATTGCCGCTTCGCCCGATTATTTCAAGCGCTTTCCGAAGCCGCAGCATCCGCGCGATCTCGTCGGCCACCGCTGCATCAAGCGGCGCTTTACCAACGGCTCAATCTATCGCTGGGAGTTTGAAAAAGATGGGCAGGAACTGGTCGTTTCCGTCGACGGGCCATTGATCGTCAGCGAGGACCGGCTGGCCCTGCTTGCGGCGCTGAACGGCGCTGGCCTTGCCTATCTGTTCGACATGCGGGTGGATGCCGAGCTGGCAAGCGGCAGCCTCGTGCGGGTACTGGAGGATTGGTGCGCGCCCTATTCCGGGGCGTTTCTCTATTATCCCACCCGCCGGCAGATGCGGCCGGCACTGCGCGCCTTCATCGATTTCTTCAAATATGTTTAGGAAGATGCGGGCGACCGGCAAGAGACCTGCCGCCCGTTCTGTTCATCCGTCAGGCAGCCTTTGCCTTCTGGTTCGCCGCCGTGGTGGCGAGCTGGGAAAGGGTCTTGTCGGTCGCCGTTTCCTCCTGCAGCGTCTGGTCGAGCAGGCGGACGGCATCCTTGAGGCCGAGTGTCGCCGCCCAGGTTTTCAGCGTGCCGTAACGGGCGATTTCATAATGCTCGACGGCCTGGGCAGCAGAGATCAGACCGGCATCGAGGGCTGATGTGCCCTTGAATTCCTCCATGATTTCCTCGCCCTCGGCGATAATGCCCTGGATCGCCTCGCAGGTCTTGCCCTGAGCGCGTTTGCCGATCAGTTCGAAAACCTGCTGCAGGCGCTCGACCTGGCCTTCGGTTTCCTCGCGATGCTTTTCGAAGCCCGCCTTCAGTTCGGAAGACTGGGCGGCGCGCGCCATCTTCGGCAGGGCGCGCAAGATCTGCCGTTCGGCAAAATAGATGTCCTTGAGCGTATCGTAGAAGAGATCTTCCAACGTCTTTTCCTTGGCCATTTTCTCGATCCTTGTTCTGGGAAAGGCCGCGAACGCGGCGACACATTAAGAAGCGAGGATCGCGCAAATTGTTCCCGGTCGATTTCGGGTGGACTGGAAATCTGCTCCGGGCGATCATTCCTGCTGTCGATGGAGAAAGATAAAGTCATGCGTAAGCCGGGTTCGATGAAGGGTCTGGAGGATCTTGGCCGCGTACGGCTGTCGCAGAATTTTTTCTTCCGCGATTTCCTGCATTCTGAAATTGCCGATTTCTACCGCATTCCCAACATCCCCGAGGATCCCGATCTGGCGATCGAGGTGGGCAGGAGGCTCTGCGAGGAATTGCTGGAGCCGCTGGAAGCAACCTTCGGGCGCCTGCATATCCGCTCCGGCTATCGTTCGCCCGCGGTAAACCGGTTCGGCAACGAGAACGATCTGAACTGCTCGACCAATGCTACCACCGCCGCGCATCACATCTGGGATATGCGGGACTTCGACGGCTGCATGGGTGCCGCGGTCTGCATTGCCGTGCCGTGGATGCTCGACCACTACAGCAATGAAAGCGACTGGCAACGGCTCGCCTGGTGGATCCACGACCACCTGCCCTATGCCTCACTTTGTTTCTTCCCGAAGCTCTGGGCCTTCAATATCCAATGGCACGAACGGCCGAAACGGGTGATTCAGAGTTATATCAGCCCGCGCGGCATACTCACCAAACCGGGCATGGCGAACTGGGAGGGCGATCACGCCGCTTTCTACCAAGATTTTCCCAGACTCAAAAGCTGATGCGGTAGCGGATGTGGCCGTCGCTCTCAACATAGCTGTCGTAGAGCGCCCGGGCTGTCTTGTTCTGCTCGCTCGTATGCCAGTAGAGCCGCGCCCAGCCCTTGCCCTTGATGGAAACGACTATTTCGCCGAGATGCCACTTGTCGGCAAAACTTCCCACCGCCGCCGGATGTAGCGGGCATAGTCTCGGCGGAACTTGGCGGCCGACTCCGCGACAGTCTGGAACGAGACTTCAATGCCGCGCTGCGCCCGCAGATCTTCTACATGACGCAGGCTCAACGGAATGCGGAAATGCAGCCAAACCGCATGCGCTATAAAAAAAGTGATGGCGCCCTACGTGACTCTTATCGACGGCCGCGATGAAACGTTGTCCACCCGCCGCCGCAGCATTTCTTGAACTTTTCCCCGGAACCACAAGGACATGGATCATTTGTTCGGCGTTGCATTCTGCTGACCAAAGGCAGCAAGACGGTCGAGGGCAAGAGCGCCGCCGCAAAAACGGCCAGTTTAGAGGAGGTACCAGGTACGACGAGGCGCCGCCCGGACCTGAAGCCGCGCCAGGCTCGTTCGGCCACATAGTCCGCGTCCAGCTTCGGGAGAACCTTGAAGAGCGTCGACCGGCCAGCGCCGGATCGCTCCAGAAACTCTGTCGATACTGGTCCTGGAGCGACACATGTCACTGTCACGCCGGTGCCGCGCAACTCTTGATGAAGTGCTTCCGAAAAGGAGCGCACGAAGCCTTTGCTGGCGTAATACAACGCCATATTCGGCCCAGGAAGGAAGCTTGCCACTGAGCCAAGATTGATTACGCCGCCGCGCCGCCGCGCCGCCATTTCCGGCAAGAAGCGAAGGGTCAGATCGCTTAATGCGCGTATGTTGACATCGATAATTCCGAGTTGGTCGTCGATAGGCAATAAGGTCGCGGCGCCGCGCAAGCCATAACCGGCGCTATTGACGAGGACATCGCAGAACAAGGCATTTATCGACAGGAAATTTTGCAGACGCGTCGATGTATCTGTGGCCAAGAGATCCATTTCCAGCACGAAAGCCTCGCCCCCCGCCTCCCGCACGTCTGCCGCCGCCGATATGAGGCCCTCAATCGAACGCGCAACAAGAACAATTGCGGCACGCTCGCGTGCGGCAACTTTGGCGATGGCCCGCCCGATGCCGCGCGATGCACCGACAACAACGATGGCTGGACGGAGCACGATTTGTAGGCTCATGTCGCGGTTCTCAAGGCTGTCGTGCCAGGGGTGGCTCCTGTCTGAGCGAGACCCTTCAATTCCCCCGTGACTTCGCCATTCAGTATGTTTTCCAACCGATCCAGCGCTCGTGCAACATTTGCACCGTCCATGACCCTGTGGTCGTAATGGATGCGCACGGTTACAGTCCCATCATCGTCTATTGGGCCGTAGTTGAGAAGCGTGGTTAGCGGCGTAAGGGGGTTGAGGGATTCTGCCCCGAGGCCAGAGTAGACGGAGAATTGGAAAGTGCCAAAAAAACGCGGCCGCTGCCGACCGAGATTCAGTCCAAGCCACATCACAAGCCACCTGATGGGGCCGGGAAGGTGTGCAAACTTCAATATGCGCCGGAATTCCTTGACCTCCATGACAGGGCGGGACCTTGCCGCCTCGATCAAGGTCTGAAGCTCAGTGATGGATCTCTTCTCGGGAGCCCTGATCAGGCTCAGTAGAACGATCCGCTCGCCTTCATGTTCACGTTCGTGGGCAATGGACGCCACATTTCCTGAATATTCATAAAGTCGCGGTGTCGGAAACTTGACATAAGCGCGGCGCAGGTCCGGCAATTCCTGTGCGAGAAGTGCATATGCCTTTAAGAAGAGAACGGTCCATGACGGCCTGACTGGCTGTGCTGTTCTGGCCGCCAGGAGCGCGCTGATATTCATCTTCCGCTGCACCGTGACGCGCGGCACACCGATCGAGAATTTCATCAGATCGCCGACAAGGCGTCGCGATGCGGAGAGTTTAATGGCTCGACCTCGCATGGGGCCACCTCTAGTAGAGATAAGGAATAATTCGTTTTGTCTTGTCCATGTAGGCTTGATACTCGGGACCGAAAACGTCCAGCATCATACGCTCCTCTTTGTCTACTCTGAGGAAAAAGAGGATCCCGGCGCCGAGCAGCCCCGCTAGTCCCGCCACCCAGTTCGACAGGAGGAAGGCTTGGCCAAGTCCCATGAGCAGAAATGATGTGTACATCGGATGGCGGACAAGGGCATAGGGTCCTTGAGAGATGAGTTTGTGCTTTTCGCGGATCTCCAGCGTTATCGACCAATTCTTGCCGAGGGCCTTGTGGGTCCTACGGAAAACCCACATCGCACAGACGAGAAGTATCGCACCAAGTGCCACGGCCCACAGATGGGGCGGGTAGTCGGCAGCGAGGGGAAATCCGGTTGCAACATAGATCGCTGGTATGATGGAGAGGCCAAGAAGGCCAGCGGCAAGTCCTACGGCCTCCGAAGGCGTGCGGCGGTCGCTAACAACCTGCAAGCGCTTGGCGCGGCGCGCATGAGGACGGCGAATGATCGCCCAGACGACGACCCCGAGGACCCAGATGACCTTACCTGCAGTAGCGATCGATAGGTACAAATCAGGTCACCAAAGCCTTTCCGCACTGGCCGGCGTTTGCCGGTTTACCAACGTACATTCATGAGTCGACCTACCTTAGAGCATGTCTCGCAAAAGTGTGCCGCGGTTTTGCGATAAAGACATGGTAAAAACAAAGACCTAAAGCGTAACAAGCGACTCTGAAAGATCGCGACACGCTTTAGCTTCTTGGTCAAATCCAATATGCCCTCAACCGGTATTCATCTCGCGAAGCTTCGTAATGAATTGTTGCGGCCTCAGCCAAATGCCGGGCGCCTTGTATCCCATGTGACGTGCAATGTCCGCCACGAATGCATTGCAGTTGTAGACCGTTGCTTCCCAGAGACGGGAACTTGCCTGTTGTTTGCGGATGAAGCGAACAGCGTCTTCGTACTCGCCGTCCGATAGCATGACTCTCCAGCTTGCCGACCGGTACGCCTCTTCCAGATCACCGTCGGTCGCTCCGGTTGTTGCTGAAACCGGCACGAAATGGCCCAAGACGTAGGCTCCGGGATCGGTCGAGGCCGGGGCGAGGCCGGCGACCTGCGGATCAACCATGTTTCCGTTCTTGTCCGTGCGCCCAAAGACAACATAGGTGTGTCCATAGCTGAGCGCATATCGCGAACGGAACTCGAGGAAATACCGATTTGAATTTTCGTTGGCCGAGATGGTTGTTCGGCCATTGGCATCGGACGTGAAACGCGGCTGCTGGGCTTTGTCTTTGGTCTGGCATGACACGACGGCAATCGCCATCAGGATTACAAGCGGCAGACAACCTCTTGCAAGCGTCATCAATGCACTCCTCTCACCTGCCTCGGTTCGCACGGGGGGTGAATGCTCATATGAACGCGGCTCCGGGGATAGCCCGGTGCTGGCGACTTAAGTTGTGAGGAGGACCGAACTCGACCCTCGTCACAAATCGAGGGATGGTCGCTACTTATATACTTGAGCAGCAGCCGGTGGCGGTGCCTTGCCTTTTCCTTTGCCAATCATTCCGCAGGCGGTGAGATTGGCAACAGCAAGCACAGAGATGATCACGATTAGAATTCTGCTCATCAAGAAGTCCTCTCCTTAGAATCGGCATCACTTATCGTAGGCAACGTCGATAATAGTAGCGTCAACTTACGTAAAGGCTAGTGCAGAAAGAACACAATCTGAGCGCATCCTAGGCTTTTGCTGCCTGCGCAGCGGGAAAATGGGTCGGCTGCCTGCCGATTCGAGCGAGGAATGCCGCCGCTAGATCACTAGGACTCTGGTTCCCACATGGGTGCGCCCATAGAGATCCACAATGTTGGGGTTGGTGAGTCGGACGCATCCGTTCGACACTGCCTGACCAATCGACCACGGCGCGTTCGTTCCATGTAGACGAAACAGGGTGTCTTTTCCGTCCTGATAGAGATAGAGGGCGGCCGCACCTAACGGATTTCCTGGTCCGCCTGGGACGCCTTCAGCGTATTGGCCGAGGCGCGGCTTACGCGCGATCATGTCGGCGGTCGGTGTCCACGACGGCCATTCTGCCTTGCGACCTACCGTGGCTTGGCCCTTGAAACTCAATCCTTCCTGTCCAACCGCGACGCCGTAGCGTGTTGCCTGACCGCCCGCCTCGACGAAATAGAGATATCGGCTGGCGGTATCGACGACGATGGTGCCGGGCGGCTCATCACCACTATAGCTCACTGTTTGCCGCCGGTAGCGGGTATCACGATCCGGGTTCCGCCCAAGGGCGTAATACCCAAATGGCGGCCCGTCCTCGGTAGTACATCCGGACATTATCAGAGCCAGACTTCCCAGAAGAATTCCCCGGCGCGTAACGTGACTTTCGTCCATTTTCATCTGCCAACGCGATTGATCAGCCCACCCTTGTATTTAACATCGCCGCGCTTTTTGGCAAACGCTCTTGCATCAGTGCTTATAGAGCAACGGAAAACGGGGAACTCGCATGCTATGATATCCGTCAAATGCCGGGCATTTTCCTGCGGAGTTTTGGGGTCGACGGCAGGCAGAGTCGTTGTGGTCCACCGATCGGCACCTTCAATGAGTGGTTGTTAGATCAGGATTTGTTTAAAATTCTTGCATGCACGACCCGCCTCTGTTCGATTAGGATCGAGTAAAACTGGGGGGCGGGAATGGAGCTTGGCTTCGACGGAAAAGTTGCGATTGTGACAGGTGGGGGGTCGGGGATTGGCGCTGCGATTTCGCGACAACTTGCTCTTGAGGGGGCAGAGGTAATCGTCGCGGATATTGATGCCGATAGTGCCGACCGCGTTGCTACTGATATACGGACGCAGGGAGGGAAGGCTGTCGATTTCGCCGTCGATGTCACCATCGCCGATGCGGTCGAGCGGTTGGTTGAGTTTGCCGTCCAGAAATGTGGTGGCCTCCACCTAGCGGTGAACAATGCAGGGCTGACTGGCGTCCGGACCGCTACCGCGGATTACCCGCTCGACCAATGGCGCAAGTTGATGAGCGTCAATCTGGACGGTACATTCTATTGCATGAAATATGAGATTGCCGCCATGCTGCAAGCCGGCGTAGGCGGGGCCATCGTAAACATGTCCTCCATTCTCGGTTCCGTTGCATTGCCACTGGCATCGGCCTATACCGCGGCTAAGCACGGGGTCATCGGCCTCACGAAGGCCGCTGCGATCGAGTACGCGCGTATGGGTATTCGGATCAATGCAGTTGCCCCCGGCTGGATCGAAACGCCGATTCTGTGTGAGCCTGTGACAAGCACTCGGAGATTGAACTCGTTGCAGCCAATGGGCCGGCGTGGATCGCCCGATGAAGTGGCGGCTCTCGTATGTTTTCTCCTTTCGGAACAGGCAAGCTTCATTACTGGAAGCTGTCATATGGTCGACGGGGCCTACACCGCTCACTAATGCATGTCGCCGGGAAGTGTGCAGCGGTTCCCGGAAAACGACATGCATAAAAACAAAGAGCTAAAGCGCGTCGAATGAATCAAGTTACATGCGACGCGCTTTAGCCACCGAGGGGTAGCGTCGCCGCATGAAGCGGGCCCATCGTGGGCATCCTTTACCCAAGGCGACGCTACCATCCAGAGTTATATCAGCCCGCGCGGCATCCCGACCAAACCGGGCATGGCGAACTGGGAGGGCGATCACGCCGCTTTCTACTAAGGTTTTCCCAGACTCAAAAGCTGATGCGGTAGCGGATATGGCCGTCGCTCTCGACATAGCGATCGTAGAGCGCCCGGGCCGTCGTGTTCTGTTCGCTCGTATGCCAATAGAGCCGCGACCAGCCCTTGGCCTTGCAGATGGCGACGAGGTCGTCCATCAGCGCCCGCCCGACCCCTTTGCCGCGTGCATCGCGATCGACAAACAGGTCTTCGAGATAGCAGTCCCTGCCGCGGATCCATGTGCCCTCATGGGTGAGATAGAGCGCAAAGCCCATGATCCTGCCATCGACCTCGGCGACCCGCATGGCGATCGCCGACGCCGGATCGAAAACCCGGCGCCAAGTGGAATCGGTGATATCGGCATCGACCGTGACTTCGTAAAAGGCGAGGTAGGCCGCCCAAAGTTCGCGCCAGCGGCTCTCGTCCTCGGCGCGGGCATCGCGGATCGTCACGGTCATGGGCTCTTTCTTTCAGTTCCCGGCTTGATCGAGCAGGGCCATTGCGTCATCGGAAAGCTGAAGTGTCGCCGATTTCGCCAGGCTTTCAAGCTGCGAAAGGCTGGTGGCGCTGGCGATCGGCGCCGTCACGCCTTTCTTGCGCAGCAGCCAGGCGAGCGAAATTTCGGCGGGCTTGGCGCCGGTCTCGGCAGAAACCGTGTCGAGCGCGGCAAGAATGCGCAGACCCTTGTCGTCGAAATAGGTCGAAACCCGGCCCTCGCGGGCGCGGCCCTGCGTATCGGCCTTGCTGCGGTATTTGCCGGTGAGGAAGCCGGCAGCCAGGCTGAAATAGGTGATGACGCCGATGTCCTCTTCAACGCAGAGATCGGCGAGCGGCCCCTCGAAGCTTGCGCGCTCATAAAGATTATATTCCGGCTGCACCACATCGTAACGGGGCAGGCCGGCCTTTTCGGCAGCGTCGAAGGAGGCCTGCAGCAGCGTCGCATCATAGTTCGAGCAGCCGATGGCGCGGATCTTGCCCTGCTGCTTCAGCTTGGCATAGGCGCCGAGTGTTTCCTCGTGCGGCGTATCGGCATCCGGCCAGTGCGACAGATAGAGGTCGATATAGTCAGTCTGCAGCCGGCGCAGCGAATCCTCGACCGCCTTGAGGATATAGCTCTCCTTCAGTGTCTTTCCCTGCCCCATGTCCGAGCCGACCTTGGTAACGATGACCGCCTGGTCGCGGGAAACCTTGGCCTGCTTCAGCCAGCGCCCGATGATCTCCTCGGAATCGCCGCCCTTGTTGCCCGGGACCCATGCGGAATAGACATCCGCCGTATCGATCGTGTTCAGGCCAGCGTCGAAGAAGGCGTCGAGAATGGCGAAGGATGCTTTCTCGTCGGCCGTCCAGCCGAAGACATTGCCGCCGATGACGATCGGCGCGACCGAAAGACCCGTTTTTCCAAGCCGGCGCATTTCCATGACGCTCTCCAATATGGTGATGTGTTTGAAATCGTGGACACGGCAGAACGCCGCCTTGCAGCAACCTAGCGCATTCCGGGCATCCGGGAAGGCAAACTTCCGTGATTTCAGCCCGCACCATTGCGCCGTGGCTAAGGCCTGAATATGGTTCGCGGAAATCTGTTTGGGAGGTTTGGATCATGCTGCGTTTTGGTATCATTTCAACGGCGAAGATCGGCCGTGACAATGTCGTTCCGGCAATCCAGGACGCGGAAAATTGCGTCGTCACGGCGATTGCCAGCCGTGATCTCACGCGCGCAAGGGAGATGGCCGACCGCTTCTCCGTGCCGCATGCCTTCGGCTCCTACGAGGAGATGCTGGCCTCCGACCTCATCGACGCCGTCTATATCCCGCTGCCTACCTCGCAGCATATCGAATGGTCGATCAAATCAGCCGATGCCGGCAAACACGTGCTTTGCGAAAAGCCCCTAGCGCTGAAGGCCGATGACATCGACGATCTGATTGCCGCCCGCGACCGCAACCGGGTGGTGGTCACCGAAGCCTATATGATCACCTATTCGCCGGTCTGGCAGAAGGTGCGCGCGTTGATCGACGAGGGCGCGATCGGTACGCTCCGGCATGTGCAGGGCGCCTTCACCTATTTCAACCGCGATCCCGCCAACATGCGCAACGTTCCCGAACTCGGCGGCGGCGGCCTTCCCGATATCGGTGTCTATCCCGTGATGGGCACGCGTTTTTCCACCGGCAAGGAGCCGCTCTGGATCCAGGCGATCACCGAGCGTGATCCGGATTTCGGCACCGATATCTATTCGAGCGTCAAGGCCGATTTCGGCGATTTCGAGCTGAGCTTCTATATCTCGACGCAGATGGCCAACCGTCAGGTCATGGTCTTCCACGGCACCGAAGGTTACATCGAGGTCAAGTCGCCGTTCAACGCCAATCGCTGGGGGCCTGAGGAAATCGAGCTTGCCGATCGCAGCCACAATGAATCACGCATCTTCCGCTTCCAGGACAGCCGTCAATACAAGCGGCAGGTCGAAGCCTTCGCCCGGGCGGTGAAAGGTGGCAAGGAGGAGATCGTCACGCTCGAAAATTCGAAATTGAACCAAAAGGTGATCGACGCGATCTACCGCGCCAGCGAGAAAGACGGCTGGGAAGCCGTCTAGCGCATAATCCTTTCCGAAAATCGGAAGCGATTATGCGCCAATTTAAAGTGTTAGAGCGTCCTTTGCGCGTCCAGTGACGCGCGGCGCTCTAATCATTCGGCGCGGAAGACGAAGCGCGAATAGCCGAAGAAGCTGAAGACCATCGAGGCGATGCTGGCGATGACCATGGCCGCAAGCGGCTGAAGTGCCGGCAGCGAAAGCAGAAGTGCGGAATAAAGCCCGTAATTGACGAGCGCTGCCGTTACCCCGACCGAGCCATAGCGGAAGCCTTCGGCGGCCAGCGACCGGCTGGACCGGTCGAAGGTGAAGCTCCGATTGAAAATCCAGGTCACCGCCATTGCAGCCGCGATCGCCACGAGCCGCGCCAGAAACGGCCCGAGCGGCGTCAGATGCAGCAGCGCCGACAGCACGCCGGCATCGACGAGGAAGCCGATGCCGCCCGCGATCGCGAAACGGATGAGCTTTCTCATGCCGCATCCGCCTTGCGGGCGCGGGCGCGCGATACCGGCCCTGCTTCGCCGAGCGGCGCTTTGACGGCGCTCGGCGTTTCCAGGCTCATATAATGGATACGAAGCTGTTCGGCGCGGGCGCGGGCAACCGAATCCAGGATGACGCCGGCGGTAAAAAGCATGAAGGAGATCATCATCAGCGCTGTCGACAGCACCCAGGTCGGCATGCGGCTGACGAGACCCGTCTGGAAATATTCCGCCAGCACCGGCGCCATGAAGCCGAGGCTCGTCAGCATGAAGATGGCACTGATCGCGCTGAAGAAGGCGAAGGGCCGGGTTTCCTTCATCAGCATCGCGAACATCCAGAGGATCTTGGCGCCGTCGCGAAATGTCGAAAGCTTCGAGTGCGAGCCTTCCGGCCGGCGGCCATAGTCGAGTTCGAGTTCGCTGACCGGAAGCTTCAGCCGCGAGGCATGCACGGACATCTCGGTTTCGATTTCGAAGCCGCCCGATACCGCTGGGAAGCTCTTGACGAAGCGGCGCGAGAAAGCGCGGTAGCCGGAAAAGATATCGGTGAAGTCGGGGCCGAAGATCGTCCGGTAGAGCAGGTTGAAAAGCCGGTTGCCGAGCGCATGGCCTTGACGGCCGGCATCGGCACGAACGCCGCGCCGGGTTCCCACAACCATGTCGGCGCGCTCGGTCAGCAGTGTGCGCACCAGCTCTTCGGCATCGCTAGGCGCGTAAGTGCCGTCGCCGTCGGCGATGATGTAGATATCGGCGTCGATGTCGGCGAACATGCGGCGTACGACGTGGCCCTTGCCTTGGCGTCGCTCGCGCACGACATGCGCGCCGGCAAGCATCGCCTGCAGCGCGGTGCCGTCGGTGGAATTATTGTCGTAGACGTGGATCGCAGCATCCGGCAGCGTCGCGCGGAAACCCCGCACGACCGCGCCGATCGTCGCGGCTTCATTATAACAGGGAAGCAGGACGGCAATATTGGGATTATCGGTACGCGATCGGGCCATGACTCTACTCGTTACACTGAAAGCCGCACTCAGCCTAAATCACCCGCCGTTAATAAGACCCTATGACGCAGGCAAAATCGGCACTTCCGCAAACGGCTTTACACTTTCTTGATCGGCGATCGCTAAGCTTCGGCCATCTGAAACGAAGCGCTAACCACGATGAACGCTGTGCAGCCGATCGCCAATGCCTCCTCCGTGACCACTGCTCCAAGGGGAGGGCTGAGCAGGTTGCTCATGCGCCTCTGGCCAACCGTCATTATCTATAGCGTCATCCTCGCCTCTATCCTCCTTGTCACCAAGCTCTCCAACGCTACCGATTACGTCGGTCCCGACAATGACGACGGAATGCGTCTCATCGAGGTTCGCGATCTTCTCGCCGGGCAAGGCTGGTTCGATCTGATGCAATACCGCCTCGGCCTCGAGGGCGGCACGCTGATGCACTGGTCGAGGCTGATCGATTTGCCGATCGCTTCGCTGATCTGGTTCTTCGGCCTGTTTGCGCCCCACGAGACCGCCGAGGCGCTGGCGCTCGCCGTCTGGCCGGTATCGCTCGTCCTGCCCGCCATGCTCGCCATGGCCGTTGCCGGACGGCGTATCGGCGGTGTTGCCGGCATGCATCTCAGTCTCGCCATGACCGGCCTTGCGATTTACACCGGCAGCCGTTTCGCGCCGGGCGCCATCGATCATCACAATGCGCAGCTGGGACTTGTCGCGACGATGGTGGCGATGCTTCTGGATCCGCAGCGCCGCGGCTGGAGCTATGCGGTCGCCGGCATCGCCGCAGCGGTCGCCATCGCCATCGGCGCCGAGACGACGCCTTTCGTCGCCGCCGTCTGTCTGACCGTCGCTTTGCTCTGGGCATGGGAGGGGCAGATTTTCGCTGTTGCCGCGGGGGCCTTCGGCCTGGCGCTGGCGATTGCCATCAGCATCCTCTTTGTCGCAACGGTGCCGCCCCGGCTCTATTCGATGGTTACCTGCGACAATCTCTCGCTCGGTTATTACAGCCTGGCGGCGATCGGCGGCGGGCTGATGCTGTTTTCGGCAGTCTTTGCCAGCCGCCTGCGTCGCTCCCTGCGCTTTGCCGCGCTTGGCCTCGTCGGTGCCGGCGTTCTCGGTTCGGCGATGGTGATTGCGCCGCAATGCCTGAGTGATCCGCTGGCCGGTCTCGATCCGATGCTGGTCGAACTCTGGCTGAGGAACGTGTCGGAAGCGCAGTCGGCCTTCGTGCTCGCGCGCACCGATCCCTTCTCGATCGGTGCCTTCTATGCGGCCGGCCTGTTCGGCATGGCCGTCTGCATCTTCCGTATCGTTCGGCGCGACCGCATGCAGATCCATCTGGTGCTGCTCTTCCTGCTCGCCACCAGCTGGGCGATCGCGCTGGTCCAGGTGCGCGGCGCGACGTTCTCAAACCTGCTCTCCATTCTGCCGCTTGCGCTGCTGATCATCGATATCAGGCGGATCTCCAACAGCGACAGCGACAATGTTGCCGCCGCCTTCGTCTATATCGTGACGGTGCTCGCCAGCGTTCCGGCGGCCTGGGCGGTCGCCGGCGGACTTGTCTCGCTGCAGATGGACAATGGCGCGCAGAAGAAGGCGGCGGCGGCAAAGGTGCTTTCCTGTACCTCGAAAGAGGCACTGGCGCCGCTTGCCGGGCTGCCGGACGGGCTGATCTCAGCACCGTCGCAGATGGGCGTTCCGATCCTTCGCTTTACGAAAAACCGGGTTCTTTCGGCGCCATATCATCGCAATCAGGGCGGCATGCTGACGGAACTGCATATCGGCCTGGCGGAGCCGCAGGAGGCGGAAGCCTTCCTGAAGGGCGCGGGGGTGACGGTGCTTGGCTTCTGCCCCAATGACCCGCAGACGCGCGAGATTGCCAAGCTAAAACCGGATGGCCTTTATGCCGAGCTCGGCAAGGGCAATATCCCGCCTTATCTGGAGCCGCTTCCGAAGGCAGCGGAGGTGGGCGTTCAGTTCTTTCGCTATCGGCCGGTGGCGAACTGACGCCGGCAGCTTTCGGTAAAAA
Organism: Rhizobium sp. NZLR1b; assembly: GCF_019685155.1. Lineage (NCBI taxonomy): Bacteria > Pseudomonadati > Pseudomonadota > Alphaproteobacteria > Hyphomicrobiales > Rhizobiaceae > Rhizobium > Rhizobium sp. NZLR1b. The sequence goes on from NZ_JABDWC010000014.1 coordinate 52,572, forward strand.
ATTTAGTGGGAAACACGTGTCGCGCGACGAAGACGCGCATTGGCAAAGAGCCCAAGAACAAAGAGCATGAGGCCGCCATTAAAGCCGAGCACGGCATAGACGAACGCCAGGATCGACACTGGTCCGGGCGAGGTTATCGCCGCCACCACGAACGTTATTCCTATCAGCGCGGCGACCAGCGCGATTGCGGCAGCCGAGCGGGTTTGCCCGGCGCTGATGCCCAATGCTGCTGCTGTGAGAATAATCATTTCAGCACCTTCCCAGAGATAACGAGGGGAAGCATAGGAAGCGCCAACTAACAAAGATTTACCGGCGGCCACCGCCGAAAAGCCTTTGTATTGCGGTGGTTAGCAACTCCTTTCGTCTATAACGCGCATTCTAACTATACGTTCCGCAACCAAACGGATTTACCCGATTTCGTTGTTCATCCGCCAAGCTGCCACGGCCGCATGGTGAGCATGCGTGGCGTAGCGTGCGTCCGCCGCCAACGACCTCGACATCCCGGAAAACAGATCTCGGCGATGACCGCGACCTTCCAGTTTGCCGCCGATGGACATAGAAAGAAGGGATGAGCAACGTCTTCGACAGCGATTCGCCGACCAACCTTGCCGAATATTCGGTTTCGGAGCTTTCCGGCTCGATCAAGCGCACCGTCGAAACCACCTTCGACCAGGTCCGCGTGCGCGGCGAGATCTCCGGCTATCGTGGCCCACACTCCTCCGGCCATGCCTATTTCGCGCTGAAGGACGACCGTGCCCGCATCGATGCCGTCATCTGGAAGGGCACCTTCTCGCGGCTGAAATTCCGCCCGGAAGAAGGCATGGAGGTCATTGCCACCGGCAAGGTCACCACCTTTCCCGGCTCTTCGAAATATCAGATCGTCATCGAGACGCTGGAACCGGCCGGCGCCGGCGCGCTGATGGCGCTGATCGAGGAGCGCAAGCGCAAGCTTGGCGCCGAGGGCCTGTTCGATGCCGCCCGCAAGAAGCGGCTGCCCTTCATGCCAAGGGTGATCGGCGTCGTCACCTCGCCGACCGGTGCGGTAATCCGCGATATTCTTCACCGCATCTCCGATCGTTTTCCCGTGCATGTCCTCGTCTGGCCGGTGAAGGTTCAGGGCGAGGGGTCCGGCGAGGAGGTGGCGAACGCCATTCGCGGCTTCAACGCGCTGGAGCCGGCCGGCGCCATTCCCCGCCCCGACGTGCTGATCGTCGCGCGCGGCGGCGGCAGCCTCGAAGATCTCTGGAGCTTCAACGACGAAATCGTCGTGCGTGCTGCGGCCGAAAGCCGGATCCCGCTGATCTCGGCCGTCGGTCATGAGACCGACTGGACGCTGATCGACTATGCCGCCGATGTCCGTGCGCCGACGCCGACAGGGGCTGCGGAAATGGCGGTGCCGGTCAAGGCGGAGCTCGAGGCCCAGGCCGCCGCCCTTGCCGCGCGGCTGCAGGGCTGCATGAACCGGCAGATGGATCAGCGTCGCCAGTCCGTCCGGGCGCTGATGCGGGCATTGCCGTCGCTCGATCAGCTTCTCGCCTTGCCGCGCCGGCGTTTCGACGAGGCGGCGGCCGGCCTCGGCCGCGGGCTGGAGCTCAACACCATCAACAAGCGTCGCGGCTTCGAGCGCGTGGCCGCGCATTTGCGCCCTGATCTGCTCTCCGGCCGCATCGCCGAGCGCCGCCAGACGCTGAACGAGCGGATCGGGCGGGCCGAGCGCATGGTCGAGCGGCTGATCGACCGTTCGAAATCGCGGGTCGACCGTGCCGAGGCGGTCTTCGCCACACTGCCCGCCCGCCTGCAGGCGCAGACCGGCCGCGCCCGCGACCATCTCGCCAATCTCGTCAGGCACGCCGATACCGCGACATCCCATCGGCTGATTCGGGCAAAAGCCGCGCTTGCGGCGCAGGACCGCGTGCTGCAGTCGCTCTCCTACAAGAATGTGCTGAAGCGCGGTTACGCGGTGATCCGCGACGACGAGGACAGGCCGGTCTCTGAGGCCACAGCTCTTTCGGCAGGTGCGGCGGTCTCGATCGAATTTTCCGACGGCCGCATCGGCGCGGTGACCACCGAAGGCGGCATGCCGCCAACCTCGCTGAAGAGGCGGCCTGCCAAGCCGGAAGCCGGCGGTCCATCGAAGCAGGGAAGTCTTTTCTAGCAATTTGAGTAAAACGCGCAGTCTGATCCTGCCACTATCTGGCAGTGGCAAGAATGTATAGTTTGTCTGCATGTCCCGTTCAGAACGCCTCCTCGATCTTCTCCAGGTGCTGCGCCGCCACCGTCGGCCGGTGAGTGGCGTGGTGCTGGCCGACGAAATCGGCGTCAGTATCCGCACCCTTTATCGCGATATCGCCAGCCTTCAGGCCCAGGGCGCCGCGATCGAGGGTGAGCCGGGCGTTGGTTATGTCTTGAAACCGGGATTTCTCCTGCCGCCGCTGATGTTTCCGCCGGAAGAGATAGAAGCGCTTGTGCTCGGCTCCCGGTGGGTGGCGGACAGAGCCGACGGTCATCTGCGCGATGCGGCGCGAAATGCGCTGGCACGGATCGCCGCCGTGTTGCCGACCGAGCTGCGTGACGAGCTGGACGCCTCTGCGCTTCTGGTGGGACCTGGCGTCGGCATTCCTGTCGACTCCGTCGATCCGGCCCTTCTGCGCAAGGCGATCCGCACCGAACGCAAGCTTTCCCTGTCCTATCGCGATGGAGCCGGCGTCGGGTCGGAGCGTGTGGTATGGCCGTTTGCGCTGGCCTTTTTCGATCAGGTGCGTGTGCTCCTCGGCTGGTGCGAACTCCGCCAGGATTTCCGTTCTTTTCGCACGGATCGAATTGCCCATGCGGAAGCGCTCGATGCCCGCTATCCCAAGCGCAGGCAGGCACTGCTGAAACAGTGGCGGGAGGGTCAGGGAATATCGCAAGGAGACAAATGATACTGCCAGTTTCTGGCAGTATCATTTCATAAGGTCATAACGTCCAACCAACGACAGGAGATCCTTATGACCGACAAAAACAGCATTCTTCTCTACGTGACCGACGCCCCGACCAGCGCCCGCTTCTACACCACGCTGCTTGGGCAGGAGCCCGTAGAGACAAGTGCAACCTTCGCCATGTTTATCTTGCCGTCCGGCCTGGGGCTCGGTCTCTGGGGCAAAGCCGGTGTGGAGCCCTCGCCGGCGGCAGCCGGCGGCGGCAGCGAGATAGGGTTCAAGGTTTCCACGGCCGGCAAGGTCGATGCGACCCATGCCGATTGGCAGGCCAAGGGCGCCAACATCGTCATGGCGCCGACCGATCTTGACTTCGGCCGAAGCTTCGTCGCGGCCGATCCCGATGGGCATCGCCTGCGGGTCTATACCGTGTCCGAGGCGGTTTGAGCCATGGCCAATGCCTGGATCGCCGTCGCTTCCGCAGCGCATGTCCGCATCGGCCGTCAAGCCGGTTTCATGCAGGTCTGTCACGGCAAGGCGTCACCCCTCAGGCGAATCACGCCTGGGGATCGTGTGATCTACTACTCGCCCACTGTCGTCTTTGGCGGCAAGGACCGCCTGCAAGCTTTCACCGCGATCGGTCTGGCACACGATGGCGCGCCTTACCAGGTGGAGTTGGAAAGCGGTTTCAGGCCCTGGCGGCGGGATGTCGATTGGCGGCCTGCGGAGGAAACCTTGATCCGGCCGCTGCTCGGCCGGCTCGCCTTCACGCAGGTCGGCCCCAATTGGGGTTATCAGCTCCGTTTCGGTCTGTTCGGCATCAGCAATGAGGATGCCGATATGATTGCAGAAGCAATGCGGCAAGAGCGGCAGGATTTCTCCCCGAATGCCGCCATCTCTGAGCCTTCGAAGCAGGCCCCGGAATGCTGCATGGCATAACCGCAGTGTTCATCATCACCGGCAAGCGTGCGAAAATTACTCGAAATCCGCAAGCAGCTTCCGCAACAGCCTGTCGAGGTCCGCCTTCTCGGCAGCGCTCAGGTTTTTCGACAGCCGGTGCTGATTGGCGACATGGGCGTCGACAGCGGTCTCGACCGTCGCAAGTCCCTTTTCCGTCAGCGCGATGAGCACGCTCCTGCGGTCGTCGGGATTGAGGATCCGCTCGACGAGGCCCGCTTTTTCCAGCTGGTCGATGCGGTTCGTCATCGTGCCGGAGCTGACCATGGTCATCTCGAGGAGCTCGCCCGGCGAAAGCCGGTGGGGCGCACCGGCGCGGCGAAGCGTCGCCAGCACGTCGAAGGCGGAGGACGAAAGCCCCTGCTTCAGCAGCACCGCCTCTACCTCGCGGCCGAGATGGGTGCCGAGGCGCTTCAGGCGCCCGAGGATGCCCATCGGTTCGACGTCGAGATCCGGCCGCTCGCGTCGCCATTGCGCCAGGATCTTGTCGACATGGTCGATCTTGCCGTCTTCGCTCATCATCCACCGATAGCATTCATTATCTTGACGTCAAGATAAGAACCGATAGGATGGATTTGTCTTGAAATAGAGATTCTCGAGATGAAGATAAATTCTGGCTATGCCACCGATCTTGCGATGACCGCACTTGCACCCGCCATCTGGGGCAGCACCTACATCGTCACCACCGCATTGCTGCCGGCCGGGTATCCGCTGACGGTGGCGATGCTGCGGGCGCTGCCGGCCGGCCTGCTGCTTCTGCTGCTGGTGAGAAAGCTGCCGTCCGGCATCTGGTGGGGAAGGACCTTCGTTCTCGGCGCGCTGAACTTCTCGTTCTTCTGGGCGATGCTCTTCGTCTCCGCCTACCGGCTGCCGGGCGGCGTTGCCGCAACGGTCGGCGCGGTGCAGCCGCTGATCGTCATCGCGCTGTCGCGGCTTTTTCTCGGCAAGCCGGTCCGGCAGCTCGCCGTGTTGGCCGGTCTTGCCGGCATGGCCGGCGTCGGGTTGCTGGTGTTGACGCCGACGGCGGGGCTCGATCCCGTAGGGGTCGCCGCCGGTCTCGCCGGCGCCGTCTCGATGGCCTTCGGCACGGTGCTGACACGGCGCTGGGCGCCGCCGGTCTCGAACCTCACCTTCACCGCCTGGCAATTGACGGCAGGCGGCATCCTGCTGGTGCCCTTTGCGCTTTGCCTCGAACCGGCGCTGCCGGCACCGAGCCTCGCAAACATTGCCGGCATCGCCTATCTCGGCCTGATCGGCGCTGCCTTTACCTATTTGCTGTGGTTTCGCGGCCTGTCGCGCATCGAACCCTCGGCAGTCTCTTCGCTTGGCTTTCTGAGCCCGCTGGTCGCGACCCTACTCGGCTGGCTGGCGCTCGGCCAGAGCCTGGCGCCGGCGCAGATCGCCGGCCTCGCCATGGTGCTTGCCAGCGTCTGGCTCAGTCAGCGCATAATGATGCCGGTCAGGCCCATTCGCCCTGCCGCATCACCGGAACCCGCGAGCCATCGGGCTTGACGCCGTCGATATCGACCTTATCAGAGCCGATCATCCAGTCGATATGGATCAAGCTGGAATTGCCGCCCTGCGCCTTGATCTGCTCCTGGCTCAGTGTTGCGCCGTCAAGGAAGCACTTGGAATAGCACTGGCCGAGCGCGATGTGGCACGAGGCGTTCTCGTCGAACAGCGTGTTGTAGAACAGGATACCGCTGGCCGAGATCGGCGAGGAATGCGGCACCAGCGCCACTTCGCCGAGCCGGCGCGCACCCTCGTCGGTATCGAGCACCTTGTTCAAGACCTTTTCACCGCGCGAGGCCATGGCCTCGACGATGCGGCCGCCTTCGAAGCGCACCTGGATATTGTCGATCAGCGTGCCCTGGTGCGAAAGTGGCTTGGTGCTGGAAACATGGCCTTCGACGCGTAGCGCATGCGGCGTGGTGAAGACTTCCTCGGTCGGGATGTTGGGATTGCAGGTAATGCCGTTTTTGGCGGTGGACGCGCCTCCATGCCATTCATGCCCGTCGGCAAGCCCGACCATCAGGTCGGTGCCCGGTCCCTGGAAATGCAGCGAGGCGAAGCGCTCGCCGTTCAGCCAGGCGGAGCGCTTGGCGAGATTCGCATTGTGCTCGGCCCAGGCGGCGACCGGATCGCTGACATCGACGCGCGAGGCGGCAAAGATCGCCTTGGCGAGCTTGGCGATGGCGATCGGCTCGGGATCGTCGGGGAAGACCACCTTGGCCCAGGATGGATTGGGATAGGAGACGATGTTCCAGTTGATGTCGAAATTCGAGATCTTTTCCAGCGCCGGCTTGTAGGCGGTTGATGTGGCGCGATTGGCGCGGCCGACCTTGTCGGCATCCTGCTCGGAAAGCAGCAAAGGATTGTCGCCGGCGATCGCCAGCCGGGCCGCCCCGTTGGCATAGGCCTTGGCCATGCCCTCGTAGAGCCAGCCGGAGGCGCGGTCGAAGCTCTCGTCGCTGCCATGCTGATAGCGCGAAAGCGTCGTTTCCTCGTCGGAATAGAAGGCGGTGACCAGGCCGGCGCCGGCCTGATAGGCGTGTTTGGTGATCAGGCGAACGAGCGGCAGCGCCACCACCGGCGCGGTAATCACCAGATCCTGACCCTTCTGCAGCTGCAGCCCGACCTTGACGGCAACTTTCGCAAGCTTCTCCAGCTTGACGGGATCAATGGTGTTCTGGCTCTGGGGCATGAAAGTCATGGTTCAACCTGCCTTTTGTCATCGACGTTCTCAAGGCTGGCAGACTTAGACCCGTTTGCGGCGAAAATGAAGCGCGCCGCTACCGAATTGCCAGCGGCCGGATCGACACCCGGCCACTTGCGCGCTCAGGCGGCGGCAGGCTGCCTAAGCAGGATCGAGTTGTGTTTGTTGAGGAAATCCGTCAGTCGCTCGGGGTAATCCTCGCCAACGGCGGCTCGGACACTCGCGCGCTCTGACAGCGCCTTGCGCCAGCGCTTTACCCGCTCGAGCCCGTCGAAAATGCCGCTGTCGCCGAGCGTGTCGAAGAGATCGAAATAACGAAACACAGGCGCGAAGACGGCGTCGACGAGGCTGAAGCCACTGCCGGGAAAATAGGCCCCGTCGCCCAGCGCGCCCTCGAGCGTCGTGAATTTTGCGATGAGCGCCTTGCGCTTGGCCTCCAGCTGCAGTTCATCCTGCGCCGTTTCATAACCCCAGAGATCGGACAGCACGGACGTGCCGAATTCCATCCAGCCGCGATGACGGGCGCGGGTCAGCGGATCGGCCGGATGCAGCGCAGTTCCCACCTGCGTTTCCTCCAGATATTCGCAGATGACGCTGCTTTCGAACAGCACGGCCTCGCTGCCATCCATTTGTTCGATCCGCAGCAGCGGCACCTTGCCGAGCGGCGAGATTTTCAGGAACCAGTCCGGCTTGTTGGCAAGATCGATGTTGATGCGCTCGAACGGCACGCCCTTTTCGAGAAGCACGATCGCGGCGCGCTGCACATAGGGGCAGAGGTGGTGGCTGATCAATGTAAGCTTGCTCATGGCGCTCTCCTGATGCCGCACGCCGCGGCTGAAAATATCAATAACGATGATAGATGCAAATGCATATAATAGCGATTGCGCCGGCGTTCAAGTTAAATGTAACTGCATCTATGTCCGATAAGTCCCCGACGCCGAGCGAAGCCGCGACCAGCGCATGGATACACATCATGCGCGCCCGCGATCGTCTGCTTGCGGCGATCGAAATCGATTTCAAGGCGGCGAAAATGCCGACGCTTTCCTGGTACGACGTGCTTTGGGAGCTGGCGAGGGCAAAGGGCGGGCGATTGCGTCCCTATGAGATCGAAGAACGGACACTGCTTGCCCAATATAATCTCTCCCGTCTGGTAGACCGGCTGGAAAGGGAGGGCTTGGTCCACCGCGAGACCTTCGACGAGGATGCGCGCGGCCGCTGGGTCGTGATCACCGATGCCGGGCTGCAGCTGCGAGAGCGCATGTGGGCGGTCTATGCTAGGTCGATCGAAACCCATATTGGCTGCAAGCTTGCCGAGACCGAGGCAAATACCATAACAGCTTTACTGGCTCGTTTCCTTTGATCAGGCGATCAACGATACGCCGACCGCTTTCAAGGCCTTCAACGCATCCTTTGGATCGAGCCGCACCTGCAGTCCGCGTTGGCCGCCATTGATATAGACGAGCGGTTCGGCCAGGGCGGTTTCCTCGATCGCCGTCGGCATGGATTTCTTCTGGCCGAAGGGGCTGATGCCGCCGACATGATAACCCGTCAGCCGCTCGGCATCGGCCGGCTTCATCATATTGGCCGATTTGCCGTGAAAGGCGCTCGCAAGCTTCTTCATGCTGACTTCGCGGTCCGACGGCACGACGACGCAGACCGGCTTGCCGTCCACCTCCGCCATCAACGTCTTCAGCACCCGGTGCGGCGCTTCGCCAAGGGCTTCCGCCGCCTGCAGGCCGACGCGCTCGGCGCCCGGGTCGTAGTCATAGGCATGGACCGTGAAGGCGACGCCTGCCTGGGAAAGAACCTGTGTCGCGCGCGTGGTCTTGGACATCTCTAGCTCGGGAGTTGTTGCCTGTCGTTCAGCCTGCAAATGCACAGGCGTAAATCGCCGGCTTGAAGCCGATCAGCAACTTGCCGCTGGCCTCCAGCACCGGCCGTTTGATCATCGACGGCTGGTCGAGCATCAGTTGGATCGCCTTCTCCCAGCTGAGGTTCTCCCGCTCTGCATCAGCCAGTTTGCGGAAGGTGGTGCCGGCGCGGTTGAGCACGGTATCGAGCCCGGCCTGATCGATCCAGGCATCAAGATGGGCGCGGTCGATGCCGAGCGCCTTGTAATCGTGAAACGCATAGGCAACGCCGTGTTCTTCCAGCCAGCTGCGGGCCTTCTTCATCGTGTCGCAATTCTTGATACCATAGATGGTGACGGTCATGCCCGATCGATTCCCTGTGATCGCTGCGAGATACCATGCAAGAAGACCGGCGCAAATGCCCGCGACACTTTATCCCGGCACTCGCCGGGATCCGGCTCGGCTCAATTCTCCAGCGTGCCGGCCTTGCGCAAGGCGTCGCTGGGACTGTCGCAGACAATCTTCATCAGGTCGCCGCGCCGCCGTACCAGCCGGTCGGACGTTCGGGTCAGGATCAACCCGTCTTGCGGGGCGCGGAGTTCGATGCTGCCACCCGGCTGACCCGGGCGGGTGACAATCGTCGCCAGGAGCTCGCCTTCCACAACCCTGTCGCCGATGGCGCGATGCAAGAGCACGGCCCCACCTTCAGGAGCGCGAATGATCTCGACATTGTCGAGCGGCACGGCCGGACCGGAAAACGCCTTTGCCTCAGCCTTCACCTCACCGACGATCCCCCGTGCCGCAAGGAACCGCCACAGCCCCTCCGCATCCTTCTCAGCCAGCACCGGATCGACGTCGCGTTTGCCGCGCAGCTCGACGGTGACCGAAAGCCTGCCCGGCAGCCGCGATTGGCGCTCGCCGGAAACCTCATATTTCCAGGCAAAACCGACCGCCTCTTCGAAGGCCGAGCTTTCGCCATCCGAAAGCAGCGCGGCCTCCATATCGAGTGCAGCGGCAAGATCGGCCGCCTCCGGCCAGAAGGCTTCGTCGATATAGGCATATTGCAGGGATTCGTCGTCGCAATGCAGGTCGAGGACGAGATCGGCGCCAAGCGCCATATGCAAGAGCTGTCGTTTCAGCCTGTCGGTAGCCGGATAATCATCGAGGTCTTCGATCAGCGTGGCCCGATCGGCAAGGGAGATCAGCGGAAAATCCCGGTTGAAATTGGTGCGTGAGCCAAGGTCGAAACGACCCTGCAGGTCGCCGAAATGCGATTGCGCCGCACCGATCGGATTGGCCTGCGGCACGATGGTGATGTCGCCGACGATCCCGCCTTCGCTTTCCGCCTGCCGCAGCCGCTCGCAGAGGAAATGCAGGAGCACCGTTCCCGGCAGTTCCCCGGCATGCAGTGCGGCCTGGATATAGATCTTCGGCGCCTTCGGATCGTGGCCCGCAAAGCGCAGCACCGGCAGCCGCCACTCCGTTCCCGGCGTATCTCCTGGGATGATGATCTCTGAAACATCCATGCTGTCTTCGTTCTCCGTTTGCCATCCCGACGGTTGTTCAGCTTTATGCGCGGAAATCGCGGAAGCGCAAGCCTTGGTCCGGAGATGCCATTGCCGTCAGCCAAGCAGCGGCCAGCGATCGATGATGTGGTGTTCGGTTTTTCCAAGAACGCTGTGAATGAGCAGGAATTCCCGCGCCGTCCACGAAACCGGTTGGTCGAGGCTCGTCGGCGGCACTGCTTTGCGGTCATAGAGCAGCGTCATATGCGCCGTGAAATTGCGATCGATATTGTCACGCAATCCGGTATTGTGCAGGCCGACACCAAGCTGGACATGCAGTCGCATGAGCGGCATCAGCCCGTCTTTGCTGCAGAGCACCAGAGGCCGCGCCTTGCCTTCCCGCTTGAAGCTCATGATCCTGTCGAAGGTGACGGCGATCGGCGCGCCCTCGACTGTAGCGGCGGCCTGCCGGGCCGCAAAGATCACGTCCTCCGGCAACACTTCATAGTCGCCGATGCCGATAACGCTCACATGCAGGGTCGTCAGCCGCGGCTTTGCGGAAAGGGAGAAGGTCTTGCAATAGTCGTCGGCGATCGAAGCCGCTTGCCGTTCGACGATCGCAGGCGGGCGGAGCGCAAAGAAAAGCCTGTGGCCGCCGTTCCGGCTTTCACACGCCTGCCCGCGTCGATTTTGACCATGGTCGAAATCGAAGGAAATCTGGTTCATGGCCTGTCAGGTCGTCATGACCGCCTCGCGCTCCAAAAAAGAGGTGAAAGATACGCCGGCAAGGTAGAATATCAAGAACAAAAAAAGAACGAGATGCGCAAGAATCGGGTTGAAACAGCGGCCGTTCCGTACGATTTTGGTGGTAATCGAAAACGCGGAGGCTGTGTCATGGCCCAGACGATCCATCACTATCTCATCTTCGAAACCGCGGCTGGTTTCTGCGGCATCGCCTGGAGCGACGCCGGCATCGCCCGCTTCCAGCTGCCGACGAAAACCGCGGAAGCGACCGAGCGGCTCTTACTGCGCCGCCTGCCGGGTGCCGAGCCCGGCGCGCCGACGCCTGATGTGCTCGAAACGGTCGCCGCCGTGAAGCGCTATTTCCAGGGCGAGGAAACGGATTTCTCCGACGTCGAACTCGATCTTGCCGGGCAGGATGCCCTCTTCAGGGATATTTACGCGGCGGCAAGGCGTGTCGGCTGGGGCCATACGACCACCTACGGCGCGCTGGCGAAAGAGCTTGGCGCCGGGCCGGAAGTCGCGCGCGACGTCGGCCAGGCGATGGCGAAGAACCCGGTCGCATTGATCATCCCCTGCCACCGGGTGCTGGCCGCCGGCGGCAAAATCGGCGGTTTCTCGGCTCCCGGCGGCTCGTCATCGAAGACCCGCATGCTGGAGCTTGAAGGCGTCCAGCTCGGCCCGCCGCCGCCCGCCCAGCAATCGCTGGGGTTTTAGGCGGCGGGGCGGTCTCAGCCGGGATGCCGGCTGCTCAATGCGGGCTGGCCGTTGGCCGGACGATGATCTCGCTGACATCGACATCGTCAGGCTGGCTGACGGCATAGAGGATCGAATTGGCGATAGCCTCGGGGCTGATCGTGACCGCCCTGAAAACCCTCATGGCGTTCCGCGCGGTCGGATCGGTAATCGTGCCGGCCAGTTCCGATGTCGTGGTGCCGGGGGAGATGACCGTCACCCGGATGCGATCCGTCTCCTGCCGCAACCCGTCCGAGATCGCCCGCACCGCGAATTTCGTCGCGCAATAGACCGCGGCCGTTGGGGAAACGGCGTGGCCGCCGATCGAAGCCAGGTTGATGATCTGTCCGGATCCCTGCGCCTTCATGATCGGAAGCGCAGCGGCGATGCCGTAGAGCACACCCTTGATGTTGACGTCGACCATCCGGTCCCACTCGTCGACCTTGAGGGCCGCAAGCGGCGAGAGCGGCATGACGCCGGCATTGTTGACGATAACGTCCAACCGGCCGAATTCGGACCTGGCAAAACCCGCAAAGGCCTCCACTTGGGAACGGTCGGTGACATCAAGCTTTCGCAGCCGCACGCTGCCGCCCTTGGCTGCTATTTCGCCGGCGAGTGTCTCCAGCCGCTCGGTGCGGCGCGCGCCGATCACGAGATGCGCGCCCGCGGCAGCCAGCACCTTTGCAGCAGCCTCTCCGATGCCGCTGCTGGCCCCGGTAATGGCGATGACTTTTCCTTCGATCGTCGACATTTCAAGCTCCTTTGTCGATTGAGTGTTTCTTGGTGGTCAGCTGGGGAAATCGGCGCTGAGCGTCGTCTCCGCCCAGGCGTCGAAGTTTCCGCGCAGCGCGTCGAGCCGTTCGCGGGCGATCTTCAGGGCAGGTGCGCCGAGCAGCAGACGCAGCGGCGGTTCCTCCGCCTCGAAGGCCGATAGGATGGCGGCTGCGGCACGGACCGGATCTCCCGGCTGTTTGCCGGAGACCGAGCGGGTGGCCTGGCGCCGCTTGCCCCGCGAATTTGGTGGCGTGGTAATAGCCGGTGGCAGCGAAGGCGACGAGACCGCCGAGCGAGGAGACATTGAAGATGTGCCCTCGCCGGCGTGTCCGCATACCCGGCAGAACCTGCTTGGTGACATCGATCAATCCGAAGACATTGGTCTCGAACTGGGCGCGTATCTCCGCATCGTCGCCCTCCTCGATCGCCGCGAGATAGCCGTAGCCGGCATTGTTGACGAGCACGTCGATCGCGCCGAAATGTCTCTCGGCGTCATGAACCGCGCCGGCGACGGAGCGGCCGTCCGTCACATCGAGTGCGAGAGCAAGCGCGCGGTTGCCGTGTTCAGCTGCGAGATCCCTGAGGGTCTCTGGTCTGCGCGCGGTCACGGCGGCGCGCCAGCCACGGGCGAGAACCGCCTCCGCAAGCGCCCGGCCGAGGCCGGACGATGCGCCGGTGATGAACCAGATGGGTGTGGTGGCAGACATGATCGTCATCCTTTCCGGCCGAAACGGCCTTATCCCGAGTGATGTCTATTGGCGGCGGAGCACCATGCCGCCATGATGGAGCGTATCGCCGTCGACGAAATCGCCGTCGGCCGTGAAGCCGGTGTCGTCCCAGTATTCGATATGGCTTCCGGTGACTTCGTAACGGCCTCGATAGGCGCTCTCCCGGTTGCCGCGGGCCTCGTCGTAACGGCCGTCGGGCAGGAGTTCATGGCGGATACGGCCATCATCCGTCACCCATATGCCGACATAGGGATGTTGCTGCATCGTGTTCTCGCTTGTTTGTTGACGTATGGATCGCCGGTCGTTGACGGCATCCGCGGGGCCGATCGCCGTGCCGGCCAGGGTGGTGACGGCGAAAATTTGCAGAACAGCGCTCTTGGAAATCCTTCGCATCGTTTTTCCTCTCGATAGAGGGCTGGCATGACGGCCGCCTTGCCTGACCTCGAGAGAAAAATAGGCTGCGCAATCGAGTTGATTAAGTTGCCAATACCGGATGCCTTGGTTAAAACTGCTAACCAATGATCGACGATCTCGAAGGCATTTCAGTCTTTCTCGCCGTGGCGGAAGCGCGGAACTTCCGGCTGGCCGGTGAGCGACTTGGCGTCACCCGCTCCGCCGTCAGTCAGGCTCTGCAGCGTCTGGAGGATCGTCTTGGGGTCGCGCTGGTCCAGCGCACGACGCGCAGCGTTAGCCTGACCGAAGCCGGCGACGTGTTCTTCGAGGCGGTTCGCCCATCGGTCCGGCAGGTCAAGGATGCGATGCAGACGGTGCGGGAGATGCAGGCGCGCCCGAGCGGCCTGCTGAGGATCACCGTTTCCTCGATCGCCGAGAGTTTTCTGTCCGGCACCTTGTTGGCCGGGTTCATGCAAGCCTGCCCTGAGATCAAACTCGATATCACCGTCACCGATGACGAATTCGATATCGTCGAGGCCGGCTTCGACGCCGGTGTCCGGCTCGGCGAAGTCATCGAGCAGGATATGATCGCGATCTCGGTCTCCGAGCCGCAGCGCCAATGCGCGGCCGCATCCCCCGCCTACCTTGAGCGCCGCGGCCATCCCCGCCATCCCAGCGAACTGCAGGATCACGCCTGCATCGGCTGGCGACCTCGCCCCGATACGGCGCCTTATCGCTGGGAGTTCACCGAAAATGATCGCGACTTCGACGTCGCGGTCGATCCCGCCGTCACCACCAACGACATGGGGATGATGATCCGCATGGCCTGCGCCGGCGCCGGGATCACCTTCGGCATGGTGGAAACCTTTGAGGCCTATATCGAACGCGGCGAACTCGTGCCGCTGCTCGAAGATTTCTGCCCGCCCTTCCCGGGCTTCTATCTCTATTATCCCAGGCGCCAGAGGCAGCCGCTGAAGCTGCGGGCGCTGGTGGAGCATATCAGGAAGTCCGCTAGGCATTAGATATGGTCGAGCCCTGCCCGAACCCGGTACGATCCCAGCGAATTTCCCGAGGATGAGAGCGGCTGGCTCCTGCGGCATAGGCCCCGGCTCAAGGTTGCCCCAGTCACGCGGTTTTGCTATTTCCCCATCGCTAAGGATCAGGGGCGAGGGGCATCCTGTTGCCGGAGAACCTATGCTGGACGACGTCTTTCCCATTCCGACCAGGGCCCTGATCCGTCAGGGTGGACGCGCCTGCTTTTCTCGTCTCGTCAGCACGAGCCCCTTGTTGATCCAGGTGCAATCCGGAACGAAGATCGTCATGGCGGATGATAAGGCTTTGCGCCTCGAGGCGGGCGCATATGCCTTGCTGCCCGACTATCGACCGTTGACCATGGAGAATATTCCCAGGGCGCCGCAGAAATATCAGACCCTGGCGCTTCCTGTCCCCAGACCGCTCTTCGAAGATGCCTATAGCAGCATGGGGTCGGTGGCCGTTCCATCGCGGCCTATCCCGGCAGGCGCCTCAAACCTGCCGGAGGAAGCAGCGGCATTGTTTGACTATTGCTGTCAGCCCGGCAATCTGACGCGGCTTCCCGGCGTTATTGCCAAGGCTCGTCTGATGGAACTCGTCACCTGGTTTGCGCTCTGCGGAGCGGTGCTGGGTCAATGCCAGAGCCCTCGGCTCGAGGATCGGCTGAGGCAGATGATTGAAGGTGATACGGCCTTTGATTGGACGCTGGGGCAGGCGGCGCGCGCCTTCAATATGAGCGAGGCGACGCTCAGGCGTAAGCTGGCCGTCGAGGATACCGGTTTCAGCGAGATCTTGAGCGATACAAGAATGAATCGCGCCCTGGGCCTCATTCAAACCACAACCCTGCCGATGGCGCAGGTTGCGCTTGAGGTCGGCTACGATTCCCCGTCGCAATTTTCGGCGCGGTTCAAAGAGCGGTTTGGCGTCAATCCGCGCCACGTGCGGGGCGGATCTGAGCGTTTTGAGCGGATCGGGGCAGAAGTTGAGCATAGCGGGGCAGATGCACCTGCTTCGTGACGATAGCTTTCCTGCATTATCAACCGCAGGAAAACAGCATGCGTTCCATAATAGCAGTCCTTCTCGCCGCGTCCGTCTTCGGCGCCACCGCCGCCCATGCCGAAATGAAGCTCACCTCGAAAGATCTGACTTCAGGCAAGTCCATGGCCGATGCGCAGGTCTTCAACAGCTTCGGCTGCGCCGGCAAGAACATCTCGCCGGAACTGGCCTGGTCGGGTGCTCCCCAGGCGACCAAGAGCTTCGCCGTCATGGCTTACGATCCGGATGCTCCAACGGGTTCGGGCTGGTGGCATTGGTCGGTGTTCAACATTCCCGCGGATGCCTCGGAGATCGCCACCGGCGCCAGCGGTGACAAAAAACTTCCCACAGGCGCCGTGGAAGGCCACACGGATTTTGGTGTCTCAGGGTATGGCGGCGCCTGCCCGCCGGCCGGCGACACGCCGCACCATTACCAGTTCACCGTCTACGCGCTTTCGGTTGACAAGCTGCCGCTTCCCGATACTGCGCCGGGCGCCATGGTTGGTTTCTATGTCAGGGCAAACACGCTCGACAAGGCCTCCGTCGAGGTCACCTACGGCCGCTGAGCTTGGCATCGCAGCCGTCATCCCTAGTGCATGTCGCCCTGAAGTGTGCGGCGGTTCTGGGATAACGATATGCATAGAAACAAAGGACTAAAGCGCGGCGCATGAATCAAGTTTGATGCGCCGCGCTTTAGATCAGGATAATTTTAGGCCTGATCGGCCTAGAATCTGAATCCCGATCTAAATCAAAGCAATAGAGCATGATGTCATAAGAAAACCGCGCACACTTTGCGGCATCATGCTCTGGATGACAAACAGCCGGCCGAGGTGAGTGAACCTCGGCCGTTACTGCTGACGACGATCCTGACCGGCCAAACAGCCATCCGTGTTGGCGGTCTGCCTTACGTCCAGATCATCCGAGGTGTCGCGGATCGCCGCTCGGCCAGGCCACCCCGTCACCGAGGTCCATCGTTTCGATGGCGCGCATGTCGTTTGCGTCGATAGCGAATACGAAGATGTCGAGATTCTCGCGCATGCGTGCCGGGTCCATGGTTTTGGGAAGAACCGCAAAGCCCTTCTGCACGCCCCAGCGGAGCAACAACTGAGCTTCCGTGACGCCGTATTTTGCCGCCATTGCCTTAAAAGGCGATGCCGCTTCGGCCCCCGCTGCTTTCATCTCCTCGGTCTTGGCGCTTTCTTGACCGTCTTTCGCCCGCCACGTCGAGAGCGGCACCAGGGAACTGTAGGCAATCGGTGCGATGCCATTGTCGGCAAGATAAGCGACCAGATCCGGCTTCTGCGACCAGGGGTGCAACTCGATCTGGTTGGCTGCCGGCAGAGGCAAACCGGCAGCCTTGATCTCGTCGATATGCGCCTCCGTGAAATTGCTGACGCCGATCGCTCTGATCTTGCCCTGTGACTTGAGGTCGACGAGGGCGCGCCATTCGTTCAGCCGCTCGGTGCCCCCGGATGGCGCATGGATGAGGTAGAGGTCGAGATAGTCCAGCTCCAATGCGGCAAGGCTTTTTGCAAATGCCGCCATGATGCCTTCGTAGGTCTTCGGCGCATCACCCCAGGCAGCATTGCCGGGCCAGACCTTGGTGGTCACGAAAATGTCCTTTCGGGCAAGACCCGCGGCGGTGAGGCCGGCTTTGATGCCTTGGCCGACGCCCGCCTCGTTCTGATAGCCCTCGGCCGTATCGATATGACGGTAGCCGGCAAGAATGGCAGCCTTGACCGTGGCTGGGGCATCCTCGGCAGAGACGTGGAAGGTGCCGAAGCTGCGCCACCGCGCCCCCGGGAAAAGCCTTCGAGCTCATCAGCTTGAGAGGCGCTGGGGCGGGGAGTTCGCAGAACAGCGGCAGGCCTTTGCCCAGCGCCACGGGGATCACAAGCAGGGCGAATTGATCGACCAGTCCCTGGGCGACAAGACTGCGGGCAAAGCTGACGCCGCCGTGGGCGATGATCGGCTTGCCCTCCTGGGCCTTCAACTTGGTGATTTCCTCCGAGAGCTCACCGCTCGCCACATAGGCCTCCGCCCAACTGCTTGCGCCGGGCTGCAATTCCGCAGACTGTCCGGTCCCCTTGGCGCTGATGTCATCGAGCGCCGCCGTGACATTCGTGAGGATCGCCGGCCCCTGTCGTGAGAAGACGGCCTTGGGGATCTGGTTCATCGGCGGCCCGAACGCCAGGGTGGAGGTCGGCCAGAAGGGGGCCATGGAAAGGAAGCTGCGGCTGCCCATAATGTGCAGGCCGGCATTCCCTATAAACTCGATGCTCCAGGCCTTCGCCTCCCGATCGAAGCCGAACATCCATGTGTTTCGGCCGTCCAGGTCACTGATGAAGCCGTCGACCGATATGGACATCTTCAGGATCAGGTCTCTCACGGCGCTCTCCTCCTTGGGTGCTGACCCAAGGACGCACCAGATCGACAAGATCCGACATCACACGATCGTTTTGTAGCCGTCGGCCCTTCTGTCGCCGCCGGCCCGGGCATTCCTCTGCCGCTGAGCCTACTCGACATCTTCTCCCAAAGAAGACGCAAGGAACGACGCTACTCCTCCAGCGCCCCAATCATTTCCACCCGCGTCGCATGCCGACCGCCCTCGAACTGGGCGGTTAGGAACGCATCTACGATGTCGAGCGCCAGCCCTTCGCCCACCACACGCACACCAATCGACAGCATGTTGGCATCATTGTGCTGTCGGATCATGCGGGCTGAAAACGTGTCGGCGCAGATGCCGCAACGGATACCCTTTACCTTATTCGCTGCCATCATGATGCCCTGGCCGGTGCCGCATAGGATGATGCCAAACCGGCAATCACCAGAGGCGACGAGCCGCGCCGCCGCTCGCCGTGTTTGGGATAGTGGGTGCTTTCCGGCGTCGTCGGTCCGATGTCGACCACCACCCAGCCATGTGCCGCGATATGGGCGGCAATGGCCTGTCGGAGCTGAATGGCCGTGTGGTCGCTAGAGAGGACAATACGATTGTTGGCTGTCATGGAGAAGTCGTCCCGTTTCCCCGAAGCAATTTAGCGGGCTGGGCGAGTTGGATCAACTCAGCCCTTCATTCCCACTCGATCGTGCCAGGCGGCTTCGATGTCACATCATAAACCACGCGGTTGATGCCGCGCACCTCGTTGATGATGCGGGTCGCGGCGCGGCCGAGGAATTCCATGTCGTAGTGGTAGAAGTCCGCCGTCATGCCGTCGACCGAGGTGACGGCGCGCAACGCGCAGACGAATTCGTAGGTACGTCCGTCGCCCATGACGCCGACGGTCTGGACCGGAAGCAGCACGGCGAAGGCCTGCCAGATGGCGTCGTAGAGGCCGGCCTTGCGGATTTCGTCGAGATAGATCGCATCGGCCTCGCGCAGGATCTCCAGCTTTTCGCGGCTGATGCCGCCTGGGCAGCGGATCGCAAGGCCGGGGCCGGGGAAGGGGTGGCGGCCGATGAAGCTGTCGGGCAGGCCGAGTTCGCGACCGAGCGCCCGCACCTCGTCCTTGAACAGTTCGCGCAGCGGCTCGACGAGCTGCATCTTCATGCGATCCGGCAGGCCGCCGACATTGTGGTGCGACTTGATCGTCACAGACGGGCCGCCGGTGAAGGAAACGCTTTCGATCACGTCGGGATAGAGCGTGCCCTGGCCGAGGAAATCGGCGCCGCCGAGTTTCTTTGCCTCTTCCTCGAAGGTCTCGATGAACAGCCGGCCGATGATCTTGCGCTTGGTTTCCGGGTCGCTGACGCCTTCGAGCTCGCCGATGAAACGGTCGGAAGCGTCGACATGCAGCAGATGCAAATTGTAGTGCTCGCGGAACATGGCGACGACGCCGGCCGCCTCGTCCTTGCGCATCAGGCCGTGGTCGACGAGGATGCAGGTCAGCTGGTCGCCGACCGCCTCGTGGATCAACAGCGCCGCGACTGAGCTGTCGACGCCGCCCGAAAGGGCGCAGATGACGCGCTTGCCGCCCACCTGCTTGCGGATCTCATCGACTGCCTTCTGGCGATAGGCCGACATCGACCAGTCGCCCTTGAGGCCGGCGATGTTGTGGATGAAATTACCAATCAGCTTGGCGCCGTCGGGCGTATGCACGACCTCGGGATGGAACTGCACGCCGTAATATTTGCGCTTCTCGTCAGCGATGAAGGCGTAGGGCGCGTTGGAGGAGGTGGCGACCACCTCGAAACCCTCAGGCAGCGCGGTGACGCGGTCGCCATGGCTCATCCACACCTGGTGGCGCGAACCGGAGGACCAGAGGCCCTCGAACAGCTGGCAGTCCTTGTTTACCTCCAGGAAGGCGCGGCCGAATTCGCGGTGATGGCCGCTCTCGACCTTGCCGCCGAGCTGCATGCACATCGTCTGCTGGCCATAGCAGATGCCAAAGACCGGCAGGCCGCTGTCGAAGATGATCTGAGGCGCTCGCGGCGATCCCTCGTCCACCGTCGAAGCCGGGCTGCCGGAGAGGATCACGGCCTTCGGCTGCAGGCGCTTGAAGCCCTCTTCGGCCGATTGAAAGGGAACGATCTCGCAATAGACGCCGGCCTCGCGCACGCGTCGTGCGATGAGCTGGGTCACCTGGCTGCCGAAATCGACGATGAGAACGGAGTCGGGATGTGCTGTCTGGGTCATGGCGAGGCTTTAATGAAAAGCGCTTCGCCTTGCAATCCGGGAAATCGGCGGCATTGGTTTTTATTGTTCCGATTGTCCCTCGCGCGTCTGAAAAGACGCGCGGCTTTTAGGGCTCAGAACCAGAAAACTCCGTCCTCCAGCGCCGTGAACAGGCTGTCGACGCCGTAGGAGAGCTTGCGGTCGACGATGTGCAGATATTCGGTCCAGCCCGAGATGTGCTGCAGTTCGACCGCGCCGTCGGAAATGCCGCGCAGGCCGATCAGCGGCAGCTTGTAGCCCTGGCAGGCGCGCAGCACCGCAAAGGTTTCCATGTCTACCATGTCGGCGTCGATATCGGTATAGGCCGCGCCTGAGATCACGTTGCCGCCGGTGGAAAGGCTTGCTTCCGGAATGCCCGGGATGCGCAGCGGCAGTTCGAGCACCGCCGGCAGGTCGAGAAAGGGTGTCCTGCCCTTTTCGAAGCCGAGCGGCGAGGCGTCCATGTCGCGATAAGAAACCGAGGTTACCTGATAAATTTCCGTCTGCTCCAGTTTCGCCGAGCCGGCCGAGCCGAGGGAAACGACGAGATCGGGCAGGTCGTCGGCCGCATCCAGCCGCGCCAGCGTCTTGGTCAGCGCGACCGCCGCCTCGACAGGGCCGACGCCGGTCATCAGAGGTTCGATGCGCGAACGCAGGAAGGGGCCGTATTCGGCCTCTGCCGCCATGACGAAAAGCATGGACTTTCCCGCGACCGACTTCAGCTCGAACTTCATCCCGTAATTCCTTCTCTACCGCGGATCACCATCATCGTTCCTGTCATCGAGGCGATGAGCTTCGCCGGCCCGTCGCTGATTGCGTAGCCTCGCCCGTCTGCGACGATGATGGTGGAGCCGGGTTTGGTGATTTCCCCGCGAAACAGGAAACGATCGCCACGCCCCGGCGACATGAGATTGACCTTGAACTCGATCGTCAGGATCGAAGCTTCGGGGTCGATGACGCTATAGGCGGCGAAACCGCAAGCCGAATCGAGCGCTGCGGAAATGATGCCTGCGTGCAGGATGCCGTGCTGCTGTGTCAGTTTGACGTCGAAGGGAAGCTCGATTTCGACGACGCCATGCTCGACGCGCGTCAGCTCTGCGCCGATCGTCTCCATCGCCGCCTGCCGCGCAAAATTGCGGCGGATTCGCGCGCGGAAATCGCCCCTGTCAGTCTCGCTCATGGCTGCCCCTCTTGCAGCGGCGAAAGTGGCATGGCGGGCCGGATTCGACAAGCTGCACATTGCTGAAATCGGTCTCAGCGGCGATGGAAAGCTGCGGCCGTGTCGCCGGGGCCACCGTTCGCCTTTCCGTCACCATGCAAGCTGGTGCGAAGACGATTGCAGCTTCGCGCCCAGCGCGTATTCTCCGCGTCGGATCTCGAAAGGATGGAGCGCCGGCGCATGACGACGATATCGCAATCGGTCCGGAATTTCGAGACTTGGCTGGCCGGCGAACTCGGGGCCGATCTCGTCGCGGACGATCTCCGGGAGAAGCACGAGAAGATGCGAAGCGGCGGCTTCGTCTTCCTGCGCGCCACCTATTGGCGCTGGTGCGAGACTATCCTCGATATCTGCCCGGAACTCGCCCGCGCGCCCGAGGTGCTGGCGATCGGCGATACCCATCTGGAAAATTTCGGCACCTGGCGCGATGGCGAGGGCCGGCTCGTCTGGGGCGTCAATGATTTCGACGATGCGGCGGTGATGCCTTATACGCTGGATCTCGTTCGCCTTGCGGCCAGCGCTGTGCTGGCGCGCGGCGACGATGGTCCCTCGGTTCGGATGATCGGCGAATTGATCCTGAGCGGCTATTGCAGGGGCCTTGAAAATCCGCTGCCCGTCATCCTCGAGCGCGATCACAAATGGCTGCGCAAGGCGCTGATGCTGCCGAATTCCGAACGTCGGGAATTCTGGGAGAAATATGAAATGCTGCTTCCCGGCAGCGAGCCTCCGCCCTCCGCCTATGTCAAGGCGCTCGCAGATGCACTGCCGCTCGGCTCAGGCAGCTTCGTGGCGAAGCCACGCAGCGGCGGCACCGGCAGCCTCGGCCGGCCGCGTTTCGTCGCCTATGCCGAATGGCAGGGCGGACCGGTGCTGCGAGAGGCCAAGGCGCTGCTGCCGTCCGCCTGGTCGCTTCGCCACAGACCACAGGACGTGGCGATCCATGCGGGCGAGATCGCCGACGGGCGGATGCGGTGCGTCGATCCGCATTACCGGGTTTCCGGCCGCATCCTCGTACGCCGGATCTCGCCGAACAGCTGCAAGATCGAAATCGACCGGCACCCCGAAATCCTGCTTTCGCCGACGATGCTCGAGCTGATGGGCTTCGAGATCGCCAATTGCCATTCCAACGATGCGGCAGCGGTCGCCGTGATCCTTCGGGATATCCAGACACGCGGAAACGAATGGCTGCATGAGGCGGCAAGGGCCGCGGCCTCGAGCATCAGCGCCGAGCAGAAGGCCTATGTGCGCGACGGTTGATGCATGTCGCCCTGATGTGTGAGCGGTTTTCGCGCGAGATCACGCTCTACGTCGCTGGTTCAGATCCGAACGATGTGCTGATCCCAGGCGACGTCGCTGCGGGTCGACAGGAAATCGCCATCATAGGAGGAGACGGCAAAGCCGCTCTTTGCCGGCGCGATGCCGGCCGCATCCGGAATGCTGGTTTCGGCGAGCACCTTGCCCGTCCTTGCGTCGAGGGTCACCGAGGCGCCGCCCTTCGGCGAGGTGATACCGACGAGGCCCTCACTGCGATTGACGGCAATCGCTCCGACGTAATTGGCGAGCCTGCGCGTCGTCTGCTCCGGCAGGTCGATGAAGGTAAGGTCCTCGCCCTTGGTGAAATGGCCGACGAGCGGCGGCAAATCCTTGCGGTGACCCTCGTACTGGCAGGCAAACCAGATGCGGCCCCTGTCATCGAGATCGATGTGGCGGGTGGAGAGTTCTGCCCATTCCGCCGGCAGCACATGTTTTTCGACCAGAGCACCGGTCGCGGCATCGATCAGCACCAGCGACGGCTGCATCTCCCCGAGATTGAGCTTGGTGCGGCCGAAATCCGGATGCGTCTCGATGCCGCCATTGGCGACGATCAGAAGACGTCCGTCGTCGGAGACCGTCATGTCGTGCGGGCCGATGCCGTAGGTCTCGAATTCGCCGATGCGGGTGAAGCGGTCGGTGGCGTCGTAGAGGCCGATCATGCCGCGATTGCCGTCGAAGTCGTTCTCGCTGGCGTAGAGCAAACGACCATCGGCGGAGAAGGCGCCGTGGCCGTAGAAATGCCGGTCTTCCCGCGAGCTGATGACAATCGGTTCGGCCTTATTTCGCGGATCGAAAATCATCGCATAGGTGCCCGGCCGGCGGGCGAAGGCGACGGTCCTGCCGGTGGCGGCACTGAAGGCCATGCCGTGAGCCCGGGCGGGAAGCTTGACCTGATCGATGACCTCGCCGCGCTCTGTCACAGTCGCGACGGCAAAGGAGCCGTCGGCCGCACGAATGCCCGAGGCATAGACCGCGTCCGCCCGCTCCAGGGCCATCAGCGATTTCGGTGCCAGGGTGGCGAGGAAGCCGAGCCCGGCCGCCTTGACGAAATCGCGTCGGTTCATCGCAGCACTTCGCATCATTGGTTCAGTCCCCGTCCGAAAAGGAAAAGCCGGCCGAAAGGCCGATGGCGGCGCCATATTCGTCGCTGATCCGGGTGATCAGATCGCGGCTCTCGGCCAGCAGCGTATCGAGCTTGGCCTTCTCCGCATCGCTTAAGGCGGCATCGATGTCGGGATTGAGTTTCGGCACGCTGTCGAGCAGCGATTTGAAATCCTCGTCGATTGAGGCGGCGATCGGCTGTTTGTCCGGCGGCAGAAGTTCGGCCATGCCGGCCTTCTGCCAGAGCGTGCGCAGTCCCTCCAGATTGGCGGCCATCGATTTCCAGGTGTTTTTCGAGCGCCAGTAGATCGCCATGCGCGGGCGCGGTGCGGTGTCCTTGCCCTTGTAGAACTGTTCGAGCCGCTGGTCGCGGACATTCTCCGCGCCGTGGACGAGAATGCCGAGCAGCGCGGTCACCGCTTCCTTGTTGTCCATGAAATCGTTGCTCTGCGGGCCTGGATGTTTCCAGCTCGCCTGCACGCCGTCGGGCTTTTCCCAGGCGGCGACGACTTCGCCGGCCTCACGCTGGATGTTTCCGGCAACCGCCTGGCCGTAAAGGCAGCGGAAGCCGCCCTTCTGCTTGACGAGATCGTCGGCGCCATTGCCGTAAAGCACGTATTCCAGCGCCGTCAGGCCCTGCAGCGCAACGCTCTTGCCGGCGATCGCATCGACCGCCGCATCCTTCGGATCGGCCTTGGCGATCAGCGCCTGCACCTGCTTCAGGCCGACGCCCTTGCGGTCGGGGTAAAACAGGATGTGCTCGAAGAGATTGTCCTGGATGACAGGCCCGGTCTGGACGATCTCGATGATCGACCAGTAGCGGATGGTGTCGTCAAATGTGGATTTGGCCTTGTCGAGCGTCTGCTGCGTGCCGTCGTCGCAGAGATCCTTCATCGCCGTCGTCAGCCGGGCGGCCGATTGCTGCATGTTGCGATAACCGGGGCGGATGACTTCGTCGACGGCGCGCTGCATGACCGCCGGAACGGCATCCTCGTTCAGCCCTGCCGGAGGGGTGGCGGCGGTCTGGGCGACCGCCGATGTGGCCAGGCCGATCAGAGTGAGGCAGAGCAGGGGGTGCCAAAGGCGCATCAAAGTGACTCCAGGAATGTAATCAGGGCCGCCCTGTCGTCTTTTGACCGGGAGGAGAAAGCGTTGCGGGCCTTTTCAGCTTCGCCGCCATGCCAGAGGATCGCCTCGGTGAGATCCCTCGCACGGCCGTCATGCAGGAAAAAGCTGTGTCCGCTGACCGTCCGGGTCAGTCCTATACCCCATAGCGGTGGTGTGCGCCATTCACGTCCGCTTGCAAGACCGACCTGCTGCCCGTCGGCAAGCCCGTCGCCCATATCGTGCAGAAGAAAGTCGGAATAGGGCCAGATCAGCTGGAAGGATTGCGCCTTGTCGGGCGAATCCCTGCGGGTGACGAATTTCGGCACATGGCAGGAAATGCAGCCGCTGTCGTAGAAGATCCGCTTGCCCTTCAGCGTCTCGGGAAAGCTCGCCTTGCGGCGGGCCGGAACGGCAAGGTTTTCGGAATAGAAGGTCACTAGGTCGAGAATGGGATCCGGTGCCTCTTGCGCCCCCAGCCGTTTCTGTACGCCGGTCGGCATATCAAGGCATTTCTCTTCCGCCTTGGTGCAATCGCCCTGCGCATTCGGCTGATCGGATGTCGAGATGCCGATATCGCTGGCAAAGGCATCGGCACTCTGGTCGCGCACCGTGGCGTTCTGCGCCTTCCAGCCGAACCGGCCGAGTGTAACCTCGCCGCTGCGGTGGTCGCGCACCATCGCCGCCTTGCCGGAGATGCCGTCGCCATCGGCATCGTCTGGGTCGGCATGGGCAAGGATATCGGCCTCGGGAATCGCCTCGATCAGCCCAAGGCCGATCATGGCCGAGGCGACACGCGGCGAAATTGTCGTCGCCTGATCGAGCGATCCAT
Source organism: Rhizobium sp. NZLR1b (assembly GCF_019685155.1). NCBI lineage: Bacteria > Pseudomonadati > Pseudomonadota > Alphaproteobacteria > Hyphomicrobiales > Rhizobiaceae > Rhizobium > Rhizobium sp. NZLR1b. Next base: position 78,174 of record NZ_JABDWC010000014.1, read on the forward strand.
AGGCAAGGTTCGTCACCGCATAATGCGGCCGGCGCAGCGATACGGTCTCGCCATCGCCGAGCGTCACCTTCTCTTCATCATAGTTGATTGCCATCCGGCCTTCGGCAGCAAGGCCGGGAACGGCAAAGTCCTGCAGCTGATGGCCATAAACGGGATCGGGGAAGTTGACGACGTCAGCTCCCGCGATCGCCTTTTCCTCGTCCGGCGTTGCGGCTGCTCGCGAAAGCCGCAGCAGCATCGAGACAGCACTTGGGCCACCCTCCGGCGGTTTGCCGCGGCCGTCATTGACATGGCAACTGATGCAGGAGCGGGCGTTGAAAAGCGGCCCAAGGCCATCGGAGGCCTGCGTCGAGGAGGGAGCGGAAACCCAGAGCTTGCGGAAGAGCGAATTGCCGAGCCTGAAATTCTGCTCTTCCTCGAAGGGGATGTTGGCCGAAATATGCGAGAAGCTGTCTTCGGTGACCGGGTCGATCGAAGTCGTAGCACCCGCCTGCATCGCTTCGTATTGCTCGGCCTTCGAAAAATCCTTGGTCGGCCGCGTCACGTCGGCGACGCGCTTGAGATCGGCTTCGGAAAGGTCGATGCGTTTCGCCGGCAGATCGAAACCGGCGGCAAGTGCTGCGGAAAAACCGGCAAGCGTGGCGCAGAGTACTGCGCTGGCGATCAATCGGCGGGCCGGGGCATGCGACATTTCAGGGTTCGGGCCGCTCCGTTATCGAAGCGGCCCGCCTTTTTGCTTATTTGAAGACGGCGTTAGGATTATCCAAGCTGTCGGAACCTTCAAGCTGAACCGTGCCGAGATCGAGTGCGGCAATAACGCGCTGCACCGATTTCGTCTGGTCGATCAGCCCGGCGATGGCGGCCTGGACGACGGCATTGCCTTCCTTGTTGCCCTCACCGATCATCTGGTCGTATTTCTCGACCGTCTCGCCGCGCTTTGCCATGGCATTCATCGCATCGAGCGTCTTGTTGAGCTTGTCTTCCATCTCGGCGTCGAGCGCCTTGTCCTTGGCGGCCACTAGATCGTGCAGCGATGGACCGCTGAGCTTGGTGCCGTCGACCCGGGTATAGTTGCCGGTATAGGCGGCGGCGATGCCGATCGCGTCGTTCAGATGCGAGTTGTAGGTATTGTCCGAGAAGCAATCATGCTCTTCTTCCGGATCGTGCAGCAGCAGGCCGAGTTTCATGCGCTCGCCGGCCAGCTCGCCGTAGGAAAGCGAACCCATGCCCGTCAGGATCGCGACGAGACCGGCCTTCGGGTCGGCTTCGACATTCTTCGTCGCAGCGCCGTCCGCCTTCCAGTTGTCGGTCATTTCCTGCAGGTCGGACACCAGCAGGGTGGAGGCGGATTTCAGATATTCGGCGCGGCGGTCGCAATTGCCGTGCGTGCAGTTCTTCAGGTCGTAATCCGTTGCCGGGCGGTTGCCCGCGCCAGGTCCCGTGCCGTTCAGATCCTGGCCCCAGAGCAGGAATTCGATGGCGTGGTAGCCGGTCGCGACATTGGCATCGATGCCGCCGGCCCCGGCGAGCGTGCCGGAGAGGAATTCCGGCGTCAGCTTGGAAGCGTCGACATCCTTGCCGTCGATCTTGATCGTCTTGTTAGCAATGACATTTGCCACATAGAGCGAATTTTCGTCGCTCTCGCTGCCATAGGAGGGATCGACATAATCGATCAGGCCTTCATCGAGCGGCCATGAGTTGACCTCGCCTTCCCAGTCGTCGACAATCGGATTGCCGAAGCGATAGACTTCCGTCTGCTGATAGGGAACGCGCGCCTTGATCCAGGCGTCCCGGGCTCCCTTCAGCGTCGCGTCGGTCGGCGCCTTCAGGAAAGCGTCGATTGCGGTATCGAGCGCCTTTGCCGTCGTCAGCGAGTCTTCGTATTTCGCATGTCCGACGTCGGCATAGTGTTTGACCACAGCGGCAGCATCGGTCTCGGCATGGGCGGGCAGGGCGAGCAGGGCGGCGGGGGCAATCGCCAGCACGGCTGCGCGGAATGTGTTGAGCTTCATGATCCTCTCCTGTGACGGATATTCCGTCTAGCGCATCGGCCCGAAAATCGGCATCGATTTTCGGAAAGCACGATGCGCCGATTCAAACTGTTACAGCGTCCTTTGCGCGTCTGATAAGACGCGCGGCGCTATAATCGGGCTCCGTCTCTTCGCCCAAAAGCAAACTTGTGTCAAACACTCTAGTTTGGAATGATTGTAAGATTGGATAGCCGCCGCAGGCACGCTCTTCCAAGCGCATCTGCTTGAAAAAGCGGCAGCAACCGCCCTCAGCCCTTCCGCTGCATGCGGCAGAAGAAGAAGCCGTCCGTATCGGTGGAGGCGGGCGTCAGCGTCACCGTCAGGCCGTCGGAAGAGTGCGGACGTGAGACGTCTTTCCCGAAGAGCGCATCCCAGGCGGGCAGGGCGCTGACGATCTGGAAATCAGGATGGCCAGCCGTAAAGCGGCGCACCTGTTCCTCGTTTTCCTGGGGCAGCACCGAGCAGGTGACGTAGATCAGCTCGCCGCCTGGCTTGACGAAGCCACTTGCCTGCGTCAGCGCATCCTGCTGCTGGGCGGTGCGTTCGTCGAGGTTCTTTGCCGTCAGCCGCCATTTCGTATCGGGGCGGCGGCGCCATGTGCCGGTGCCGGTGCACGGCGCGTCGACCAGCACCTTGTCGCAGCGCCCGGCAAGGCTGGAAAGCGCCCTAGCGTCGTCATGCACCTGGACATTGCGCGTGCCCGCCCGCTTCAGCCGCTCGATGATCGGCGCCAGCCGTTTGCGGTCGGCGTCATAGGCGTGAACCTGCCCCTTGTTCTGCATGGCGGCCGCCATGGCGAGCGTCTTGCCGCCGCCGCCGGCGCAATAGTCGAGAACCTGGTCGCCCTCATGGGCAAGCACCAGGTCGGCGACGATCTGCGATCCTTCGTCCTGAACTTCGAACCAGCCCTTTTGGAACGAAAGCTCGGCTGTCACGTTGGGTAGACGCGAAGCGCCTTCGCCGGCGGCAATCCGGATGCCGTAGCGAGCGATCTTCGCCGCCTGCGCGCCGGCTCGTTCGAGCGCCTTGACGGCCTTGTCGCGGGAGGACTTCAGGATGTTGGCGCGCAGATCGAGCGTCGGGCGGGCGGCAAGCGCCTGTGCCTCGGCGAGCCAGCTGGCGCCGAAGGCTTGTTCGAAGGAGGATTGGACCCATTCGGGGATATCACCGCGGATATGCGGCGGCGCATCGTCGAGCGAGCGGCTGGCAAATGCCGCAGCGGCATCGGCGTTCAGCGGCGCCGGCGCAAATTTGTCGTCCGCCAGTTCGGCGGCAAGGCTGTCGGGTGTGAAACCCCATTGGCGGAACATGACGGCATGGGCAATGGCTGCAGCGCTGTCGTCATCCATCAGCCAGGCATGGGAAAGCCGCATGCGCAGGGCGTCATAGACGATGTTGCCGATTGCGGCACGATCGCCGGAGCCGGCGAAACGATGCGCGAGGCCCCAGTCCTTCAGCGCGTCGGCGACGGGCCGCTTGCGGGCATCGATATCCGCGAGCACAGAAATCGCCCCTTCGAGGCGGCCGCCCAGACGCATTCAAAGTCTCCTAATTGCCATGGCCTGCGACCGATCCGCACGGGCGCGACAGGCGCGGGGCGGAATGTTCACAAGTCTCAACCGCGTGGTAACCGCGATTGACGGCAAGAGCAAGCGCCGCTGACGGCGCAGCTGGTTGTCCGGCAGTACGCCTTAGCTGATTACCTGGTAGCAGACCTTCGCCGTGCCGGAGCTCACCATGCCGATATTCTGGGCGGCGGCGCGCGACAGGTCGAGCACCCGGCCGCGGATGAACGGACCGCGATCGTTAATGCGAACGACGACGGTGCGGCCATTGTTGCGGTTGGTGACCTTCACCTTGGTGCCGAACGCAAGCGAACGATGTGCGGCAGTCAAGACGGCAGGGTTCATACGTTCCCCGGAAGCAGTTTTGGAGTGAAGTGCGTACCATGAAGCACCGCCGCAACCATCTCCAGCAAAACTCTCCGCCGGAAGCACGGAAGAGCAGGCTGCAATAGTTACGGCAGCGATAATAGAACGACGTATTTTCTTCAAAACAGAGTATCCCTCAACTATTGAACGCAACGCCTCAACAGGCGGCGGGGCTTAAATCTGTGAAAAAGTGGCGAAAAAGTGCCGCGGTTGATCACGGAATATTACAATCTGTAACATTCGTGAGCGCGACGGGGGAATTTCGGAAACGGGCGGCGATCACTGCGACAGAAAAAACACAATGAAATCAGTTAAAATCCGAACGAATTTTTCAGAAGAATGGTTAACATCCCGGCGTTCACAAAAATCGCAAAAATTTTTTTCCGACTTTGCCATATTTGCTGCCACATTTGCGCAAATTTAAAGGCCGTTAACTATAATAAAGGGCGAAATTCGTCCCGCCAAATGCGGAAAGTAGGAATTTCCTACTCATTTTGGGCGATGACGTCGGTCACATCGAGCAGCCGGTTCTAACCCCGCCAACGTCCGTCCTGCCACAATTGCGCAAGCGACATCGGATAGTTCGGGAAGGAGAATTCGAAGCCGGCGGCCTTCAGTTTCGCATTCGAAACCCGTTTGTTCTCGCCGTAGAAGGAGCGCGCCATCGGTGACAGTTCGGCGGTTTCGAAGGCCTGCTCCGGTGGCGGTGCGACGCCCATCAGCCGCGCCGCCTCGACGATCACATCCTGCGGCGGGCCGGGCCGGTCATCGGTGACATTATAGATGCCGCCGAGGCCACCATCCGACAGGAAGCGGGCCACCGCACCGATATCCTCGACGCGGATACGGTTGAACACCTGATCCTTCTTGATCAGCCGTCGGGCCGTGCCCTTGTCCAGATTGCAGAAGGCATTGCGTCCCGGCCCATAGATGCCGGCAAGCCGGAGCACCGCCGCCGGCACGCCGCGCTCCCGGCCCATCGCCAGCCAGCCCTCTTCCGCCTCGAGCCGCTCCTTCGACCGCCCGGAAACCGGAACACACGGAGTGTCCTCGTTGATCCAGGCGCCCTTGTGATCGCCATAGACGCCGACCGTGGAGAGATAGCCGATCCATTCGAGCCTGGGCGGCAGGCTTGCGCCGCCTTCGCCGAGCAGCCGCAGCAGCGGGTCACCCTTCCCCGGCGCGATCGACTGCACGAGATGGGTGACGCTCTCCAGGGCTCGGCGCAACTGGTCGTCCAGGGTCTCGCCATCGAAAAGGAAGGCTTCGACGCCGTTTTGCCGGAGCGCCTCCACCTTGTCGGCCGAGCGCGTGGTGCCGGAAATGCGCACGCCGTTGCGGGCGAAGGCCTTGGCGATCGCCGTGCCGGAATAACCGCAGCCAAAGATCATCACATGCATCAGCTCACTCCCGCCAGCCGCCATTCGTTCAGCACGTCGTCGTCACTCTCGTCTGCCCTTCGTGCGGCAAAACCCGTAAATTCGCCAGCCTCCATCAGCCGCGACAGCGCCCAGACCGCCATCCCGCGCACCACCGGCGAGGCATCGTCGGCGAGTAAACGACATTGCCCGACCAGCGCCGTCTCGCCGGAATTGCCGGCGGCGATCAGCACATTGCGGATAAAGCGGTCGCGGCCGATCCGCTTCACCGGCGAGCCGCTGAAGAAGATGCGGAAGCCGGCATCGTCGAGCGTCAGCAGAAAGGCGATCGTCGGCTCGCGCAGATCTTCCCGTGCCTTCAGCTTCATCTCGGAAGCGGAGCTTGCGAACTTGTTCCAGGGGCAGGCGGCCAGACAGTCGTCGCAGCCATAGATGCGATTGCCGATCAGCGGCCGCAGATCGGGGTCGATCGGCCCCTTGTGCTCGATGGTGAGATAGGAGATGCAGCGCCGCGCATCGATCTGGTAAGGCGCCGGGAAGGCGGCCGTCGGGCAGACGTCGAGACAAGCGCGGCAGGAGCCGCAATGATCGGTCTCCGCAGCATCGACGGCAAGATCCGCCGTGGTGAACATCGTGCCGAGGAACAGCCACGAACCGTGTATGCGGCTGACGAGGTTGGTGTGTTTGCCCTGCCAGCCGAGGCCGGCTGCCGCCGCCAGCGGCTTTTCCATCACAGGCGCGGTATCGACGAACACCTTCACATCGGCGCCGGCGCGTGCCGCAAAGCGCGTGGCGATCTCCTTCAGCCGGCCCTTGATGATGTCGTGATAATCGCGGTTGCGCGCATAGACGGAGATCGCCGCTCTGTCCGGCTTGTCGAGAATGCCGCGCGGATCTTCCTCCGGGGTGTAATTGAGGCCGAAGACGACGACGGAGCGCACCTCGCTCCAGAGTGTCAGCGGATCGCCGCGCCGTTCGCGCGTCTCCGCCATCCACGCCATCGTCCCGTGCCGTCCGGCATCGATGAACTCGCCAAGGCGCTCCTTCGCTTGCGGGATCGCGTCGGGCCGCGTGATGCGACAGAGATCGAAGCCCTTGGCGGCGGATTCCGCCCGCACCAACGCGGTCAAATTGTCGCGGCGGCGGCGCTCTTTGTCATCTCTATCAGCTTCGGGCATGAAGAGCCCTCGTCAGAAATCCAGGTCGGCATAGTGCGAAACCGGCGTCAGCCCGCGCACCCGTTCGGTCAGCATCGGCCGGAAGGAGGGACGCGACTTCAGCCGCTGGTACCAGTCCTTGACGAGGGGCGCATCCGCCCAGTCGATCTCGCCGAGATAGTCGAGGATCGAAATCGAGGCCGCGGCGGCAAGGTCGGCATAACTCATCCGCTCGCCAGCCAGCCACTGGCGCGAGCCGGCAAGCCAGGTGAGATAGCGCATATGCTGGCGAATATTCGCGCGGGCCGTGCGCAAAACCTTCGAATCTGGCGCTCCGCCGCCCTGATCGGCGGTCATCTGCAACTTGTAGACACGCTCGCGAGCGAGCGGCTTGGTCACGTCGTTTTCCATCTTCTGCATGAACCATTCGCTCAGCCGGCGGATTTCCGCCCGCTGGAACGGGTCCTCGGCGAGCAGCCGCCGATCGCGTTTCAACACGCCGTGCGTCTCGTCCAGGTACTCGGAAATGACGGTCGCGCCGCAGAGCGCCCGCATGCTGTCGTCGACATAGACCGGCAGCGTGCCGGCCGGGTTGAGCGCCAGGAAATCCCGGCGCTTCTCCCATGTCTGCTCCTCGATCAGATCGGCCTGATAGCCGTATTCGGCCAGGATCAGCCGGACGAAGCGGGATGCGGATGACATGGGATGATGATAAAGCGTGGGCATCGATACTCGGGCTTTATGATTGCTGTTACAGGACTGTGTGGCAGCTCGGTTATAGCGCCCTAGTCATGACTCATTGGTTGAAGCTATAGGAGTTTGGCCCGGCCAATACAAGCGAATCGGCTTTCACGCCAACTGACGAAAGACAAAACACGCTTCTTGCGTATGAGGATAGCGGCCGCGCCTGATCGGCTGAAGCTAGGCTCAAGCGCGGCTCAAGTCTGACCGACCTTTAAACCGGAGACAATTTATGGACTATATCAATGCTGCCATTCTCGGTGTCATCGAGGGGATCACCGAGTTTCTGCCGATCTCGAGCACCGGCCATCTCATCATTGCGGAGCAATGGCTCGGCCACCGGTCGGACATGTTCAACATCGTCATTCAGGCGGGTGCTATCCTCGCCGTCACCATCATTTATTGGCGTCGCCTGCTGGATTTGCTGCTGGGCTGGCGGGTGCCGGAGAACCGCGATTACGCCGCCAAGCTGATCGCCGCCTTCCTCATCACCGCAATTCTCGGACTTATCGTCAAGAAGCTCGGCTTTGAACTGCCGGAGACCGCAACGCCGATCGCCTGGGCGCTTATCATCGGCGGTATCTGGATGATCTTCGCCGAATGGGCCGCGGCGCGCAAAGCCCCCCATAAGGAGATCACCTGGCTTGTCGCCATCCTGGTCGGCATCGCCCAGATCGTTGCGGGCGTCTTCCCGGGAACCTCGCGCTCCGGCGCCACGATTTTCGTCGCCATGCTGGCCGGCACCGGCAACCGCGCCGCTGCGACCGAATTCGCCTTTCTCGTCGGTATCCCCACCATGTATGCCGCGAGCGGCTATGAATTGCTGAAGACTTTCAAGGATGGCGGCGCGGCAAACGAAGACTGGACGGCGCTCGGCATCGCCTTCGTCGTCTCCACGGTCGTCGCGTTCGTCGCCGTCAAATGGCTGCTGGCCTATATCAGAAGCAACCGCTTCACGCTGTTTGCCGTCTACCGCATCATTCTCGGCGCCTTGCTGCTCGGCATGGCGGCAACCGGCCTGATCGCCTGAGACATTCCTAAAAACGCATTGCATTCGCGCGATCTCCAGGCGCGAATGCAAATGCCCTGGCGCGCTTGGCGATCAAGCCTCCGATTTCCGGAAGCAGCCGATTTTTCAGATAGCAATGTTGAAAGAGTAGACGCCCGCTGCTTTTAAAGCCGGCAAGACCGAGCGTTTATTGGGAACGTCCTGCTTCAGACGCTCCGGCCGCTGCTTGTCTTTGTGAGGCCGGCATCGAGGCGCGGCCTTTTCGTCAATGGCTGATCGAAGCCGTCGAGCAAGGATCGACGCCGTAGGCCGGCGAGCAATCACCCTTTATCGCCGCGACAGAACCTGGAGCCACAAAGGAGCCTGCCAGGATAATTAGCGCCGCACACGCAAAAAGGAGCGCGATTGACTTGCCCATCGAGAATTGCCTTTCACAGTGATTGCCGCACGCGATCCCAGGCGTTGAGTCCGTCGGAAGACGCGCGGGTTTGGTAGTCAGTGGAATGGCAAATAGCAATAAACGTTCCTGCTAAATTTGGCGTTAATTCCACAAAATTTCCGATGCGTCTTTTATGCAACTGCACTTGGTATGGCCGGCACAACACCATTTCAAACTTGTGCCAGCTTTGCTTGAGCCGGCAAAGCAAAACGCCGTCCGCGTCATGCGCGAACGGCGTCGTTCCGAAGATTCAAAAAATTGGTCAGGCGGCCTTGCCGGTGCCCGTGTACTGGCCATGCGGCCGATAATGCACGAGATAGGAGTCGAGCACCGACGCTGCCATGGTCGGCGTGATGCCGAGGCCCTGCAGGGTGCGGCCTTCCGCCTCGGCTGCTGCGGAGACGATGTTGTCGTATCTCAGCATGCGAACCTGATCCGGGGTGATCGGCGGCGTCACGAAGGGGATCAGCGAAGCGATGCTGCCGATCAGCGAAGCGACGCTGAAGGGCAGGGAGACCAGCGGGTTCTTGCGGCACGTCACCTTCAGCATTGTCTCGAGACATTCGCGGAAGCTCAAGACCTCAGGCCCGCCAAGCTCATAGATCTTGCCGCCTGCGACCTTGCCATCGACGGCGCGGGCAACGGCCTCGGCGATATCCTCGACATAGACCGGCTGGAATTTCGTCTTGCCGCCGCCGACCAAGGGCAGGACGGGCGACATGCGGGCCATATCGGCAAACTTGTTGAAGAAGCTGTCCTCCGGTCCGAAGACGATCGACGGACGCAAGATCACCGCATCGGGCTTGATGGAGAGGATTGCGGTTTCGGCACGGCCCTTGGTGCGGCCATAACCTGAATCCGAATTCACATTGGCGCCGATCGCCGAAATATGGGTCAGCGTGGCGCCTGCGCCGCGCGCCGCTTCGGCAACCGCGCGGGCGCCGAATTCCTGCACGGCGTCGAAGGTGTTGCGGCCGGTCTCGTGCAGAATGCCGACGCAATTGACGACGTGGCTCGCACCGTCGACGGCGCGGTCGATCGAGCTGCGATAGCGCAGGTTCGCCTGCACGAAGGAGATCTGCCCGACATTGCCGAGCGGCTGCAGGAAATTGGCGAGATCGGGACGGCGCACGGCGACGCGGATATTATAACCGCGCTTGGCGAGTGCCCGGACCACGTGCCTGCCCACAAAGCCGGACCCTCCGAATACGGTGACGAGCGGCGGCAGGTTGGCAAGGGTCATGGCAGGCTCCTCGAAAGGCTTGGCGGGATGCTGTATCGGCTCCGTCTTAGCCCAATCCCGGCGCGACGGGAAGGCCTATCGCGCCCTCAGTTTTTGCGGATTCGAGCCGGGTCAGACGCCCTCGACGACGACCATTTCCGCATCCGCCACTTCCTGACGGATTTTCGCGGCGATCTGGTATTCCGGCGAATTATAGCAGTCGACCGCATGCTGCAGCGAGGGGAATTCGATCACCACGTTGCGCACCCGCGCCTTGCCCTCGAGTTCGGTGAAGGCGCCGCCGCGCGCCAGGAAATTCGCGCCGTATTTTTCGAAGGCCGGCTTGGCCGCCGCCACGTAATCCATGTAGCGCTCGGCATCGCGAACATCGACGCGGGCGATCCAGTATCCCTTGGCCATGATCTTCTCCCTTTTGTGTTGGGTTCTGTCAGCGGTTTGCCGGCCAGAGCGCGCCGACCATTTCGTTGAGGACGGCGCGGGCCGCTTGCCGGGGATCGGGCGCCTTGACGATCGGCCGGGCAACGACGAGATGCGTCGCCCCCGCCTTCAGCGCGTCGAACGGCGTCATCACCCGCTTCTGGTCGCCATGGTCGCTGCCGGTCGGTCGAATGCCGGGGGTGACGATTGCCATGTCGGGCCCGACGATCTCGCGCACCTCGGCCGCCTCAGCTGCCGAGCAGACGATGCCGCCCATGCCGGCAACTCGCGCCTGTCCGGCGCGGCGCAGCACCAGGCTGTGCGGATCTTGGCTATAGCCGGCATCGGCAAGGTCGTCGGCATCCATCGAGGTCAGCACGGTGACGCCGAGCAGGCAGAGGCTGGAACCGGCCGCTGCCTCGACTGCCGCCTTCATCGCCTTCGGATAGGCGTGCAGCGTCAGCATCGACATGCCCATCTTGGCGATGTTCTCGACGCCTGACGCAACCGTGTTGTCGATGTCGAGCAGCTTCATGTCGAGAAAGACCTTCTTGCCGCTTGCGGCAAGGTCGCGGGCAAATTCGAGGCCGCCGGCAAAGACCAGCTGATAGCCGATCTTATAGAAGACAATGTCGTCGCCGAGCGTTGAAACCAGTCTTTCCGCCTCGTCGATCGTTGGAACATCCAGGCCGACGATCAACCGCTCGCGTGCGTCCATCTGAAGTCACCCCTGCCAGTCTTCGATGGGTGTCCAGTCGCATGATAGGAGCCGATCCGCAAGGCCGAAAGCATAGAGATTGCCACCGCCGCCCGGCTGGTCGCGGTCGCGGCCGATCGGCTTGCCCGCCAGATGGCATTTGAGCAGCGTGCCGACGCCGCCATGGCCGACGAAGGCGATCGGCGCTGTCGCATCATGTGTGGCAAGAACGCTCTTCACCGCCTCGACGATCCGGCGCTGGGCATCGACGGCGCGTTCCCAGCCTTTGAAGCTCTCTTCCGGATGGGCGAAGAACCAGTTGGCCGCCTCTTCGAATTGCGGCGGCGGTAGGAAGCCGGTGGCCGAACGGTCGTTCTCGTGCATGCCGTGGACGATCTCGATCGTCACGCCGGCGGCTTCCGCCAGAATTTCGGCTGTCTCGATCGCCTTCGTCTCGTCGCTGGAGACGATGCGCCGCAACTGCCGCGCCCAGATGCTTTCCGCTGCCTTGCGGGCGCGCACCGCGCCGACATCGGAAAGCCCCCATTTCGGCACCGGCACGTTGGCGTCGATCCGGACCTGCGGATGGGTGATGTAGAGCCCGAACATCTCAGCCGCGCCGATAGATCCAGAGCTGCGCCGGCGGAATGTTGCGCATGACGAAGTCGAAATGCTGAATATGGTAGCGGTCGGGATTGGCGGCGATCGGCGAGATCGCACCATAGGAAATCTGCACCACCGGCCGGCCGGCCGGCAGCCGGTCGAGCAGGCTTTCGAGCAGCGACACCCGCATCGCCATCGGGAAGTTCAGAAGCGGAATGCACGAGATGACGCAATCGAACGTGCGGTCGCCGAATTCACCCAGCGTCGCCTGAAGATCGAAGGCATCGCCGTTGATGAAGTGCACGCCGGGATAGGCGCGCTGCAGATGCTGGTGGAAATCCGTCGAATATTCGATCGCGACCAGATTGTCCGGCTTCACACCGCGGCCGAGGATGGCTTTGGTGATGGCGCCGGTGCCCGGCCCGAGTTCGAGCACCGGCATGCCGGAATGCATGTCGATGACGCTTGCCATGCGCTTGGCGGTAATCGAGGAGGTCGGCACGATCGAGCCCACCGTCTTCGGCCCCTGCATCATGCCCCGGAAGAAACGGATCTCCTCATCGAATCTCTTCCCGAGGTGTTCCTTCACCTTGACTCGTAAGCGCATTCTCCACCCATCCGCACGTTGATCGAATGCCTTAATATGCCGGTTGTCGTTCCCGGGACAAGGATTTTCGCAACGAGGACATCGGCATCAACAGCTCATGCGGCTTTCGGCGCCGAACGCGGCATGAGATCGGCAAGCCTTTCGCTCAGATGATCGGCGTCGATGGGCGCGCGCAGCTTCTTGTCGGTATTGTCGAAATAGAGATAGACGTCGCGGCCCGTGTTGCGCGGCGTAAGCGGCGCCAGCACCCGCATCGCATTTTCCGGTTCTCCGCCGGTTGCCCAGGAGCGGATCCGGTCTGCCCAGAGGTCGAGGGCCTCGTCCGCGTAGCCGCTGACATAGAGCTGTTCGGAGCCATGCAGGCGGCAATAGATGAAATCGGCGGTGATATCCATCAGCAGCGGCCATTCCACCGTGTCGGCGCAGACGAGCGCAACATTGTGGCGTCTGAGCATCTCGATGAAGGCGGCAGAGCGGAAGCTGTCGTGGCGGATTTCGAGCGCGTGGCGGATCGGCTGATCGCCATCGCTTCGAAGCCAGGCCCGTCCCTTGACATGCCCGTCATGCCGCTTGGCAAGTGCTGTCGCTGCATCGCGGTCCTGCGGCAACAGCGCCAGGAAATTTTCGAAAAGATCGGCATCGAAGGCCATGTTCGGTGGAAATTGCCAGAGGATCGGCCCAAGCTTCGGGCCGAGCCGCAGCAGGCCGGAGGCAAGGAAATTGGCGAGCGCCGTCTCGATCGCGCGCAGCCGCAGCATATGGGTAATGAAGCGCGGCCCCTTGACCGCGAAGACGAAATCATCGGGCGCTTCGTCGCGCCAGCGGCCGAAGCTTTCGGAACGCTGCAGACTGTAGAAAGTGCCGTTGATCTCGATCGACGGGAAGTGTCGGGCAGCGTAGGAGAGCTCCTGCTTCTGCGGCAGGTCCTCCGGGTAGAATTGGCCACGCCAGGGCGCATAGGTCCAGCCGGATACGCCGATGCGCACCATTCCCGTGTTTGTCATCATCGGATCCTCCGCTTCGACAGGAGGAAAAACGGAGACGGGAGGCCTTCGTTCCCGTCAGACGCGCATCGGCATCAGCACGTAGAGCGCATCGTCGCCTGCCGTGTCGCGGATCAGCGTCGGCGAGCCGGCATCGGCCAGCAGGAAGATCGCCTCTTCGCCGGAAAGCTGCGCGGTAATGTCGAGCAGGTATTTGGCATTGAAGCCGATTTCCATCGCATCCGTGTCGTAGCCGACGGCGACTTCCTCGGTCGCACTGCCGGAATCCGGATTGTTGACGGTCAGCGTCAACTGCCCCTCGGAAAGCGCCAGCTTCACGGCGCGGCCGCGTTCGGACGAGATGGTCGAGACGCGGTCGACGGCCTGGGCGAAGGTCGTGCAGTCGACGCGCATTTCCTTGTCGTTGCCCGTCGGGATGACCCGCTGGTAGTCCGGGAAGGTGCCGTCGATCAGTTTTGAGGTCATGACGATCGAGCCGATTGTCAGGCGGATCTTGGCGTCGGAGACCTCGACGGTCACCATCACTTCAGGATTGTCGACCAGCTTCTGCAGTTCGCCGACCGTCTTGCGCGGAATGATGATGCCGGGCATGCCTTCGGAGCCGGAGGGCGCATCGACATCGGCGCGCGCCAGCCGGTGGCCGTCGGTGGCGACCGCCCTGAGCTTCAGGTCGCCCTTGCTCTCGATCGTATGGAAGAAAATGCCGTTGAGATAATAGCGGGTCTCCTCAGTCGAGATCGCGAACTGGGTGCGGTCGATCAGCATTTTCAGATCGGCCGCCTTCAGCTTGAAGGAATGCGTGAAGGTGCCGGCGGTCAGATCCGGGAAGTCCGATTGCGGCAGGCACTGCAGCGAGAATTTCGAGCGGCCGGACTGCACGGTCATCGAGCCGCCGTCGGCGCTGGTCGCCAGCAGCACTTCCGATCCGTCGGAAAGTTTGCGCACGATATCGTAGAGAAGATGGGCGGGAACGGTGGTGGCGCCGGCCTGCTCGACGCTTGCCGGCGTCGCCTCGGTAATCTCGAGGTCGAGGTCGGTCGCCTTCATGTCAAGGTTCTGGCCATCGGCCTTCAGCAATACGTTGGACAGGATCGGGATCGTGTTGCGACGTTCGACCACGCGGTGCACGTGGTTCAGCGATTTCAACAGGTTTGACCGCTCAATAGTAATACGCATGGGATGCTACCGCTTTCGACCGTGACTGTCCGGGCGCATCGAGCACCCGAAGAATGCTTTCCCGGCCTGGGCCGGGTGAGTGGACGGGCAAAATGGCAGACTTCAGCATCGGTTTGCAAGAGGCATGGAGGGCCAGGCGCCTGCATTTGCGGTTTTCCAGCGCAATGCGCACAGAAATCCGAACCCTTGCCGAAGCTGCGCCGCTCGCCCATAAAGGCGCGATGACGGCGGGACGAAAGCAAATGGCATGAATGAGGAAACGACAGAGCAGGCCGCCAACCGGCGAAGCTTCCGCCTGCACAATATGGCGGTGCCGGCGCGGCCGCTGGAACCGGCGCTCTATCTGGTCGCCACGCCGATCGGCAATCTCGGCGACATCACGCTGCGGGCGCTGGAAACGCTGGCCGGCGCCGATGTGCTTGCCTGCGAGGATACGCGCGTCACCCGCGTTCTGCTTGACCGCTATGGCATCCAGAACCGTCCCTTCGCCTATCACGAATACAATGCCGATGAGGCCGGCCCGCGGCTCATCCAGGCGCTGGAGGCCGGCCGCTCGGTGGCGCTGGTGTCGGATGCCGGCACGCCGCTGGTCTCCGACCCGGGCTATCGGCTGGCGCAGCAGGCGATCACGGCAGGTCACCGCGTCATCCCCATTCCCGGCGCCTCGGCACCGCTTGCAGCCCTTGTCGGCTCCGGCCTGCCGAACGATGCCTTTTTGTTTGCCGGTTTCCTGCCGGTCAAGGACAAGGCCCGCCGCGATCGTCTTGGCGAATTAGCCGCAGCCCCGGCAACGCTGATCTTCTTTGAATCGCCGCACCGTATCGGCGCCACGCTTCTGGCCGCCGCCGATGTGCTGGGCAGCACCCGGCCTGCCTCCGTCTGCCGTGAACTGACCAAGACCTATGAGGAATTCCGCCGCGGCACGCTTGGTGAGCTTGCCGCGCATTATCAGCAGGTGGAAAACGTCAAGGGCGAGATCGTCCTCGTCGTCGGCCCGCCCGAGCCTGTGGAAACGCCGGAGGCCGATGTCGAAGCCGTGCTGGCCGATCTCGTCAAGACCATGCCGACGGCCAAGGCGGCGACCGAGGCGGCCCGTCTCACTGGCCTGCCGCGCAAGGTGCTCTACCAGCGCCTGCTGGAGCTGAAGGGCGCCGATGGGCGATAACGACCTCACCGCCATAAGAAGAAAAGCGCTGCGCCGGGGGCTGATGTCGGAATATGTCGCCGCTCTCTTTCTGATGCTGAAGGGTTACCGCATCCTGGCGCTGCGCCACCGCACCCGGTTCGGCGAGATCGACATTATCGCCCGCAAAGGCGATCTCGCTGTCTTCGTCGAGGTCAAGGCCCGCCATGGCGAAGCCGCAGCCGTCGACGCCGTCTCTGTCTCTGCCCAAAAACGGATACGAGCGGCAAGCGATCTCTGGCTCGCCCGCCAGGCGGATCAGGCCCGTCTTTCCCAGCGCTATGATATCGTCGCGGTCACGCCCGGCCGGCTGCCGCGGCACTTTCAAGACGCTTTCTAATGCATGTCGCCCGGAAGTGTGCAGCGGTTCCGGGACAACGACATGCATAAAAACAAAGGGCTTTAGCCCGCCTTTCAAGATCGCCGTCCCAATCGTTAAACTTTTAGTCCCCGCGTGAACCAGGTTCTTACGACTCTCTGCTACCCCCTCGGTAGGGATAACAATTGGGGTTGTTCATGGCCTGGAAGCTGATGCTTGCAAGTGCGGTCGCCATGGCGGCGCGCTCGGTGCCTTATGCCGTGGCGAAGCCGGCGGGGAAATCTTTCGTCGCGCATGCAAGCGACCTGCTGCCGCTGAAGCCTTCGCCGATCAATCCGGACTGGATCGTCAGCGGCAATCCGCAGGCCCGCACCGCCGAACATTCGCGCGGCCATGACGAGGCCTCGCTGACGGCGATCTGGGACTGCACCGCCGGCGAATTCCGCTGGTATTTCGGTTGGGACGAGACCGTGATGATCCTCGAAGGCGAGGTCCATATCACCGCCGAGGACGGCACCGAACGAACGCTTTGCGCCGGCGACGTCGCGTTTTTTGCCGGCGGCACCTGGGCGAGCTGGCGGATCGACAACTATGTCCGCAAGGTCGCCTTCCTGCGCAAGCCGTTTCCGAAACCCTTGGCGATCGCCTATCGCCTCCGCAACATGCTGCGCAATAGCGGCAACCAGGGCATCGCTGCCTGAGCAGGGCCGCCGGGTGTGCGTTAATCCGGCTGGGGCGGGGCGGTGGTTTCCCCGTTTAGAACCTCGCATGCAAACAGGATCGGATTGTCGAGTTCGGGCGCGGTCTGCTTGTTCAAAAGAACGGCCACCGCAGCCGCGGCCACGTCTTGAATCGGCTGCTTCACCGTCGTCAGCCGCGGCGTCGTCATGCTGGCGAGCGGGATACCGTCGAAGCCCATGATGGAAAGGGCGGCAGGGACCGGGATTCCCAGGTCATGCGCGGCCCGCATGCAGCCGATTGCCTGCTGGTCCGAACTTGCAAAGATCGCCGTCGGCCGCTCGTTGCGGGCCCGGGCCAGAAGGTAATTCCCCGCCGAACGACCGCTCTCATAGTCGAAAGCCGCCTCGGCAATCAGGGGCGGCCCTGCCGTTTTTGCGCCGCCGTCCATCTGCTCCAATGCGTCGAGATAACCCATGAGGCGGTCATTGGCGGGGACGGAATGCCCAGGCCCTGAGATGAAGCCGATGCGGCGATGCCCAAGCTTGACAAGATGCTCGACGCCAAGGCGAACGCCATTGCGGTGATCGGCGGCAATGCCGGAATATCCTGGCATCAGACGGTCGACGACGACGATCGGCAATCCCTTCGGCAGCTTGATCGTATGGAAATCATTGCTCGGAACGAGGATGATGCCGTCGACCTTACGGCTCGTCAGCTGCTGGATGCGATCGGCTTCCTTGGCGGCATGATCAAGGGAGGTCATGACGATGATATTATAGCCGTGATTGGCCGCCGCTTGTTCCGCCGATTGCACGAGTTCCGAGAAGAACGGATTGGTCAGATCCGGAATGACGATGCCGATCAGGCGGCTGACCTTGCTGCGCATGCTTCGCGCCGACGGGTCGGGCATATAGCCGAGGTCTTTGATGATCCCGGTGACGCGTGCCCGCAACTCCTTGGTCACCGAGGGATGGTCGTTCAAAACCCTCGAAACGGTGCCGGTGGAAACTCCCGCAAGCGTGGCAACCTCTCTAATCCCGACCTTTGACATGACAGAAACAGTTGCCCTTCATCTTCGCCTTCGCAAGACGCCCGAGGGCGCATGACTGCGGCTTCCAGCTAATGGTCTTTTCCGCCCCAGTCAAAGGGCTGCGCGTCACTCATCATGGCCGTCTCTCATAGCATGAAGGCAGTGCATCACTCAATGGAACCGGTTCATCATACACGTCACTAAAGGGAAGAAAATTGCCGCTTCTTTGAGCTGCTTGCCTCATCAAAGTCATCTTGACAATTCCTAGGGGCGTGTTACCCAGTGCGTGTTGGAAACGGTTCATTTGCCGCGGGCAACTCAGATGGAGCTGAGCCCAGAGCCGTTCGGGAGGAAAAAATGTCCAATTCTAAGCGTGAATCCGTCTTGATCAATGCACCGCGCCGTGCGGCCCTGAAGCTCGGCCTCGCCGGCACATTGGTGCTGGCGCTGTCCTGCAGCGTGTCGCCTGCCTTTGCGGCCGAGAAGCCGAAGGTCGGCTTGATCATGAAATCCCTGTCGAATGAGTTCTTCAAGCAGATGAAGGCCGGCGCCGACAAATATGCGGCCGAAAACAAGGACAAGTTCGACTTCAAGGCCGTCGGCATGAAGGACGAGCGTGATTTCGCCTCGCAGGTCGATGCCGTCGAGAACTTCGTCACCCAGAAATACGATATCATCGTTGTGGCGCCGGCCGATTCAAAGGCAATGGCCACGCCGCTGGCAAAGGCGGTTAAGGCCGGCGTCAAGGTCATCAACATCGACGTGCCGCTTGATGCCGGTGCCAAGAAGGCAGCCGGTATCGATCTGGCGTTCTTCGGGCCAGACAACAAGGAAGGCGCAAAGCTTGCGGGCGATGCGCTTGCCAAGGACCTCGGACCCGGCGCCAAGGTGGTCATCCTCGAGGGCAACCCCGAGGCCGACAATGGCAAGGAGCGCAAGGAAGGCTTCATGGGTTCCATCAAAACCGGCAAGCTTGAGCTTCTTGACAGCAAGACCGCCCATTGGGAGACGGAGGAAGCCAACACCGTCATGACCAATTTCCTGACGAAATATAAGGATATCAAGGGCGTCATGGCCGCCAACGACTCCATGGCCCTCGGCGTCGTCAAGGCTCTCGATGCGGCCGGCCAGGCCGGCAAGATCAAGGTTGTCGGCTTCGACAACATTCCGCCCGTTCAGCCGCTGATCAAGGATGGCAAGATGCTCGCCACCGTCGAACAGTACGGCGCGCAGATGGCGGTCATGGGCATCGACTATGGCATGCGGGAACTTGCCGGCGAAAAATTCACCGGCTGGGTCAAGACCGACGTCAAGCTCGTCACAGCAGCCGATCTGAAATAATCGGGATTACCGACGACAAGGCAAAGAGGCGCCGGCTTGCTGTCGGCGCCAACGACTACCAACCGATCGACGCGTTGATCGCTCCGGAAGAGGCTTGTTTCGAGCCTCTCCGATGCGCCTTTCGTGGAGGATCGCCTAATCGTGCATGAGGTCGACGTGTCAGACGCAGCAGATGACGACATCCTGAGACTGGAAGGGATCGGCAAGCGCTTCCCCGGCGTCGTGGCCCTCAAGGATGTCTCGATGCGGATCAGCCGCGGCAAGGGGCACGTTCTCCTGGGCGAGAACGGTGCCGGAAAGTCGACGCTGATCAATCTGCTCGGCGGCGTCTTCAGGCCGGATGACGGCCATATTCTATTTGACGGCAAACCTTACCATCCCTCCTCGCCGCTGGAGGCGTTCAAGGCCGGCATCCGCGTCATTCACCAAGAACTGCACCCGCTGTCCAACCTGACGGTTGCCGAAAATCTCTTGTTTGAGCATCTGCCGCGCCGATATGGCCTGGTGAACTATAAGGCGATGAACGCCAGGGCGGCCGAACTCCTCGAAGAGGTCGGTCTCGACGTTGCCCCGACGACGCTGGCAGGCAGCCTCAGCGTCGCGCAGCTGCAACTGGTCGAGATCGCCAAGGCGCTTTGTTACGAAAGCAAGCTTCTCGTTCTCGACGAACCGACGGCAACTCTGACCTCCAAGGAGGTCGATCGCCTCTTCGAAATTCTGAAGCGCCTGAAGCGGCGTGGCGTCACCACGCTCTATATCTCACACCGGCTGGAGGAGATCTTCGACGTCGGTGACGACGTGACGGTGCTGCGCGACGGCCAGCATGTGATTACCCGTCCGCTGGCGGGATTGGCTATCCCTGACATCGTCGAGCTGATGGTCGGGCGCAAGCTTTCCGATCACGGCATTTTTAAAGGCGACAGCATCGTATCTGGCGAAGCGCTCGGCGTTTCCGGCCTGAAGGTGAACCGCAACAGCCCGGAACTGTCCTTTTCCGTCGCCAAGGGCGAAATCGTCGGCATTGCCGGCCTTGTCGGCAGCGGCCGCACCGAGGCGGTTCGGGCTCTCTTCGGCGCCGACGTCAAGGCATCCGGCGAAATCCGTCTGAATGGCGAGCTGGTCGAAATCAATTCGCCGAAGGATGCCGTTGCGGCCGGGCTGTGCCTGGCAACCGAAGACCGCAAGATGCAGGGCCTGATGCTCGACATGAGCTGCGCCCAAAACTCCACGATAACCGATCTCGCCAAGATCTCCCGCAACGGCCTGATCAGCGGCAAAGCGGAGGATGATCACGCCCAGCGCCTGGTGCGCGAGCTGCGGATCAAGACGCCCTCCATCCATCAGGCCGTCAGGACCTTTTCCGGCGGCAATCAGCAAAAGGTGGTCATCGCCAAATGGCTGTTCCGCGGCCCCAAGGTGCTGATCTTCGATGAGCCGACCCGCGGCATCGACGTCGGTGCGAAGGCCGAGATTTATGAGCTGTTGTGGAAATTTGCCGCCGAAGGAAAAGGTGTGCTGGTGGTATCTTCGGATCTGCCGGAGCTGATCGGCATTTGCCATCGCATCATCGTTTTCTCCGACGGCAAAATATCCGGCGAAATCGCTCGCGAACAATTTGACGAGAGCAGGATCCTGTCGCTCGCCTACAAGGAGTACAGTCGTGTCCGCCAACATTGAAAAACAGACCGAGGCAAAAGAGGCGCGCTTCTGGGACAAGCTTATCCGGATCTCGATGAAGGAGGCGGGCGTCGCCATCGCCCTCATTCTGATCCTGGCGTTTTTCTCGGCGACCGCGCCCTATTTCGCGACGCCGGAGAATTTCCTGAAGATCTTCGTGCAGATTGCCATCAACACCGTGCTTGCTGCGGGCATGACCTTCGTCATCCTGGTCGGCGGCATCGATCTTTCGGTCGGCTCGCTGCTTGCCCTTTGCACGGTGATCGGCGCAACGATCATGATCAATCCGATGTTTTCGCCATGGCAGGCGATTATTCTCGCTTGTCTTGCCGCGATGGGCACCGGCGCTGTGCTTGGCGCCGTCAACGGCTGGATCTGCGAGAAGTGGAAGCTTCCCTCCTTCATCGTCACGCTCGGCATGCTCAACGTCGCCAGCGGCCTGGCGCGCGTCGTCAGCGACAATTCGACTATCACCGGCCTGCCGCAGCCTTTCGTCGATTTCGGCAACCTGATCTTCTGGGGCATACTCCCATCGATCTTTTTGATTGCGGTCGTCGTCGTCCTCATCGGCTGGTTCGTGCTGCGTTATACCGTCTTCGGCCGCTTCGTCTTCGCCATCGGCACCAATGAAGAGGCCGTTCGGCTCTCGGGACATCAGCCGAAAAAATACAAGATCGCGGTCTTCACCATTTCCGGGCTGACCGCCGGCATCGCCGCCATGGTCTATCTGCTCCGCCTCAATGTCGGCAGCCCGGTTGCCGGCATCGGTTATGAGCTGAATGCCATCGCTGCCGTCATCATCGGCGGCACCAGCCTCTCGGGCGGCAAAGGCTCGATCATCGGCACGCTGGTCGGCGCCTGCATTCTGCAGGTCCTGTCGACCGGATTGCAGCTTCTCGGCGCCGACGACAATATCAAGCCGATCGTCATCGGCGCCGTCATCGTGCTTGCCGTCATTCTCGACAGCTATCGCGGCCGGCTGATGCGGATCCTCGAAACGCGAAGCCCTTGATTGGCCGTTGCGTTTGATATCTCTCCGACCTACATCTGTCCGGCATTCAGCGAGGGACGGAAATGGCCAAGATCACCAATGTAGCGGTCCAGATGGACCATGTCGCCGGCATCAATATTGCAGGTGACTCCACCTTCGCCATGAGCCTGGAAGCGCAAGTGCGCGGCTACAGGCTATTCCATTATACGCCCGAGCGCCTGAGTTTTCGCGACGGCAAGCTCTATGCCAGCGTCGAGCCGATGCTGCTGCGCGATGTCAAGGGCGATCACTTTGAACTCGGCGCGCCGGAGCGCGTCGATCTTTCGACCATGGATGTCGTGCTGCTGCGCCAGGACCCGCCCTTCGACATGGCCTATATCACTTCGACGCATCTGCTCGAGCGCATCCACCCGAAGACGCTGGTCGTCAACGATCCGGCCTGGGTGCGCAATTCGCCGGAGAAGATCTTCGTTACCGAATTCGCCGACCTGATGCCGAAGACGCTGATCACCAAGGATGCCGCCGAAATCCGCCGCTTCCGCGACGAGATGGGCGACATCATCTTGAAGCCGCTCTACGGCAATGGCGGCGCCGGTGTCTTCCATTCGACCCGCGACGACCGCAACCTATCGTCGCTGCTTGAGATGTTCGGCCAGCTTTTCCGCGAGCCCTTCATCGCCCAGCAATATCTGCCCGACGTGCGCAAGGGCGACAAACGCATCATCCTGGTCGACGGCGAATTTGCCGGCGCCATCAACCGCGTGCCGGCCGAACATGACAGCCGCTCCAACATGCATGTCGGCGGCCGCGCCGAGGCGACTGAGCTGACGCCGCGCGAACAGGAAATCTGCGACCGCATTGGCCCAGCGCTCAGAGAACGCGGCTTCCTGCTCGTTGGCATCGATGTGATCGGCGATTACATGACCGAGATCAACGTCACCTCGCCCACAGGCATCCGCGAGGTCAAGAAATTCGGCGGCGCCGATATCGCCAGTCTGCTCTGGGATGCGATCGAGCGCAAGCGCGGCTAAGCTTGGCGCGCGAGCCACCCGCGCCTGCTATGACCGGGCACAACTCCGGTCACAGTCTACATCTGACTATGTTCCCATCGTGTTCTTGTTTTATTCCTGTTTCCATGCCAGATTGCAACTGCTGGCCCGGAAGGGTTGCGGGCGGTATAAGAGTTTGCGGGCAGGGGGATGGGTTTATGGTCGCGCGTGTCAGTACGGTGGCATTTCAGGGCATCGAAGGTGTGCCGGTCGAGGTCCAGGTCATGGTCGCTCCCGGCAAAGTCGGCATGCAGATCGTCGGCCTGCCTGATAAGGCGGTGGCCGAAAGCCGCGAACGTGTGCAGGCCGCCCTTCACGCCTCCGGCCTGGCGCTGCCGGCCAAGCGGGTGACCGTCAACCTGGCGCCGGCCGATCTGCCGAAAGAAGGCTCACATTTCGACCTGCCGATCGCGCTGGCGCTGATGGCGGCGCTCGGCGCCATCCCTGCCGATGCGCTGGCGGAGTATGTCGTCGTTGGTGAACTCAACCTCGACGGCACGATTGCCGCCATATCGGGCGCGCTGCCGGCGGCGATCGGCGCCAATGGGCTCGGCAAGGGGCTGATCTGCCCGGCCGAAAGCGGCGCCGAAGCCGCCTGGGCCGGCGCCGAGGTCAATATTCTCGCACCCCGCAGCCTGATTGCCCTTGCCAATCATTTCCGCGGCACGCAGGTGCTCACCCGACCGGAGGCATCGATCCGCGCCAATGCCGCCAACCTGCCGGACCTTGCCGAGATCAAGGGCCAGGAAAGCGCCAAGCGGGCGCTCGAGGTAGCAGCCGCCGGCGGCCATAATCTCTTGATGGTCGGCCCTCCCGGTTCCGGCAAGTCGATGCTGGCGTCAAGACTGCCGTCGATCCTGCCGCCGCTCTCGCCCGCCGAGCTGCTCGAGGTTTCGATGGTCCATTCGATCGCCGGCCAGCTCTCCGGCGGCAAGCTTTCCGACCGCCGGCCTTTTCGCACGCCGCACCATTCCGCCACCATGGCCGCCCTCGTCGGCGGCGGCATCCGCGCCCGGCCGGGCGAGGCCTCGCTTGCCCATCACGGTGTGCTCTTCCTCGACGAGTTTCCCGAATTTACCCCGCAGGCGTTAGATGCGCTGCGCCAGCCGCTCGAAGGCGGCGAATGCGTCATCGCCCGCGCCAATCACCGCGTCTCCTATCCGGCGAAATTCCAGCTGATCGCAGCGATGAACCCCTGCCGATGCGGCATGGCCGGCGAGCCCGGCCATACTTGCGCCCGTGGCCCGCGCTGCATGAGCGATTATCAGGCCCGCATCTCCGGCCCGCTGATGGACCGCATCGATATCCGCATCGACGTGCCGGCCGTCTCCGCCGCTGATCTGATCCGGCCGATGGCCGCTGAGGCCAGCGCCGACGTCGCCCGCCGCGTCGCCCGCGCCCGCGAGATCCAGCAGGAGCGCTTCGAGGCCGCCGGCGCAAAGGGCATCGGCACCAATGCCCGCTGCTCCACCGCAATGATCGAGAAACTCGCCGAACCCGATGCCGGCGGCCTGCAGCTGCTGCGCGACGCCGCCGAAAAGATGAAATTCTCCGCCCGTGGCTACCACCGCGTCCTCAAGGTCGCCCGCACCCTCGCCGACCTCGACGGCAAACCGACGGTCGGCCGCCTCCATCTCGCCGAAGCGATTTCTTACCGCATTGCAGGGGAGAGGTTGACGGCGGCGGCGTGAGGATAGAAGCGAATAGGAAGTAGCGAATAGCGAATAGTTAAGTGCCTTGCCCGTCACCAAGCAGGCCTTCATCCTATTCGCTATTCGCGCTATTCGCGCTATTCGCGCTATTCGCTATTCAGCTACCCAGCCCTTCAAACAGCGCCGTCGACAGATACCGCTCCGCGAAGGACGGGATGATGATGACGATGTTCTTGCCGGCGTTCTCCGGACGGCTGCCGACTTTGATGGCGGCGGCCAGCGCCGCGCCCGAGGAGATGCCGACCGGCACGCCTTCGAGCCTTGCGACCAGGCGCGCCTGTTCGAAGGCCTCGTCGTTGGTGACGGTGACGACCTCGTCGTAGATGCCGGTGTCGAGGATTTTTGGGGCGAAGCCGGCGCCGATGCCCTGGATCTTGTGCGGGCCGGGATTGCCGCCGGAGAGGATCGGTGAATCGGCGGGCTCGACGGCGATGATCTGGATCTCGGGTTTGCGGCTCTTCAGCACCTGGCCGACGCCGGTGATCGTGCCGCCGGTGCCGATGCCGGAGATGAGGATGTCGACCGTGCCGTCGGTGTCGTTCCAGATTTCCTCGGCCGTGGTCTTGCGGTGGATCTCGGGATTGTCCGGATTTTCGAACTGCTGCGGAATGACGGCGTCGGGAAGCGACCCTGCCAGTTCCTCCGCCTTGGCGATGGCGCCCTTCATGCCCTTCGGTCCCTCAGTCAGCACGAGCTCGGCGCCGAGCAGCGCCAGCATCTTGCGGCGCTCGACCGACATGGTTTCCGGCATGGTGAGGATCAGCCGATATCCCTTGGCGGCGGCGGCAAAGGCGAGCGCAATGCCGGTGTTGCCCGAGGTCGGTTCGATCAGCACCGTCTTGCCGGGCGTGATCTTGCCCTGCGCTTCCAAGCCTTCGATCATCGCCACGCCGATGCGGTCCTTGACCGAGGCGATCGGGTTGAAGAATTCGAGCTTGCCGATCAGATTGGCCACCACGCCCTTTTCCCGCGCCAGCTTGTCGAAGCGCACGAGCGGCGTATCGCCGATGGTCTCGGTGATCGAGGAATAGATGCGGCCGCGGCCGGGCTTGTGCGACATGGGTGCCTCCCTTTGAAATCCTGCTCCTGAAATCGAGGAGGAGAATAGGGTCAAAGGCCTGAAGAGGCCAGACCGCGTTCACCCCGGGGGAGCGGGGAGCGGAGAAAAAAACCTTTGAAAACCGGTTCTTGCCGAATGTTTATTTCAGGCAGCCCGGGTGGCGATGAAGGCTGCCGTGCCGGCCAGGATGCCGGCGGCAACCCGGTTCAGCGCCTGCAGCGCGCGCGGTCGCTTCAGCATCGTGCGGGCCCGCGAGGCCAGCAGCATATAGGGCACGAGCACGGTGATCAGCACCACGAAGGTCACCGCAAGCAGCATCGCATAGTCGCGCAAGCCGATATTGCCGATATCGATCAGCGTCGGCACCAGGGCGACATAGAACAGCATCGTCTTCGGATTGCCGAGCGTCACCAGCAGGCCGGAGAGGAAGGATAGGCCGATATTGCTGGATTTCTTCGCCGCGATGTCCTGCGGCAGCAGCCCGGTCGTCCAGAGTTTCCAGGCGATATAGCCGAGATAGAGGGCGCCGGCGATTTTGATAATGATGAACACTTCGGTGAAGGTCTGCGCGACGAAGGCCAGGCCGAGAATGACCGCTGTCAGATAGCTCATGTCGCCAAGCACCAGGCCGAGGCCCATGAAGAAGGTCTCGCGGAAATTCGAGCCGAGCGCGCGGGCGACGATCGCGGTAATCCCGGGTCCGGGGATGGCGGCTGCGATGAACAGCGCTCCGGCATAGGTGATCAGGGCGGTGAGGCTCATCTTTGATATCCACTGGATTGCGCGATCTCTCTATAGGCGCGCTTCACGCCGTCATCAATGCTTCGGCGCTGATCGGTCCATGACCATAAGGAATAGGTCTGCTGAACGATAAGCCACTTGGAAAGCGATCCGGCCTTGCTAGTTCTCTCTCTGCACGCGCGCCATCGGCACCCTTTGCGCTCCCCGAAAAGACCGATGGCGCCGTCGAGATTTTCATCACCAAGGAGAAAATGAATGTCCCCTACCTCAGCCGAGTCCCGCAGACTTTCGCCGCTCAAGACCCCTTCCACCCTGCCGACCAATGCCGTCACCGATATTTCGGCGGCGCTGACCGCACTGCTCGCCGATGTCTTCACCCTTTATATGAAAACCAAGAACTTCCACTGGCACATGTCCGGCCCGCATTTCCGCGACTATCACCTGCTGCTCGACGAACAGGCAGAGCAGATATTCGCCATGACCGACGACATTGCCGAGCGCGCCCGCAAGATCGGCGGCGTGACGCTGCGCTCCATCGGCCAGATCGCCCGCCAGCAGCGCATAACCGACAATGACGCTGATTTCGTCACGGCCGAGGACATGCTGTCGGAACTGCGCGAGGACAATGGCCAGCTCGTTTCGCTGCTGCGCCAGCTGCATGGTCTCTGCGACGAGCATAATGATGTCGCGACCGCCAGCCTGATCGAGAACTGGATCGACGAGGGTGAGCGCCGCACCTGGTTCCTGTTCGAAACGACGCGCCGCCAGAAGTAAGACCGGCAAACCGGCGTGCCGGCCATCGATGCCGGCACGCCAATGCATGTCATCCGGACGTGTGCAGCAGTTCCATGCGACGCGCTTCAGCTCTCAACTCTCCAGCGCCCGCGGCCGCAGCCATCTTGGGCTCCAGCCGAGGTTCATGCCGGCGGCGGCAAGCAGGATGATCGCCGCGCCCGCGATCTGCATCGGCTGCAGCGCGTGGCCGAAGGCCAGCCGGTCGACGAGGATCGCCGCGATCGGATAGAGGAAGGACAGGGCGCCGGTGAGATGCGTCGGCAGCCGCTGGATCGCGCCATAGAGCAGCACATACATCAGCCCGGTATGAACGACGCCGACGGTGATAAGGATCGCCCACGTCCCCACATCCGCGGGTGGATGCGAAAAGTCGGTCATCGGCGCCAGCATCAGCATGCCGGTCGCGACCTGGATTAGCGCGATAAGATGCGGCGGCGTGCCCTTCAGCCATTTCGCGGCAAGCGCTGCGAGCGCGTAGAAGAAAGCCGCGCCCAGCGCCATCAGGATACCGAGGCCGTAGCCGTCGAGCGCATCGCCGCTTCCACCTGGTTTCCCCTGCACGATCGCTATCATGCCGGCGAAGGCGAGCACCAGCCAGAACAGCTTGGTCGCGGTGATTTTTTCGCCGAGAAACAGCGCGCCAAGCACCAGCAGCATGAAGGGCTGGGTGTTGTAGACGGTCGTGGCGATCGAGATCGTCGCATGAGAGTAGGAGGCGAACAGCAGCAGCCAGTTCAAGACGATGGCGACGCCGCCGAAGACGGCGATGCCGAAGGTGCGCAGCGTGAGAATGCCGGGCCGCAGCAGCCCGAGGGCGCCGCAGATGACGAGCAGGGTGAGCGCGCCGAACAGGCAGCGCCAGAAAACCACGCCGCTGACTGGCTGGCCCGACATGACGACGAACCAGCCGATCGTTCCCGAGATCAGCATCGCTGCCGTCATTTCCGCTGTGCCTCTTTTGATGTCGCTGCTCATGATTGCCTCCATTGTTGGCATCAGAATATTGAAGTGGCCGGCAATAATATATAATGATAAGAAGGAGAATGATCGCTATTGCCTAATCATGATAGGAAAAGATGACGCCATGGCTAATGATGCGCAATCGCTCGACGATACCGATCAGGCCATTCTGGAAGCCTTGGCCGGCAATGCGCGCATCTCGCTGAAGGAGCTGGCGCAGCAGGTGGGGCTCTCTTCGCCGAGTGCTGCCGAGCGTCTGCGGCGGCTGGAGGAGCGCGGCGTCATCAAGGCCTTCACCATCGATCTCGACCCCGCCGCCGTCGGTTATCCCCTGCAGGCGATCGTCCGCGTGCGCCCGCTGCCGGGACAGCTGCACATCGTCGAGCGCATCATCCAGGAAATTCCCGAAATCGTCGAATGCGACAAGGTGACCGGGGAGGATTGTTTTATCGCTCGCCTGGTCATCCGCTCGATGGCGGAGCTCGACGGCCTGCTGGACAGGGTCGCCGAACGGGCGGAAACCAACACCGCGATGATCAAGGCCTCGCCCGTCAAGCGCCGCCTGCCGCCGCTGTCACGGAAAAAGTAAAGTCGGCGAACGAGTGCTTAAAGCGCGTCGCGATCTTTCAGATTCGCTCCTTGCGCTTTAACTCTTTGTTTTACGCATGTCGTTGCGGCAAAAGCGCTTCGCGCTTTGCCTGGGAAAACCGCTGCACACTTTTGCGCGACATGCTTTAGAAATCCGCCATCGGCGACAGCATTGCCGGAAAGTGCGGGGCCTCATCGCCGAGCCCGCGCAGCATCAGCACTGTGCCGCTTTCCACCGGCTGCGGCGTGCCCGCCCAGCCGAGCTTATCGGGACGGAAAAACACCTCGACGGCGGCCGAGGCAATGTCGAGCCCGCCGAGGATCGCGGCAAGCGCCGGGATCTCCGTCGCCACGACATCGAGAAGGCTGAAGCGGCCCGCCTCATCCATCTTCCAGGCGATCGCAGCCTGCTGGTCTTCCAGCAAGCTGACGTGAACATCGGCATTGAGCTGCGTATTGATGAGAAACATCGCGGCATTGATTGTCACCGAGAGCGAGGTCGAAACCGGGCTTCGCGCTTTCAGCAGCGATTGCAGCAGGGCAAGATCGTCGGCATTGCTCGGCGCAAGCAGCCGGGCGGGGCCGGCGAAAATCGAGGGGTCTGGTGCAACTCCCTCATATCGATACTGCGGTATCGCGCGAAAACCGTAGGCTTGGTAGAGCGACGGTTTGTCGGTGTAGAGGATGACGGCTTCAAAACCCTGCCGCTCGCACCAGTCGAGCGCTTTCACCGTCACGTCGCGGTAGAGCCCGCGGCCGCGCCATGGCGGCCGCACCGCACCCGATTGCAGCCCGGCGGCATGGACGATCCTGCCGTTGAGGACGAAGGGCAGCGCAAAGGCCGAGATATTGGCGGCAAGGACGCCCTCGGCATCGAACCAGCCGAACGGCATGCTGGTGGGATCGGGTCCGCCGAGCCGCTGCATTGGGCCGAGATCGATGCCGAAAATATCCTTGAGCAGGCAGACCAAGGCTGCCCAGCCGGCCGGGTCGCCGAAATAATCCTGCCGGAAGGTGAGGCCCGCGCTGTCGGGGGGCTTATTCATCACACGCCGGTAGAGCCGAAGCCGCCGGCGCCGCGCATTGTCTCGCTTGCCGCGGCACTCTCGGCGACCCGCGCCTGGGTCACCGGCGCGATCACCATCTGGGCGATGCGCATGCCGCGCTCGATAATGAACGGTTCGTCGCCGAGATTGGCGAGCAGCACTTTCACCTCGCCGCGATAGTCACTGTCGACGGTGCCCGGCGAATTCAGGCAGGTGATGCCGTGTTTGAAGGCAAGGCCGGAGCGCGGCCGCACCTGGCCCTCGAACCCCTCGGGGATCTCGAAGATGAAACCGGTTGGCACCAGCGCCCGTTTGCCGGGCAGCAGCGTCAGTGGTGCTGCCGCGTCGACGGCGGCGCGCAGGTCCATGCCGGCCGCCCCCTTGCTTTCATAGGCGGGCAGGTCGAGGCCTTCGCCGTTGGCCAGGCGGATGAGGTTCAGCGTCGGTCTCACATCGTGATGAATGGTCATGGCCCATTACTTTGCGCCCGGAGCGCCGAGGTCAATTGCAAAGCCGGGCTTTAATCGTTAGATACGCGGCAATTCCACAGGATTCACAGTATGGCCGAAAGTCTCGCCGAGGCGGTTTCCCGCCGCCGCACATTCGCTATTATCGCCCACCCGGACGCGGGCAAGACGACGCTCACCGAAAAGCTGCTGCTGTTCGGCGGCGCCATTCAGCTTGCCGGGGAAGTCAAGGCGAAGAAGGATCGCATACAGACGCGCTCCGACTGGATGAAGATCGAGCGCGAACGCGGCATCTCCGTCGTCACCTCGGTGATGACCTTTGAATATAACGACAATGTCTTCAACATCCTCGACACACCGGGCCACGAGGATTTCGCCGACGACACCTATCGCACGCTGACCGCCGTCGATGCCGCCGTGATGGTCATCGATGCCGCCAAGGGCATCGAGCCGCGCACGCTGAAGCTCTTCGAAGTCTGCCGCATGCGCGATATCCCGATCATCACCTTCATCAACAAGATGGACCGCGAAAGCCGCGATCCCTTCGAGATCCTCGACGAGGTGGAAGAGAAGCTGGCGCTGGATACGGCGCCGATCACCTGGCCGATCGGCCGCTCGAAGACCTTCTGCGGCTCCTACAATATTGCTGCCAACACGGTGCGCGGCTCGGATACCGAAATCGAGGGAACGCCGGTCAACGGCCCGCAGAGCGTTGCCGGCCGGCTGCCGGAAAACGAGCGCCAGGTCTTCGTCGAGGAGACGGAACTGGCGATCGAGGCCTGCCGCCCATTCGACCGCCAATCCTTCCTGGAAGGCCATATGACGCCGGTTTTCTTCGGCTCGGCGCTGCGCAATTACGGCGTTCGCGACCTGATCGACGCGCTCGGCGATTTTGCGCCGCCGCCACGCGACCAGGTCGCCGATACCAGGACGGTGCACGCGACCGACGACAAGATGACGGCCTTCGTCTTCAAGATCCAGGCCAACATGGATCCCAACCACCGCGACCGCATCGCCTTTGCCCGCATCTGCTCCGGCAAGCTCGAGCGCGGCATGAAGGCAAGGCTTGCCCGCACCGGCAAGCAGCTCGGCCTGACGGCGCCACAATTCTTCTTTGCCTCGCAGCGCCAGCTCGCCGACACCGCCTATGCCGGCGATGTCGTCGGCATTCCCAACCACGGGACGCTCCGCATCGGCGATACGCTGACCGAAGGCGAATCGCTGGTCTTCCAGGGCGTGCCGAACTTCTCGCCTGAAATCCTGCGCCGCGTGCGCCTGGAAGACGCGATGAAGGCGAAGAAGCTCAAGGAAGCCCTGCAGCAGATGGCCGAAGAAGGCGTCGTCCAGCTGTTTTCGCCGGAAGACGGTTCACCGGCGATCGTCGGCGTCGTCGGCGCCCTGCAGCTCGACGTCTTGAAGGAGCGGCTGATGGCCGAATACGGCCTGCCGGTCTCCTTCGAAACGTCGCGTTTCTCGGTCTGCCGCTGGATCTCGGCCGATCAGCCGGCCGATCTCGAAAAATTCCTCACCGTCAAACGCGGCGATATCGCCCGTGATCTCGACGGCGATCCGGTCTTCCTCGCCCAGGACGGTTTCTCGTTGCGCTACGAGTCGGAACGCCATCCGGCCATCAAGATGGTCGCCATCAAGGAATATCACGCCGCCAAGGCGGCGTGATACGGCTCTAGCCGGCAAGCCGTTCCGCCAAAAAATCGACGACGGCGCGCACCGCTGGCAGCTGGCCGCGCCGGTGCGGCATCAGGATCGTCGTCTCGATGCTGCCGGCCGTCCAGTCCGGTAGCAGCCGCACCAGCCGCATGGTCGCCAGCGCCTTCCGGCAGACCGATGTCGGCAGGCAGGTGATGCCGAGCCCGGCCGCCGCCGCTTCCATCAGCACATAGGGTTCATCCGCCGCCATCACGGACTGCAGTGTGACCAGAGCCTTTTCGCCGCTATCGCAATAGAGCCGCCATTGATTGTCGGTCAGGCTGGTCATGATCGTGGCATGTTGCGCCAGCTCTTCCGGCCTGCTCGGTTCGCCATGGGCGCGGATATAATCCGGCGACGCGAGAATGAAGAAAGGATGGCTGGCAAGCTTGCGCTGCACCAGCGCCGAATCCGGCAGCGGCGCGCGGTGACTGCGCAGCGCGATGTCGAAGCCTTCCTGGACGATATCGACGAAGCGGTCGGTCACATGAACGGAAAGCCGGAGCTTTGGATAGCGTGCCGCCAGCGCCGGCAGGTGCTCCGTCAGGGTGAACTGCGCCGTCGGCACCGAGGCGGTCAGGCGAACACTGCCGGCCGGTTCGGCCAGATGCCGCCGCACGATGCCCTCGGCCATCTCCGCCTCGATGATCGAGGCCTGGGCGTGCTGAAAGAATTCTCGGCCGAGCTCGGTCAGCGCGAAGCTCCGTGACGTGCGCTGAATCAGCCGCACGCCAAGCCGTCCCTCCAGCTCCGCGACCCGCTTGCTGACGGTCGATTTCGGAATGCCGAGATGTCTCGCCGCGGCCGTGAAACCGCCACTGTCGACCGCCTGCACGAAGAGATGCAGGTCGTTGAGGTTGAAAAGCGCCATGACCATCTTCCAGGATTATAGACATTGGGATGCATTTATAGCCTCTACCGCAAGATCGTCCACATCTGCACATTGATCGCGTCCAAACGGGCTCAATTCTGAAAGGAACGATTGATGTCACCCATATTGTTTTACGGCGTCCCGGAAGGCTGCTCCTTCGGCTCGATCGTCGCGCTGGAATGGTCCGGCCTGCCCTACCGGCTCTGCCGCGTCGAGATGCCGGAAATGGTCTCCAGCGATGAATACCTCAGGATCAACCCAGTCGGCGAAACGCCGTCGCTGTTGCTTGAGGATGGCAGGGTCATCAGCGAAAGCATGGCGATCCTCCAGCATATCGGCGCCCGCGCAATCGGCAGCGGTCGGGGTTTTGCGCAGGGGTCGGAGGATTTCGATCGCCTGAACCAGATGCTCGCCTTTCTCAACACCAGTTTCTTCAAGGCTTTCGGCCCGCTCTGGTATGCCTTCGAACACCCGCTGGAGCCGCAGCAGAAGCAGGCGCTGGCGGCCTATGGCATCGCCGCGGTCGAAAAGGCCCATCATACGCTGGAACGTCTGCTTGATGGCCGCGAATGGCTTCTCGGCAACGGCCCGAGCCTGGCCGACGCCTATTTCGTCGGGATCGCCCGCTGGAACGATTTTCACAAGGTCGTCGACCGGCAGCAGTTTCCCGGCCTGCATCGCCTCTATGAGCGCATGCAGCAGCAGCCGGCCGTGCGTTTCGCCCAGGCAATCGAGCACCGGCAGGAGGTTAAAAGCAGTGGCGGTTTCCTCGGCGAGGTCGATCTGACCGAAGCGCTCGGCCTGTTGAAGCAGGCGGCCTGAACCCGGTGGCCATCGCATCTCAGGGTGCGATGGCCGCTGCCCGAATAGTCTGCAGCCTAAACGTCCTTGCCGCGTTGGTCCTCGCGATCGGATCGTGGCAGCGGCTCGATATTCTCCACCCAGGGCAGGGCCGACCGGCACCATATCTGTTTCCTCGGTTTGAGGTCTCGCCGCTGATCGATGCCGCCGACGCGGATGCCGATCGCGCCGCCGTCGCCATCGGTGCGATAGAGCGGCGAGCCGCAATTCGGGCAGAAGAATTGACGGCTGAGGCGGCCGCTGTCGCCATATTTGCTGTAGCTGCGCGGTTCACCTGCTATGAGCGCGAAGCTTTGCGGCCGCGCCGGTGCGGTGATGCGATAGGCGGAGCCCGTCAGCCGCTGGCAATCGGTGCAATGGCAGATCGAGACCCGCTCCGGATCGATTTCCGCCTGATAGCGGATCGCCCCGCAATGACAGCCTCCGGTGATATGCATCGGCAAGTCCTCAAAGCATGTCGCAAAAGTGTACCGCGGTTTTGCGACGAAGACATGCGGAAAAACAAAGACCTGAAGCGTGGGCCAAGCGAATCTGAATGATCGCGCCACGCTTTAGTCTGCCGGCTGCGCGGCCGGGCGTGTGGCGTAGAAGGCCTTGGCATCCGCCGTGAAGGCGGCCCGCTGATCGGCATTCGTGTAGAACATATGCCCGCCGCGATAAAGTTTCAGCCCGACGCGGCCGTCGGTGAGCGAGGGCGGCAGGTGGTCGACCACATAGCGGCTGACGCCGTAAGGCGTCACCAGATCGCTGTAGCCATGCGCGATCAACAGGTGGAAGGCCGGGTTTGAGGCGAGCAGCTGCCGGATGTCGTCGGTGGCACTCGCCTGGAGGCGCGATCCGCCGCCGCGCCCGCCGCCCCATTCCCAGCGCCGGCTGATATCACTGTCGAGCAGCGAATAGGTCATCTCTGTTTTGAAGCCGAGGGCGTTGCGGGCGTAGTCGGCAAAGGCGCCGCCATAGGCGCGGGTGAAGCCGTCGAGGATGGCGTCGTCGCCCCGGTCGTAATCCGATTCCGGATAGGGATCGGGGGTGGCAAAGGCGGCGTCGTAGGGGCTCATCACTTCGCCGCTGCCGGCGGAGTGTTTGACGAAGGAATTGCCGAGGAAGCCGCGGTTGCGAGTGACGATATCCTCGGGGATGCCCGTCAGCCCTGCGATCCTGCGATAGAAGGCGGCCGCCTCGGCGCCTGTCGGCGGCGGACCGGCGAGCGTCGTCAGATAGTCGCCCAGCGCGAAGGTTTCGGCCTCGCGCTGCTTCTCTTCGTCAAAGGCGTTGTGCCGGTCGAGTTCGGCTGCCGCCAGCGACGGCAGCTCAAGTGCTGCGCCGAGCGCGAACTGGTCGGCATTGAACATCAACTGTCCCTCAAGCAATGGCGAAAGCATCACCGCGCCGGCGACGATGATGCCCTGGCTTTCCTGCAGCGTCGAAGCGACCTTGGCTGCGCGGAAGCCGCCGTAACTTTCGCCGAGAAGATATTTTGGCGAATTGGAACGGTTGTTGTGCGCGGCATAGAGCGCGATCGCCTTGGCAATGCTCTGGGCGTCTGAGTTGACATTGTAATAGTTGGAGGCGTCGTCGATCTTTGCGGTCCGGCTCCAGCCGGTGCCGATCGGGTCGATCAGCACGAGATCGGTGAAATCCAGCCAGCTTTGCGGGTTGTCGACCAGTTTCGCATGGGCGCCGTCACGGGCCTGAGGCCCGAAGTCGAGCACCTCAGGCCCGACCAGCCCGAGATGCAGGAAGGCGGACGCCGCACCCGGCCCGCCGTTGAAGGCAAAGGTCAGCGGCCGGTCCGGCCCTCCGTCTTTCGCGACATAGGCGGTGTAGAAGATCGCGCCGGTCTGCGCGCCGTCCTGGCCGAAGAGATCCAGCGTGCCGGCGGTTGCAGTATAGGCAATCTTTCGGCCGCCGATCGTCAGTTCGTGCTCGGTGACGGAATCGGCCGGCAGCAGCTTCAGCACGCCGTCGCGCGCACCGCTCTCGACATTCGCCCGGCCTTCGCCGTTTTCCTGCGCGGGGGAAAGGCCAGGAGCCAGCGACGTCGCAAGCGCGGCAAGCAGAAACAGAGTTCGTAGGCGCAAGATGTCTTCTCCGGCGGTGGATAATGCGGGCTGAGATAGCGTAGCATCCGCCGCCGGCGACCGGCATCAAGAGATGGTGATGGGCCGGTGAGGGCTCAACTGGCCTTCTCCACCGCATGGACGTTGATCTCGACCGACCGGCCGGCCTTCCAGCCGTTGATCGCGGCTCCGAGCCCGAGCGCGACGAAGAGGGCCGCACACCAGGAAAAGCTGCCGGTCCAGTCGCGGATGAGCCCGACGATAAGCGGGCCGATGGCGGCAAGCAGGTAACCGACGCATTGCGCCATGCCGGAAAGATGGGCGGCGACATCGGGATCGCGCGAGCGCAGCACGATCGTCGTCATCGCCGCCGCGATCAGCCCGCCTTGGCCGATGCCCTGCAGCACCGCCCACAGCCAGACGGTCGACAGCGGCGCAAACAGCAGGCCGAGCAGGGCGGTGACGGCGACACCGCAAAGGCTCGCATTGATCAGCCGCTGGTCTTTGCCGCGCACGGCGATATGCGGGACGATGAGGCAGGATGTTGCCTGCACCATTACCGACAGCGAGACGATCGCCCCGGCGGTGACGCCGTCGAGGCCGCGTTCGCGCAGGATCGGAACCAGCCAGCCGAAGACGCAATAGGCAAGCGCCGATTGCAGTCCCATGAACAGCGTCACCTGCCAGGCGAGCCGGTCGCGCCAGAGGCCCTCGACGCGGAAACCGTTTCGCCTGGCCTGCCTGCCGCTGCGCAGAACCTGCGGCAGCCAGAGCAGGCTGACGATCAAGGCGGGTAGGGCCCAGGCGGCTAGTGCGCCCGCAAGAGAGCCGCCGAGCGCGTGTTCGATTGGCAGTGTCAGCCCGGCCGCACTGGCCGCACCGGCGCAGAGCGCCATCGTGTAGAAGCCGGTCATCAGCGCGGCGCGCCCGGCGAAATCCCGTTTCACCAGCCCCGGCAACAGCACGTTGCCGACGGCAATGCAGGCGCCGGCCAGCGCAGTGCCGATGAACAGCAGCGGCACCGAGGAAAACCCGCGCAATGCAGTGCCGAGGGCCAGAAGCAGGATAACGCCGAGCAGCGTGCGTTCCGTGCCGAGGCGCTGGGCAAGACGCGGCGCCAGCGGCGAAAAGGCGCCGAGACAGACGACCGGAAGCGTCGTCAGCAGGCTGGCGCCAAGCGCGCTGAGGCCAAGCTCCGCGCGGATTTCCGGCAGCAGCGCCGAGGCGCTCGAAAAGACCGGGCGCAGGTTGAAGGCGATCAGCACCAGGCTGGCGCCGAGCAGGAAGCGACCTGCGGCGCCGCGCACCGGTGTTGCCTGTGGCGGTGGCAGGCTGCCGGCCTCGGCGTCGATCAACAATTCGTCGGTCGCGTCAAGCGCGGTGATGGCATCGGTGGACGGTGTGGTCATGACAGGATCATCCGGTCGAGGGCGGCAAGAACCGGCGCCATGAAGCGGCGCACCGCCGCGTCCGCTTTGTCGGGATCGCCGGTTTCGATGGCGTCGACGATATCGGCATGCGCTTGCATATCCGGTTCGGGAATATCCCTGCCGAGTGTGGCGGCGATGGTATCGGCGATCGAGGCCGAGAAGAAATCGTAGATCTCGATCATCGCCCGGTTGCCGGAAGCGGCGATGACGGCCTTGTGGAAGGCAAGGTCGCGCTGGATGAAGGCGGCCTGGTTGCCGCCGTCGTAATTGCCGCGTTCGGCAAGCAGCCGGCGAAGCTCGGTAACCGTCTCCGGTCTTTTGCGCACCGCCGTCAGCCGGGCGGCTTCGACGTCGAGCGCCAAGCGCGCCTCGAACTGGTCGCGCAGGCTGGCGCGCCGCGCCATCGTCAACGGCCGGCCGGCATCGCTGGTCGCGCGCACATAGGTTCCCGAACCCTGGCGGGTTTCGAGATAGCCTTGGGAGACCAGCACCCGCACCGCCTCGCGCACCGTGCCGCGGCTGACCGACAGCATGGCCGACAGCGAGGCTTCGTTGGGTAATTTCTCGCCGACCGCCCAGCGCTTGCCGAGAATGTCGCCGCGGATCGCCTCGACAGCGTCATCGGCGAGATTGGTCCTGCTGATTGCGTGCATCCCACTACTCATAAGGTCATCAGATGACTTTATGAGTAGTGGGATTTCGATTATCCGTCAACGGTCTCAAATCAGGGCAATAAAAAAGGGCCGCCTCGGCGACCCTTTCCATGAGTTTGGCCTCAAACGGGCCCGGACTGTCTATGCAGCCCCAGGAAGGCGGGGATTAGTGCGAGGGCTGCCTCGCTTTCATCAACTCTCCCATGCCCGTTAAGAGGTCCGAAATCTCATTAGACATTGGATCACCTTCCTTTCGTTCTGTTGCTGATAGCTCAAAGGTAGGCCGATTCTTCGCAGATGCAAGAGAGAAATGCGATCAATGCGCCGCCTTGATGAAGGTGCCGTTCTGCAGCTCGCGCATCGCCTGCATGATTTCCTCGCGCGAATTCATCACGATCGGGCCGTGCCATGCGACCGGCTCCTCGATTGGCTTGCCTGATACAAGCAGGAAACGGATGCCCTGGTCCCCCGCCTGCACCGTCACTTCGTCGCCGCTGTCGAAGACCACGAGCGTGCGGTTGCCGGACATGTCGCGAATGTTCAACTCCTCGCCGTCGACTTCCTTCTCGACGCGCACGCCGAAGGGTTTCGACGCATCGCGAAAGGTGCCGGAGCCGGCGAAGATATAGGCGAAGGCGTTGCGGTAGGTGTCGACCGGCAGACGCTTCTTCTTGCCGGGCGGCACCGAGACGTCGAGATAGATCGGCTCGGCGGCGACGCCGTCGACGGGACCGGCCTTGCCCCAGAAATCGCCGCAGATCACCCGCACGGCCGTGCCGTCATCATCGACGACGACAGGGATGTCGGCGGATTTGACGTCCTGATAGCGCGGCGCCGTCATCTTCAGCGAGGAGGGCAGGTTTGCCCAGAGCTGGAAACCGTGCATGCGGCCGGCGAAATCGCCCTTCGGCATTTCCTGGTGCATGATGCCGCTGCCGGCCGTCATCCACTGAATATCGCCGGCGCCGAGCAGGCCACGGTTGCCAAGGCTGTCGCCATGCTCGACGGTGCCGGCAAGCACATAGGTGATCGTCTCGATGCCGCGATGCGGGTGCCATGGGAAACCGCGAATATATTCCGCCGGATTGTCATTGCGGAAATCGTCCATC
The DNA here is from genome assembly GCF_019685155.1 of Rhizobium sp. NZLR1b. Classification (NCBI taxonomy): domain Bacteria; kingdom Pseudomonadati; phylum Pseudomonadota; class Alphaproteobacteria; order Hyphomicrobiales; family Rhizobiaceae; genus Rhizobium; species Rhizobium sp. NZLR1b. Next base: position 116,938 of record NZ_JABDWC010000014.1, read on the forward strand.
ATCAGGAACGGATCGGTCATCGCAGGATCGCCGAAGCCGAAGACGCGGTGCAGCTTCACGCCCGCGCCTTCCATGGTCGGTGTGGCGGTACTTTCATGTTTGACGGGTCGGATCGACATGGCGTCCTCTTGAAGGTTCAACTTGGCGGCAACTATAGCGGCCCGGCCGCCAAGCGCGAAGCCTGCCCAGCGGACAACGCAGTGTTCACAAAAGAACACAGGCTTTCGCCGAATTTGAACATCCGAGGCGCCACGAAACCGTCATCTTGCGCTTGCAAACCGGCGGCGCGTTAAGCTGTTATTAGCCGCGACGTCAGACAATTTCAGCATGCCCGCCGATGCGGCGGCGGGTCGGAGCAAGAAAGCCATGTGTCGCTGGGCAGCCTATCGCGGAGATCCTCTCTATCTCGAGGAGCTGGTATCCTCGCCTGCCCATTCGCTGATTGAGCAGTCCCATTGCGCCACCCGCGCCAAGACGGCGACGAATGGCGATGGCTTCGGCATCGCCTGGTATGGCGACAGGCCGGAGCCCGGCCGCTACCGTGATATCCTGCCGGCCTGGTCGGATTGCAATCTGAAGAGCCTGGCGCGGCAGATCCGTTCGCCGCTCTTCCTCGCCCATGTCCGCGCGGCTACAGGCGGCGGCACGCGCCGCGACAATTGCCACCCCTTCACCCACGACACCTGGTCCTTCATGCACAACGGCCAGATCTCCGGTTTCGAGCGCCTGCGCCGGCCGATGGAGGCGATGCTCGACGACGAACTGTTCAATGCCCGCGGCGGCACGACCGATTCCGAGTTGATGTTCCTGCTGGCGCTGCAATTCGGCCTGCGTGAGGCGCCGGTGGCCGCAATGGCTGAAATGGTCGGCTTCGTCGAGGATCTGGCCGAAAGCGTCGTCGGTTCGATCCTGCTGCGCTTTACCGCCGCCTTCTCCGACGGCAACACGCTCTATGCGATCCGCTATGCCACCGATCGCAAGGCGCCGACCCTCTATGCCTCACCTGTCGGCGCCGGCTATTGCCTGGTGTCCGAGCCGTTGAACGACGATGGCGATGCCTGGGCCGAAATTCCGAATGGCAGCGCCGTTACCGTCAGCAAAAACGGCATCGACGTCGCCGACTTCCGGCCGGGAAAGCGAAGTGCAGCCAAGCCGCAGCGCGTGGCTATTCCCGCATAAAGCGCTTTAGCGGAAACTTTCGGCGATCAGCGCCGCCAGCCTTTCGGCAACCTCTTCCTTCGCCAGATCAGGCCATTGCTCGACGCCGTTGCGGCGTATGAGTTTGACGCTGTTGCGGCTGCCGCCCATGATGCCGGTGGCCGGAGAGACGTCATTGGCGACGATCAGGTCGGCGCCCTTGCGCTCGAGTTTCGCCTTCGCATTGCTTTCCACATCTTGTGTCTCGGCGGCAAAGCCGATCACCAGTTTCGGCCGCATCGTATGATGGCCGACGGTTTTCAGGATGTCCGGATTCTCGGTCAGCGCCAGCGTCGGAATGGATTCGCCCGGATGTTTCTTCAGCTTCTGGTCGGCGGCCGAGGCCACTCGCCAGTCCGCCACCGCCGCGACCATCACGGCGATATCGGCCGGCAGCGCCGCCAGCACGGCATCGCGCATTTCTTCCGCCCGCTCGACATGGATGACGTTGACGCCGACGGGATCGGCGATCGTCACCGGCCCCGAGACCAGCGTCACCTCCGCCCCAAGCCTGGCAAGGGCTGCGGCGATCGCATGCCCCTGCCGGCCGGAAGAGCGGTTGGCGATGTAGCGCACCGGATCGATCGGCTCGTGCGTCGGTCCCGACGTGACTATCGCCTTGCGTCCCTTGAGCGGCTTTTCTCCGTCGTCGAGCATGGTTTCGGCGGCCGCGACGATCTCCAGCGGTTCCGCCATCCGGCCGAGCCCCGCCTCCCGGCTCTCCGCCATCTCGCCTGCCATCGGCCCGACGAAGCGGACGCCGTCGTCCCTGAGTCTTGCCGCATTGCGCCGCGTCGCCGGATGCGCCCACATGCGGGGGTTCATCGCCGGTGCGGCCAGCACCGGCCTCTCCGTCGCCAAAAGCACGGTCGAGGCGAGATCGTCGGCAAGCCCGTTCGCCATCTTCGCCAGCAGGTCGGCCGTGGCGGGGGCAATGAGCACGAGATCGCAGTCGCGCGCCAGCCGGATATGGCCGACATCCTGCTCATCCTGGCGCGAAAACAGATCGAGGAAGACGTGGTCGGCTGCAAGCGCGCCGACGGCCAGCGGTGTGACGAATTCCTGGGCGCCTTTGGTCATCACCGGGCGCACGCTGGCGCCGCGCTCGCGCAGCCGGCGGATCAGATCCAGGCTCTTATAGGCCGCGATGCCGCCGGAGATGATGAGGAGGATGCGTTTGCCGCTGAGAGCCATGGCTTTCTACCCGTCGCCTTTTTCTGACCCTAAGCCTTTGGCGGAGAACATGCAATCGCGGGACGGCACACATCGCCGCGCTCGGCCGGTGCCGCCCCGTTCATGACGTCGGCCGTCATTCTCGTGGGCTCAGAGGTTGCTCATCCCGCCGTCGATCACGAGTTCGCTGCCGACGATATAGGCGGCCTCATCGGAGGCGAGAAAGACGATCGTTTTCGCGACCTCGCTGGGGTTCCCGAAGCGGCCGACGGGGATCTGCGACTGGATCTCGGCAGCCATCGCCTTGGATTGGGCTTCCGACGCCCCGAGCTTGCTGTAGAGCGGCGTGGCGATCGGGCCCGGGCTGACGGCGTTGACGCGGATGCCGCGACCGATGAGTTCGCCCGACAGCGTCTTTGCGAGCGTCAGCAATGCACCCTTCGTCAGTGAATAGACGCTGGAGTTCGGCATGCCGATATGGGCGTTGATGGAGGTATTGAGCACGATTGCGGCCTGGCTCGAAAAAATCGGCAGCAACGACTGGATCAGGAAAAACGGCCCCTTGACATTGATCGCCACCGACTTGTCGAAGGCGGCTTCGCTCCACTGTTCCAGCGGCCCGAATTCGGCGACACCGGCATTGACGAAGAGGATGTCGAGCGTGCCGAAAGCTTGCTTCACCGTATCGGCGACGGCCTTCTGGCCGGCCGCATTGCCGGCATCGGCCTGGATGACGATCGCTTTGTCGCCGAGTTCGCTACGGGCGGCTTCGACGCTTGCGGCGCTGCTGCCGGTAACGACGACGCGGGCGCCTTCGGCGATGAATTGGCGGGCGGTTTCGATGCCGATGCCGCTGGTGCCGCCGGTGATGAGGGCTGTCTTGTTCTGCAGTCGTGACATGATGACGTTCCTTTGATCGGATATTGTGGCCGGAGAAGGCGCGCTTTCATCCGGCGAATTGGGGAGCGCTTGGCTTTCGTCAGGTTCGGGTGATCGACGCGCCGCCATCGACCAGCGAGGCAGTGCCGGTGACGAAACTCGCATCGTCGGAGGCGAGGTAGAGAACCGAGCGGGCCAGCTCCTCGGGCGCTGCGACACGCTTCAGCGCATGCAGATTGGTGATGAAGGACTGCTTGTCGGAGGTGTCGTTCATCTCCCGATACATGTCGGTGTCGACGGCGCCCGGCAGGATGGCATTGACGCGCACGCCCTGCTGTCCGTATTCGGCCGCGAGCGCCTGGGTCAGGCCGATCAGGCCGGATTTGCTGGCGGCATAGGCGGCGACGCCGGGAAAGGCGAAGCTGTAACCGACGAAGGTCGAGGTGAAGATCACCGAGCCGCCGCCATTCCCCACCATTTCGCCGATCTGGTGCTTGGCGGCGAGGAAGGCGGCGGTCAGATTGATCGCCAACGCATCGCTGAAGCCTGCTTCCGAAACGCCGGTGCTCGGGCCGGCCTCGCCGAGTGTGCCGGCATTGTTGAAGGCAATGTCGAGCTTGCCGTAATGGGTCACGGCGGCCGCGACCAGCGCCTTGTGATAGTCTTCCGACCGGACGTCGCCGGCCACGGCGACAGCATCGCCGCCTTCCGCCTTGATCTCCGCGACGAGACTGTCGAGTTCGCGCTCGCGGCGGGCGCCGACGACGACCTTGGCGCCCTCAGCGGCGAAGAGCTTTGCCGTGGTGCGGCCGATGCCTGAGCTTGCGCCGGTGACGATTGCGACCTTGTTGTTCAAACGGTTCATGGTCTCATTCCTGTTCTTGATCCGAGGCGGCCCCTGCCGTCCCTTCCGTTGAATGGAAGATGGCATTTTCCGTTCGTTCGGATTAGTCTCCAGATCATGGAATTCGAATTCGGAAAAGCCGAACGATGATCAGAATCGAAGGTATAGCGGCTTTTGTCGCCGTCACCGAGGCAGGCTCGGTCAGCGAGGCCGCCCGGCGGCTGCGGCTCTCCAAATCCGTCGTCAGCGAAAGGCTGGCCGAGCTGGAGAAGTCGCTCGGCGGCATGCTGCTGCACCGAACGACGCGCAAACTCACCTTGACCGAGGATGGTGCGGTCTTCCTGGAGCGGGCCGGTCGCATCGTCCGCGAGATCGAGGAGGCTGCCGCCGACATGGCCGAGCGGCGCGGAACCCTGTCGGGGCCGATCCGCATTGCTGCACCCGTCACCTTCGGCCGCATGCATCTCGGCCCGGCGCTTTATCCCTTCCTCGCCGAACATCCGGAGATCGAACTGACGCTCGATATCGACGACCGGCGCGTCGATGCGTCCTCGGACGGCTACGACGCGGTCATCCGCAACGGCCCGATCGCCGATAGCCGGCTGGTCGCCTGGAAGCTCACCCGCAGCCGCCGCCTCCTCTGCGCGTCGCCGGCGTATCTCGCGCGTGCAGGAATGCCGGCGTCGCTGGCGGATCTCAGCAGCCATCGCGGCATCTTCTACACCAATCGCGGCGTTGCCGACTGGCGCTTCCAGACGCCCGACGGTGCGATCGTCGTCCGCGCGAAACTGGCGCTCGGCATCAACAATGGCGACATGCTTCGTGACGCTTCGATTGCCGGTCTCGGCATCGCGCTGCTGCCTGCCTTCATTGCCGGCCCGGCGATCCGCGAGGGCCGGCTTGCCGAAATCGATGTCGGCCACAGGCCGGAGGCCGAATTCATCTATATGGCCCATCCAGAGGGCCACAATCCCTCGGCCAAGCTCCGCGCCATTGCCGATCACTTGAAGAAGAGCTTCGGCGATCCACCCTATTGGGATCCGGCGGGTTAACGCATGAATTCCAAGGCTCATCAGGATGAACATATGCCGCCGTCAGCGCATGCCGCAAAGACCGTGATCGCAGCAGAAAAGCATTATTTGACGCGCGGCTCCGCCGCCTATCGCCGCGCCAGTCTGGCGCTTTTCCTTTCCGGCTTTTCCACCTTCTCGCTGCTCTATTGCGTGCAGCCGCTGCTCCCGATCTTCTCGCAGGAATTTGCCGTCGGCCCGGCCGAAAGTTCGCTGTCCCTCTCGCTCTCTACAGGCTTCCTCGCGGTCGCCATCATCTGTGCCGCCGCGGTTTCGGAAGGTCTCGGCCGCCGCAGCCTGATGGCGCTATCGCTGGTCGCCGCCGCATTGCTGACAATTGCCACCGCCTTCGCTCCGGATTGGCACCTGCTGCTCGTCATCCGCGCCCTGCAGGGCCTCGTTCTCGGCGGCGTGCCCGCCGTCGCCATGGCCTATCTCGCCGAGGAGATCGACCCGCGCGGCCTTGGCGCCACCATGGGCCTCTATGTCGCCGGCACGGCCTTCGGCGGCATGTCCGGCCGCGTCCTGACAGGCATCTTCGCCGAATATCTCACCTGGCGCCCGGCGCTTTTCATCATCGGCGCCATCGGCCTTGCCGCCGCGCTCGGCTTCATCGCCCTGCTGCCGCCGTCAAGAAATTTCGTCCGCCGACCGGGCTTCGACCTCAGCTTTCATCTCAAAGCCTGGCTCGGCCATCTCAAAAATCCGGCGCTGCCCTTCATCTTCGCCATCGCCTTCCTGGCGATGGGCTCCCTCGTGACGATCTACAACTATGCCGGTTTTCGCCTGGTGGCGCCGCCCTATGGCCTCAACCAGACCGAACTCGGCCTGATCTTCACCGTCTATCTCTTCGGCATCGGCGCCTCTTCGATCGGCGGCCTGCTCGGAGATCGGATCGGGCACTTTCGCGTGCTGCTCTTCGGTCTGGCGCTCACCGCCGCCGGCAGCGCGCTGACGCTGTTTGCGTCGCTGCCATCGATCATCCTCGGCATCGTCGTGCTGACGACCGGCTTCTTCATGAGCCACTCCATCGCCAGCGGCCTTGTCGGCAAGTTGGCGCATGGCACCAAAGGCCACGCCTCGTCGCTCTATATGCTGGCCTATTATGTCGGCTCCAGCCTCATGGGCTCGGCCGGCGGCTGGTTTTTCGCAGTGGAAGGCTGGGCCGCCGTCGTTATCTTCATGCTTGCCATGCTGGCGCTGGCCTTTATCTCCGCCTGTGCCGCCCAGCACCTTGCGAGGAGAAAAGCATGATCCGCATAGACCGTCTCGACCATCTCGTGCTGACCGTCGCCGATATCGAAACGACCTGCGATTTCTATACCCGCATCCTCGGCATGTCGGTCGAAACCTTTGCGGAAGGCCGCAAGGCGCTGAAATTCGGCAGACAGAAGATCAACCTGCATCAGGCCGGTCACGAATTCGAACCCAAGGCGAGACATCCGACCCCCGGCTCCGGCGACCTCTGCTTCATCACTGAGACGCCGCTTGCCTACGTCATCGCCCATCTGCAGGCGTCGGGCGTTGTGATCGAAGAAGGGCCGGTCGAACGCACCGGCGCGACCGGACGTCTGCGCTCGGTCTATTTTGGGGATCCCGACGGCAATCTCATCGAAGTTTCGAATCTGATCGATTGACGCTCCTGTGCCGCAGGCTGTTCTTCGGCCGCACTGGCGAAGTCGGGATCGACAGGACCGGTCACGTCGGCAAGCCATCCCCAATCGTCGGAAATCGGTTCGAGAATAACCGCCCGCCCCTGGCGCCTGATAGTGACGGTGTCGCCATCGAAACGGAATTGCTTGGGCAGCCGGACGGCCCGGGAACCTCTTGACCAGAAGATCTTGGCTGTTTCCACGTCATCGCTCTTGGTGGGTATGACAACAGTCTATAGCAAGTCGGGAACTGTTCAACCAAGCCGGATGTAGGGCACGTCCTTCTTCGCCACCTCGTCCAGCGCTTCCTCGTAACCGGCATCGGCATAACGCATGACGCCGAGGGCGGTGTCGTTGGTCAGTGCGTGGTCCAGCCGCTCGTCGGCGGCATCGGTGCCGTCGGCGATGACCGTGACGCCGCAGCTCGTCATGTAGCCGGCATATCCGCCGCCGCCGGAATGGACGACGACGAGATCGGCCATCGACGAGCAGAGCATCATCGCATCGATTAGCGGCCAGTCGGCGATCGCGTCGGAACCGTCCTTCATCCGCTCGGTCATGATATTGGGATGCGTCATGGCGCCGGCATCGAGATGGTCGCGGGAGAAGGCGACCGGGCTTTTGAGTTCGCCGTTCGCAACCAGCGTATTGACGCGCCGGGCGAGTGCCGTGCGTTCGCCGTGGCCGAGCCAGGCAATGCGCGCCGGCAGCCCTTCGAACGGCACATGCTGGCGCGCCAGCCGGATCCAGTTGGTGATGATCTTGTTGTCGGGGAATAGTTCCAGCAGCAGGTCGTCGATGCGGGCGATATCGCTCTCCTCGCCCGACAGCGCCATCCAACGGAACGGCCCGATCGCCCGGGCAAACAGCGGCCTGAGATAGGCTTCGGTGAAGATCGGAATGTCGAAGGCATTGGTGACGCCGCCCTCTTTCGCCTGGGTGCGGATGAGGTTGCCATTGTCGAAAACTTCCGAGCCCTTCCTCTGGAATTCCAGCATCGCCGTCACATGGTCGACGATCGAGGCGCGGCTTGCCGCCATCAATTGCCCCTGGCCGTCGTCGCGCAGTCCCTTGACCTGCTCGAGGCTCATGCCCTTCGGCACATAGCCATAGACGAGGTCGTGTGCCGAGGTCTGGTCGGTGACGATGTCGGGCACAATGCCGCGCCGGGCAATCTCCGGATAGACCTCGGCCGCATTGCCGACGAGGCCGACGGAAAGAGCCCGCTTCTCCTTCACCGCCGTATCGATCATCTGAAGGGCGCTATCGAGATCGGGGGCGATTTCCTGGAGATAGCCGATCTGCTGGCGCTTGCGGGCCCGTTCCGGGTCGATATCGACACAGAGGATCGCCGCCCCTGCCATGCGACCGGCGAGCGGCTGTGCCCCACCCATGCCGCCAAGGCCGGCCGTCAGCACGAAGCGGCCGAGGAGATCGCCGCCGAAGCGCCGCTCGGCAATGCGCATGAAGATCTCGTAGGTGCCCTGGATGACGCCCTGGCTGCCGATATATTGCCAGGCGCCGGCCGTCAGTCCGCCCCAGCAGATCAGCCCCTTGCGCTGCAGCTCGTAGAACACCTCGGCTTTCGCCCATTGCCCGACGATATTGCAGTTCGCCATGATGACTAGCGGCGCCTTGGCGTGGGTTCGAACGAGGCCGATCGGCTTGCCGGACTGGATGAGCAGCGTCTGGTTCTCGTCCATCTCGGTCAGTGCCTTGACGATGCCCTTATGCGCCGCCCAACTGCGGGCCGCCTTGCCGAGTGCGGCATAGACGATCAGGTTTTCCGGATCCTCGCCGACCGACAGCACGTTTTCGAGCAACCGCAGCAGCGCTTCCTGCCGCCAGCCCTTGGCACGCAGCTGCGGCCCCCCGGGGATCGGAAAGTTCGGATGACGTGGATTGGCCTTCGGCATCGTGGATTCCTCGTTGGTTATCCTCCCTTCTTCCCAGGCGAGAAGGGAACGGCGTTATTTGCCCGGCAGCGATTCCACATAGGCGAGCGCCGCATCGAGCAAACGCCGTCTGAGCGCATCGTCGCCGTAGACCGCAGCCGTCGCCCGCACCCAGCCCTGCATCACACGCTCGCCCGAAAGCATCTGGATGACGCCCGGCAGCGCCAGCGCCCAGCCGTCATTGCCTCGGCCGAGACGGACCAGCATGCCGTCACTGCGCGCGCAGCAGAGAAGATTGCCGTTCAGCAGGAAGGCCCGGCCGCCGAACATCGATTTTTCGCTGAAGCCAGGCCGATCGCCGAGTTCCTCGCGCAGCAATTCTTCCAAGCCGGGATCGCGCGTCATGGTTCAGGCCTTCGTTTCCAGTGCATAACGGGCGATCTCGATCCCCATCGCCTTTTCGACGACGGGATAGACTGTGGGATCGAGCACGCTTGCCGACAGCGGTATGAGTTCCTTTGGCACATGCAGGATGAAGACATGCATGCCCTCCTTGAGCTGGCCGACGCTGAGCGGTTCGCCCTCGATTGACAGGGTGGTAATGACGGCGGGGAAGGTGGCAAGCCGCATGCCATCCGCATCGTCCACCGCCATATATTCATTCATCACATGCAGCCTCACCGATTTTTCGCCCGGACCGACGGTGATCGTGCCGATGTCGAAGGCTTCCTTGGTGTAGACGACGTCCTTGCGGGTGATGATGCCCTCGGCGAGGATATGCCCGCCCGTCGTCTTGCAGATGGCGTCGATGACATCAGATCCGCCCTTCCTCTCCGCCGCAATGATCGCCTCGCCGAGCGCAAGCGCCATCGAGATGCCGCCGAGTGCGGCATGGCTGCGCACATAGGAGGCTCTCAGCGGATTGCGGCAGCTGGCGATGAAGCCGCCGGATTGATCGGCGGCGGCGCGCAGCACCGGCGAGATCTTCGCGGTCGCGCCCTTGACCACCAGTTCGATATAGCGGTTCTCGGACCGATTGCCGCCGACGGCGGTCTGGATCATCGGCTCCGGTGAGCCGGCCATGCCGATCGAGCCCATGTCGCCTGTGGGGTGCGCACGGATATCGCCGACCGCGTCGACCACCTTGGTGCCGAGGATTGCCGACGGCAGCCAGCCGTTCAGCGTCGAGGATTTGCCGTTCTGGCCGATGATCAGCCCGGAGAGCCTTTCGCCCAGCGCCTCCTGCAGGAGCTGCACGGCCTTGACATAATCGATGCCCTGCATCTCCCAGGGCGTGGTCGAGGCCGGCGCGCCAATCGCCGCCGCCGTCGCGATCCAGTCCTCGTCCTGCAACTCGTCGATCGAGACCAGCTCCGGCTTGCCGATAGTGACGGCCGCCAGTCCGAGCATCCGCCCGTGATCGGCCCAGCCGCCGCCGCCGGCGGCATAGACGGAGCCGCCCTTGACGGCCGCTTCCACGTCCTTCTCAACCAGTATGCGTCCCATCCGGCTTCTCCTGGTTCGAATTTCTGTCCATCTCGCGCACCGCCTCGAACAGCACGGCGGCGCCGAGCGCGACGTCGTCATTGTCAGCCCATTCGTCGGGGCAATGGCTGCGGCCGTCCCGGCAGGGCACGAAGATCATCGCCGCTGGCGCCACCTTGGCGATCCAGGCCGTATCGTGCCCTGCGCCGGAGGCCATGCGGCGATGCTTGGCGCCGACGCGCTCGCAGGCGGCCTCCAGCGTCGACAGCAGCCCGGCATCACCCGGGGTCGGCAGATTGTCGGACACCCGGTTCGGCGCCTTGATCGTCACGCCATAGGCGTCCGCCAGCTTTTGGACATGGCCGTCGAGCCAGCGACAGAAGGCCTCCATGTCGGCGCGGATCTCCGCGCGGCCATCGATCAGCAGCACCACCTTCGACGGCACGACATTGGCCGCATTCGGCTCGATCCGGAACTCGCCGACCGTCGCCGCGAAGTGGCCTGGTGTTTTGGCAAGTTCGGCGGCGGCGTTGCGGATGTCGAGCACCAATTGCGAGGCCGCCACCAGTGCATCCGCCCGCCGGTCCATCGGCGTCGTGCCGGCATGGTCGGCCCGCCCCTCGACGGTGATCTCCAGGCGGGTGATGCCCGAGATCGCGGTGACGATGCCGATATCGGCTTTTTCGGCTTCGAGCACCGGCCCCTGTTCGATATGAAGCTCGAGAAAGCCTGCCAGATCGGGCCGCTTCTGCTGCGCCAGAACGTCTGGACTGCCGCCCACCTCGGCGATACCCTCGGCAAGCTCGCGCCCGTCGCTGACGCGCGAAAGCCAGGCTTCCGGCAATTGCCCGGTCATCCCCCGGCTGCCGATGCAGGATACGCCGAAGATGCTCACCTCCTCGGCAAGGAAATCGACGATCTCCAGATCGTGGTCGAGCTCAAGGCCCTGATCGTGCAGTGCCCGCGCCACCTCCAGTGCCGAGATCATCCCGGCAATGCCGTCGAAGCGGCCGCCATCCGGCACCGTGTCGGAATGCGAACCGACCATGATCGTGCCGAGCCAGGGTTTGCGGCCGGTGCGCCGGCCGATCAGATTGCCGGCGGCATCGATCCGCGTTTCCAGTCTTGCCGCCTTCATCCGCGCTTCGATATAGGCCCGGCCTTCGAGAAAGAGCGGCGTGAAGGCCCGCCGCGTCCACGGATGCCCCGGCTCGGTGATTGCGGCCAGCGCCTCGATATCTCCAGCGATCCGGCCGGCATCGACGGGAAGATTACGGCTCATGCACCGGCTCCCGCGATAACCTGGCGCGGCAGCGGCCTCACGAACCGTCCGGTGCGGGGCTCGGCGAGCACCTTCCCGCTCTCGGCGATCTTTTCGCCGCGCAGATATGTGGCCGCAACGGTCCAGGGCAGGCGGATCCCATTATAAGGGCTCCAGCCGACGACGTTGTTGCCGCTTGCGGCGGCGTCATAGACGCTCTCCCGCGGCTCCAGCACGACGATATCGGCATCCTTGCCGGGGGTCAGCGCCCCCTTGATATGGTCGAGCCGGAAATGCTTGGCCGGGTTTTCCGCCATCAGCTTGGCTGCCCAAGTGAGCGGAATGCCCCGTTCGACGGCGCCTTTGATGAAAAGCGGCACCATCACCTCGAGACCGGGAACACCGGAGGCATTGGCGAGCATGTCGGGATTGGTCTTGCGGTTCTCCGACCAGCTGACGTGATCGGTCGAAACCAGCCAGACATCGCCCTTCGCCACTTTCCGCCAGAGTTTTTCCACCTCGGCGCGCGGCCGTACCGGCGGATTGATCTTTGCCTTGCCGCCGAGGCGCTGCACGTCATTCTCTTCGTCGAGCGTCAGATAATGGATGCAGCATTCGACCGTCGCGGCAAAGCCGTCGCGGCGATAGGAACGCGCGATGTCGTAGCCGCGCCCGAGCGAGCAGTGCACCACATGCGCCGGGCAGCTGGTCGCAGCCCCCGTCTCGAAGATCGTGTGCATCGCCAGGAGTTCGGTAATCGCCGGCCGCGACAGGCCGTGCGCCCGCCAGTCGGTGATGCCGCTCGCCTTCACCTGCTCCATGTAGGTGCGTACCGCCTCGTCGTCCTCATTGTGCACGCCAGCCGTCAGCCCCGTCGGCGCGATTGCCGCAAAGCAGGCGTCGAGCAGAGCCGGCGGAATGCGCGGAAAACGCTTTGGGTCTGTGCCGAAGGTCGAGAATTTGAACGCCGCAACGCCTGCTTCGACCATCTCGGCAATCCGCGCGGCGCCTTCTTGCGGATCGACCGTGCCGTAAAGCGCGAAGTCGACGCGCGCCTGCGGGCTCGCATGGTCGATCTTCCGTTTCACCGCCGCTGCCGAGCAGACGAGGTCGCCCTCGTCATAAGGCATGTCGATGATGGCAGTCACGCCGCCGGCGGCTGCCGAGCGCGTCGACCAGATGAAATCCTCCTGGTCTTTCTGGGACAGCGAATGCACCTGCGCGTCGATCGCGCCGGGCAGGATCAGCGCTTTGCCGAGCAGATGCCGCTCGCGCGCCGCAGGCGGCACGCCGAGGCCGACCTCGGCAATGCGGCCGTCACGCACGGCGACATAACCCGCTTCGACAATGCGGTCCGGCAGCACCACTGTGCCCTGCAGAACGAGATCGAAGTCCATGACGCTTCCTCCCTAAGCTGAGATCAGAGTGCCGGTGCCTCGTGGCGGGCCAGCCGCTCCTCGATGCGCTCCAGCGAGCCGAGCGCGAAGAAATCGTCGAAGGATGCGATCGGAACTTGCTCGGTCAGCCTGGAGACGAAGTCGTCCGAGCCGAGTTCCTCTTCGATCGCCTCCACCTCGGCCGACAGCGGCCGGTCGACCGTATAGAAATCCGCATGTTTGCGCACCACTTCGTAGAGCATGGCGGCGACGCCCTTCGGTTCGTCGCCGAGAATGTCGATCGCCTGGGCAGACAGCAGCGCCTCGAGGGCTGCGAGACGCTTCAGCGCCCGCATCTGCCGGTCGAAGCGCTCGATGACCAGCGGCAGGAAGGCTGCCTCATCCTCCAGTCCGGCCGCCACCACCAGCGACTGTGCCGATACGGGATTGGACATCGACAGCACGCGCGAAAAAATCTCGCCGGCAAGCTTGATGATCGGCCCGAAACCGGTGGCGATCCGCCCCGGCGGCACGAGATTGACCGGCAGGTCGCGCCGCTGACCGTTGCCGAGAATGACACAGCGGTTGAAGGCATTGCGCGCCGCATGCGCCATGCAGAGTGCCGCCGATTCGAGCAGGATCGTCACATCGAGCGGCAGCGACCCGCCCGAGGTCATCACCCGGCCTTCGACGACGACCGGATTGTCGTCCGAGCGGCCGGTGGCGGCAAGGATCTTGTGGCCGGTCGACAGCAGGTTTTCGATCACCGCGCCGAACACCTGGGCGATCATCCGCAGGCTGAGCGGGTCCTGAACATGCGTTGCAACCGGCCAGTTCCAATCGTCGGAGGCGTTGCAGAGCCAGGCGCCGATCAGCGCCTCGCGCGCCGTGCCGACATGGCGGACCGCCTTCCAGGGATCGCGGGACGCGCCGAGCGCGCCGGCCGCCATCATCGCCGTCGCCAGCAGGATGCGGATCGAGGCGGCGGCATTGCGCGTCGTTTCCGCCGCCGCTGCAAAGCTCACCGCATTGATGCTGAGCGAGGCGAGGCTGTCGCGCGGCGCCATCCGCACCGGCTCCAGCCCGGCTGCCCGGAAAGCCTCTGCCGCCTGCATCCGGTTGCCGCGATAGACCGCTTCGCCGACGCCGGTCAGCACCGCGCCGATCTGTCCCATCAACCCGATATCCGCACAGCCGATCGAGCCGGTGCGGCGCACGACCGGGATGAGATCGGCCTCGAGCATCCTGATATAGGCCTGGATCAGCTCCGGCGTGCAGCCGACCTGGCCGGTCAGCGCCGTATTGACGCGGATCGCCATGGCATTGCGCACGACATTGCAGGAAAAGGGTGTGCCGGTGCCGAAATGATGGGCGCGCACCAGGCCGAGGTTGAAGGTATCGAGTTCGTCGGCCGACCACTCCACATCCTTCATGGCGCCGACGCCGGTCGTCGCGCCATAAACGGGCATGCCGGAGGCGATGGCCTCCTCGACGACCTCACGGGCGATTGCGATGCGGGCCATGCCGGTCGCCGACGCCGAAATCGTCGCCTTGCCGGCACCGATCGTCACCATCTCGGCAAAACCGAGCGGCCGTCCGGAAAGTTCGATGCCAGGGCGTTCGTGCTGCATGTGCCATATCTCCTAAACAGTGAGACTAAGCGGCCCTTCCGTCACATGGGATATCCTAAATGCCGAACACAGCATGTTTTTGACAGGCGGATCAGCTCACCATCCAGGCAATATAGAGAAGCGTCAATGCGATGACCCAAAGCGCGATCCTGGCCGAGCGGTTATGCCGCGCCTCGGCCTTGCCGATCGCCTCCGCTGTCTGCGCATCGAAGCGCAGCCCATGTTCGCTCATTAGCAGGAGCTGGTGGTGGAATTTTTCCGTTTTCGCTGCGATTTCGGGCACTGCTTCGGCGAGTTTGACCGCCGCCTTCAGTCCGTCCTTGATATCGGTGGCGATCCGTTTCGGGCCGAGATTGGTGCGGATCCAGTCGCCGACAACGGGCTCGGAGGCCTTCCACATGTTGAAGCGCGGGTTGAGCATGCGCGACACGCCTTCGACCACGACCATGGTCTTCTGCAGCATCACCAGCTCCGGCCGTGTCGCCATGTCGAACAGTTCGGTCACTTCGAAAAGCAGCGTCAGCAGCTTGCCCATCGAGATCGTCTCGGCCGGCTGTCCGTGGATCGGCTCGCCGATTGCTCGGATCGCCTGGGCAAAACTCTCGACATTGTGGTGTCCGGGCACATAACCCGCCTCGAAATGCACCTCGGCGACGCGGATATAATCGCGGGTGATGAAGCCGTAGAGGATTTCGGCGAGGAACCGCCGCTCCTTTTTACCGAGGCGTCCGACGATGCCCATGTCGACGGCGACGATCATGCCGCCCGCATCGACGAACAGATTGCCCGGATGCATGTCGGCATGAAAGAAACCGTCGCGCAGCGTGTGGCGCAGGAACGATTGGATCAGCGTATCGGCGAGCAGGTTGAGATCGTGGCCGGCCGCGCGCAGGCCCTCAACATCGGACATGCGCGTGCCGTCGATCCACTCCATGGTGATGACGTCGCGTCCGGTGCGCTCCCAGTCGACCTTCGGCACGCGGAAGCCCGGGTCCTTTTCGGTATTCTCGGCGATCTCGGAAAGGGCGGCCGCTTCCAGGCGAAGATCCATCTCCACCTTCGTCGTCTGCTCCAGCGTCTTCGTCACCTCGACCGGCCGCAGCCGCCGGCTGGAGGCCAGGAAACGCTCCTGCATACGGGCGACGAGATACATCGCCTCGATGTCATGGGCAAAACGCTGGCGCACGCCCGGCCGGACGATCTTGACGGCGACCTTCTTGCGGCCCTCTGATGTCTCGACCTCGGCCGGATGCACCTGGGCGATCGAGGCAGCGGCGATCGGCTCGCCGAAGCTCGCATAGAGTTCGCCGATCGGCCGCCCGAGCGAGCCTTCGATATTGGCCTTGGCGGCAGCCGAGGGAAAGAAGGCCATCCGGTCCTGAAGCTGCGACAGGTCGTTGGCGAATTCGACGCCGACGACATCCGGCCGCGTCGCCAGGAACTGGCCGATCTTCACATAGGAGGGACCGAGCCGTTCGACGGCCTGCGCCAACCGGTCGCTGCGCTTCTGATGCCGCGCCTTGCTGCGCTCGAAAATCGTGACGAAGGATTTGGCGAGTGCGACCGGCGGCGGCAGGCCTTCGGACGGAAGAGCCGACACGACGCCCTCACGCACGAGCACCCAGCCGACGCGCCAAAGGCGGAAATAGGCCCCGAATGTGCTCATGCTGCTATGCCCCGCCGGACGAGGTTCGTGTTTTCTTCCCTCATTCCCTCAAAGCTTCCAGCCGGAATGCAGCGCGGCAATGCCGCCGGTATAATTGGTGTAGTTGACGCGCGAAAAACCGGCCTGGCGGATCATTGCCGCGAAATTCTCCTGGTTCGGGAACTTGCGGATCGATTCCACCAGATATTGGTAGGGTTCGGCCTCGCCGGTGATCGCCTTGCCGAATTGCGGAATGGCATTGAACGACCAGGCGTCGTAGATCTTGTCGAGCAGCGGCATATCGACTTCGGAAAATTCCAGCACCAGCAGACGTCCGCCGCGCTTCAACACCCGATAGGCCTCCGACAGCGCCGCATCGATCCTCGGCACGTTGCGGATGCCGAAGGCGATCGTATAGGCGTCGAAGCTGCCAGCCTCGAAAGGCAGTTCCTCGGCATTCGCCTCGACGAAGGTGAGATTGCCGGAAAGCTTCTTCTTTTCCGCCCGCTCGGCGCCGACGCCGAGCATCGAGCCGTTGATGTCGAGCACGGTCGCATGCGCCTGCCGGCCCGAGGCCTCGACGATACGGAAGGCGATGTCGCCGGTGCCGCCGGCGACATCGAGCACCTTGTAACCCGGCTCCTTGCGCGGGTTCAGCGCCGAAATCATCGCATCTTTCCAGGCGCGGTGCATGCCCATCGACATGACGTCGTTCATGATGTCGTAGCGCTTGGCGACCTTGTGGAACACCTGGTTGACGAGGCCCTGCTTCTCGCCGTCAGACACCTCACGGAAGCCGTAGGAGGTCTCCATGCCGCCATCGGCGGAAGTGCGGCTTTCTGACATCAGGCTGCTCCATTCCTTAAGATTCGGGCGCGGCGGCCGTAGCGAAAGACCGCGCGCGACGTTATCACAGGGCCGCGCTCTCCGCAGCACACTGGCGCTATAGCGCACATCGTCCTCGGTTGAAACACGTTAGAGATAGATGGGTTAAGATGCCGGAATTGCCAGAAGTCGAAACGGTGAAACGCGGCCTGGCGCCGGCGATGGAGGGGGCTCGCATCGCCAGGCTGGAGCTGCGCCGCGGCGATCTGCGCTTCCCCTTTCCCGACGCTTTCGCCGACAGGGTATCCGGCCGCACCATCGTCAGCCTTGGCCGCCGCGCCAAATATTTGCTGGTCGACCTCGACGACGGCAACACGCTGATTTCCCATCTCGGCATGTCCGGCTCCTTTCGCGTCGAGGGGGGGCGCATCGAGGAGGGCGTCGGCTCCGGAATACCGGGTGAATTCCACCATGCCCGTTCGAAGGACGAGAAGCACGATCACGTCGTCTTTCATCTGGAAGGTCAAGGTGGTCCTCGCCGCGTCGTCTACAACGACCCGCGCCGTTTCGGCTTCATGGATATGATGGCGCGCGCCGATCTCGCCGCTCATCCCTTCTTCCGCGATCTCGGCCCGGAGCCGACGGGAAACGAGCTTGGGGCCGCATATCTCGCCGAACGCTTCCGGGACAAGGCGCAGCCATTGAAGAGTGCGCTCCTCGACCAGAAGAACATCGCCGGTCTCGGCAATATCTATGTCTGCGAGGCGCTGTGGCGCGCCCATCTTTCGCCGATCCGCGCCGCCGGCACGCTGGTGACGGCAGGCGGCCGGCCGAAAGAGCAGCTTGACCTGCTCGTCGCCTCGATCCGCGAGGTCATTGCCGATGCGATCGCAGCCGGCGGATCGTCGCTTCGCGATCATATCCAGACCGACGGATCGCTCGGCTATTTCCAGCATTCCTTCTCCGTCTATGATCGCGAAGGCCAGGCTTGCCGCACGCCCGGCTGCGGCGGTACGGTCGCCCGCATCGTCCAGGCGGGCCGCTCCACCTTCTATTGCGCCACCTGCCAGAAGTAAGATCCGGAACCGGGAGAACAGCATGGCCTACGAGACCCTGATCGTCGAAACCCGAGGCAATGTCGGCCTCGTCACGCTGAACCGACCCCAGGCGCTGAACGCGCTGAATTCCATCGTCCTCAAGGAATTGAGGGAGGCCTATGCCGCCTTCCATGCCGACGAGGCGGTCGGCGCGATCGTGCTCACCGGTTCCGAGCGCGCCTTTGCCGCCGGCGCCGATATCAAGGAGATGCAGCCGCTCGAGTTCGCCGATATCTATAAGAGTGATTTCATCAGCGGCTGGGATGACGTCGCCAAGGCGCGCAAGCCGGTGATCGCCGCCGTCAGTGGGTTTGCGCTCGGCGGCGGCTGCGAGCTCGCCATGATGTGCGATTTCATCATCGCCGCGGAGACGGCGAAGTTCGGCCAGCCGGAAATCACCCTCGGCGTCATTCCCGGCATGGGGGGCTCGCAGCGGCTGACGCGCGCCGTCGGCAAGGCGAAGGCGATGGATCTCATCCTGACCGGCCGGATGATGGATGCCGCCGAGGCCGAACGATCGGGACTCGTTTCGCGTGTGGTGGCGCCCGAGCGTCTCATCGACGAGGCGCTGGCGGCGGCCGAAAAGATCGCCTCGCTGTCGCGCCCCTCGGTCTTGATGGCCAAGGAGGCTGTCAACCGCGCATTCGAGACGACGCTGGAGGAGGGCTTGCGCTTCGAGCGCCGGCTGTTTCACAGTCTCTTTGCCACCGACGACCAGAAGGAAGGCATGGCGGCCTTCGTCGAGAAGCGCAAACCGGCTTTTACGCACCGTTGAGTGCTTTTAGGCGGTTCCAGCCGCAAAGCTTGAAAATCCGCGTTGACGTGGGCCGGCTTTAGAGTTATATGCCCGCCCACGGTTCGGAAAGCCGGTTTGGTTTTCCGCGATTGCTCCCGAATTGCTGGATTTTGTGGCCGCAGGGCCCGCGGTAATAGCGGAGTTTGTTCGAATTCTTGAGAGAGGCATCCATGGCCAATACAACTTCGGCGAAAAAAGCGACCCGCAAGATCGCCCGCCGTACCGACGTCAATAAGGCTCGTCGCTCGCGCGTTCGTACTTTCGTTCGCCAGGTCGAAGAGGCCATCGCATCCGGTGACGCCGCCAAGGCGAAGGAAGCTTTCCTGGCTGCTCAGCCCGAGCTTGCCCGCGCCGCCAGCAAGGGCGTGCTGCACGCCAACACGGCATCGCGCAAGGTCTCGCGCCTGGCCGCTCGTGTGAAGGCTCTTTCGGTCACTGCGACCGCGTAATCTTCCATTAACGGCTTCCTCGTTATGATTAGCCCGGTAATTTTACCGGGCTTTTTCGATTCAACCGATCAGCCCCTGTATGGTTAATCTCACGACTGTTTCGTGTCAGCGCCATGACAGGAAAAATTGTTCAAAAACAAAGACTTGCGCAAGGATGCTTTCACGCTGCGCGACTCTGCCCCAAGCTTCCGGGACCAGGGGGGAGTCAAGAAGATTATTATTTTTTTTCTTTCCCTGCGTGTCAAAATAGCCCGAACGGGGAATCTCCTTGATTCAAAAGCGATTCTTTTTTGACGCTGGTGTGACGCCCGAAAAGGGCAGGCGGAGTCAATGGCCGCTTGTTAATTTTGCGTAAAATTCATCGTTGATATTGCCTTTTGATCCTGCCTAAATGGCCTCCAACAAGGGGCGCGGACATCACCTGCAGAGGCTCGGTCTTAACTGCCACGTCGGCAGGGCGATAAGTGCGTGCCATTTGTTACGGAGCCTTGCGCTTCCGTTTTTTCAAGCACTCGACGGATTTGGGCCGTAACGTGGCTGTTACGGGCAGGGATGTTTTGTGCCTTCAGTGGCCACACGTTTAAGGCGAGGCCGCCGGGGAAGGTTAAAGTGATATTGCGTTCGGGCTGATCGGTCGAAAACGAGGATCGACCGCCAGCCTGGCACGGAAAGCCGATGAAGGTTGCCGCATGAATGCGGTTCCTGCAACGGAATTTTGTGCCGGTCCCTTCGGGGGCAGTGTTTGAGTGAACCGGCAGGTGAGCGGCTTCATGAGGATGCCGTCAGCCCGCCAAAGCGGGGAATGATCGGGCGGCTATTTTAGCGGAAGCCGCCCGGTGGAATTGAAAGGCGGCATTATGCAGATGAATACGATGACGACGGGCGGGCCCGACAATGGGGATGTGGCACCGCAGACGTTTGGCTCCATTCGCCTCGACGTGGGAGAAGCAAAGGCGGAAATGAAGCACAGCATCTTGTTTGAGCGCGTCAGCGCGCGCTTGAAGGCCCAGGTTGGTCCTGACGTCTATGCCAGCTGGTTCGCCAGGCTGAAGCTGCATTCGGTATCGAAGAGTGTGGTGCGCCTTTCGGTTCCCACCACCTTCCTGAAGTCGTGGATCAACAATCGTTATCTCGATCTCATCACCGGCCTGTTCCAGGCCGAGGATCCGGAAATTCTGAAGATCGAAGTCCTGGTGCGCACGGCAACGCGCAGCAGCACGAAGGCACTCGATGAGGCGGCCCAGCCCGAGCCGGTCGCTGCCCCCCAGGCGCGCCGTCCCGCAAGTGCCCAGCCGGCCGGCCAGGCCGTCCAACAGGCGGTTTCCTCCGTTGCTGCGGCAAGGCCCGCAAGCTTTGGTTCGCCGCTCTTCGGTTCGCCGCTCGACAGCCGCTTCACCTTCGACACCTTCGTCGAAGGCAGCTCGAACCGCGTCGCGCTTGCAGCGGCGAAGACGATCGCCGAAGCCGGTTCCGGCGCCGTGCGCTTCAACCCGCTCTTCATCCATTCGACGGTCGGCCTCGGCAAGACACACCTGTTGCAGGCAATTGCCAATGCGGCGGTGCAGAACCCGCGGGCTCTGCGCGTCGTTTATCTGACGGCCGAATATTTCATGTGGCGCTTCGCCACCGCGATCCGCGACAATGATGCGCTGACGCTGAAGGATTCGCTGCGCAACATCGATCTGCTGATCATCGACGACATGCAGTTCCTGCAGGGCAAGATGATCCAGCACGAATTCTGCCATCTCCTCAACATGCTGCTCGACAGCGCCAAGCAGGTGGTCGTCGCCGCCGACAGGGCGCCCTGGGAGCTGGAATCGCTCGACCCGCGTGTTCGCTCGCGCCTGCAGGGCGGTGTCGCGATCGAATTCGACGCGCCGGATTACGAGATGCGTCTCGAAATCCTCAAGCGTCGCCTGGCGGCCGCCCGGCTCGAAGATCCGTCGCTGGAAATTCCGGCCGAACTGCTCCAGCACGTCGCCCGCAACGTCACGGCCAGCGGCCGCGAACTCGAAGGCGCTTTCAATCAGCTGGTCTTCCGGCGCTCCTTCGAGCCGAACCTGTCGATCGAGCGCGTCGACGAGCTGCTCGCGCATCTCGTCGGCTCCGGCGAGCCCCGCCGTGTGCGCATCGAGGACATCCAGCGCATCGTCGCCAGGCACTACAACGTCTCGCGCCAGGAACTGGTCTCGAACCGCCGCACCCGCGTCATCGTCAAGCCGCGCCAGATCGCCATGTATCTGGCGAAGACGCTGACGCCGCGCTCCTTCCCCGAGATCGGCCGCCGTTTCGGCGGGCGCGATCACACGACCGTGCTGCATGCCGTGCGCAAGATCGAGGAGCTGATTTCGGGCGACAACAAGCTTTCGCACGAAGTCGAGCTGTTGAAGCGGTTGATTAACGAATAATCGCCCGATTTTCGCAAAGCTTTGGCGGCTGGAAGCGATTCCGGCCGTTTTCTTTTATGAGCTTTTTATTCTATACCTCCGGCCTCCCAGTGCCTGTCGCTCAAAACGGCGGCGGTATTGGAGGGACGATACAAGATGAAGAAGCGCCGAATGGCGCGTGGGAGGAATGAATGAGTTTCGAAAAGATCGCCGTTCTCGGCCTGGGCAAGGTCGGACGGCTGGCGGCGACGCTGTTGCATGAAAGCGGCTTCGAGGTCATCGGCGTCGATGCGCAATTGCCGTTGAGCGACGTTCCCTTCAAGTGCCGCGCCGGCGATATTTCCGACCCGCAGGTGGTCGGCGAGCTGCTGTCGAATGTCGAGGCGGTGCTCTCCTGCCTGCCTTACCATCTGAACATCGAATTGGCGCGCGCCGCCCATCTGGCCGGCATTCATTATTTCGACCTGACCGAAGACGTTCCCACCACCAATTTCATCATCGAACTATCAAAGACCGCCCGCGGCCTGATGGCGCCGCAATGCGGCCTGGCGCCGGGTTTCGTCGGCATCGTCGGCGCAAGCCTTGCCGACGGCTTCGATCGCTGCCGTTCGATCCGCATGCGCGTCGGCGCCTTGCCGCAGCATCCGACCGGACTGCTCGGCTATGCCTTCAACTGGTCGCCTGAGGGCGTCGTCAACGAATATCTGAACGATTGCGAGGTCATCGAGGGCGGGGTGCGCAAGCTCGTCTCGCCGATGGAATGGCACGAGACCGTCTATGTCGGAGGCGTCAAGCTCGAAGCCTTCACGACGTCTGGCGGTCTCGGCACGATGTGCGACACGATGCTCGGCAAGATCGACAATCTCGATTACAAGACCATGCGGTATCCCGGCCATATGGAGCTGATGAACTTCTTCTTCCACGAGCTTCTGATGCGCGACAAGCGCAAGCTCGCCGGCGAGATCCTGACCAATGCCAAGCCGCCTGTTGAAGACGATGTCGTCTATGTCCACGTCGCCGCCGAGGGCACGGAGAACGGCAGCCTGCGCCGCAAGGAGTTCGTCCGCGCCTATTACCCGATCGAGATTGCCGGCGCACGCCGCACGGCGATCGCCTGGACGACGTCGGCCTCCGTTGTTGCCGTCATCGAAATGGTCCGCGACGGCCTGCTGCCGGCGACCGGGTTCCTGCACCAGGAGCATATTCCGCTGGAGATGTTTTTGAAGACGCCGACCGGCAGCCTGTTCAAGGCGGGCGTCACCGGCCACGGCTGAGAAATGCTTTCCGGCGCGGCCCGCGATGTCGGCCGCGCTGGACCAATGCATTGCGTGGGCGTCAGCAGGCGAGATCGGCGACGACGGAATCGAGGATCAGCATGCCGGACGGCGTGCAGCGCAGGCGTGAATTGCCGATCCGCTCGATGAATTTGTGTTCAAGCAGGAATTCCTCGCGTTTCGGGTCGAGGTCGCGGCCGGAAAGCTGTTGCCAGCGGGCAAGATCGACGCCCTCCCTGAGCCGCAGCCCCATCAGTAGCAACTCGTCGGACTGTTCCTCGTAGCCGAGTCGTTCCTCATCGAGAATGCCGTGGCCGTCACGTTCGACCATGTCGAGCCAGGCTTCCGGCTTGCGCTCGGTCGCCGTCGCGAGCTTCTCCGGGCCACGCGCCAGCCGGCCGTGGGCGCCCGGGCCGATGCCGGCATAATCGCCGTAGCGCCAATAGGTCAGGTTATGCCGGCTTTCCGCACCCGGCCGGGCGTGATTGGAAACCTCATAGGCGGGCATGCCTTCGCGCGCCGTAATCTCCTGCGTCGCCTCGTAGAGCACTGCCGATTGCTCGCCATCCGGCACGACTAGCTTGCCGGCCTTATGCAGGCCGTAGAAGGGCGTGCCTTCCTCGATGGTCAGCTGATAGAGCGAAAGATGGTCGACCGCATAGGAGATCGCCTCCTTCAGCTCCTTTTCCCATTCCTCGACCGTCTGCTGCGGCCGCGCGTAGATCAGATCGAACGACATGCGCGGAAAAATGTCGCGCGCCAGCCGGATCGCCTTCAGCGCGTCGGCGACGTCATGCAGCCGGCCGAGGAATTTTAGATCCCGGTCGTTCAGCGCCTGCACGCCGAGCGAGACGCGATTGACACCCGCCGCCCGGTAGCCGCGGAAGCGTTCGGCTTCGACGCTCGAAGGATTGGCTTCCATGGTGATCTCGATGCCATCTGGCACATGCCAGTGCCGCGCAATGCCGTCGAGAATGGCGGAGACCGTTTCCGGTTTCATCAGCGAGGGCGTGCCGCCGCCGAGGAAGATGCTCGTCACCGTCTTCGGCCCGCTCATCGCCCGCACCGTCGCCATCTCCTTCAGGAAGGCCGCCGTAAAGCGCTCCTGATCGACCGGCTGGTGGCGCACATGGCTGTTGAAGTCGCAGTAGGGACACTTCGCCGCGCAGAAGGGCCAATGCACATAGACGCCGAAGCCGGGCTCGCCGGTATCGGGCAGCAGCGCGGCGTCGCGCGAAAGGCTTGGCGTGTCGAAATTGTCCACGGAGTGATCCTATGCCTCCAGGCAGGTTTCGACAAAGAGTTTGAAGGCGCGGGCCCGGTGCGACAGCGCCTGCGGCTTGCCGGCGCTCCAGCCGTGTTTTTCCTCGCTGCTCATTTCCCCGAAGGTGATGTCGTAACCCTCGGGCTGGAAGACCGGATCGTAGCCGAAGCCCTGGGTGCCGCGCGGCGGCCAGGCGACGCTGCCTTCCACCTCGCCGCGAAACAGCTCCGTGTGGCCGTCCGGCCAGGCAAGGCAGAGCACGCTGACGAAACGCGCGGTACGCTGTTCCGGCTTGGTCGCGCCGGCATCCTGCAGCGCCTTTTCCACCTTGGCCATCGCCATGTCGAAATCGCGCGTGCCGTCTGATGTCTCCGCCCAATTGGCGGTGTAGACACCGGGGTCGCCGTCAAGCGCATCGACCACCAGCCCGGAATCGTCCGAAAGCGCCGGCATGCCGGCGGCATTGGCCGAGGCGACCGCCTTGATCGTCGCATTCTCCTCGAAACTTGTGCCGGTTTCCTCCGGTTCGACGAAATTCAGCTCGGCAGCCGATCTGGCGGTGAAGCCGAGCGGTCCGATCAGTTCCTGGATCTCGCGGATCTTGCCGGCATTGTGGCTGGCGACGACGATGGTCTTCGTTTCAAGCTTGCGCATTCAGATGTCCTGTTCGATGCCCCAGATTTTCGCCTCCGCGCATTCCAGGCTGTTGCCCTCAGGATCGCGGAAATAGATCGAGCGGCCGCCATTCGGCCAGTGCACTTCGGATTCGATCGCCACGCCGGCCGTTCTCAGCCGTTCGGCCATCGCATCGATGTTGCGGCCGGACACCCGAAAGCAGGCATGGCCCTGTCCGGTCGTGCCGTGCGGCGGCACCTGCAGGGCATCCCGCGCCGGCGGCTTCACCGTTTCCTCAGGATTGAAGATCAGCAGAACGCCGGGGCCGCAGCGGAAGAAGACATGCCGGTTGGCGGCGCGGGCGATCTTTTCAAGTCCGAGAACGTCTTCGTAGAACGTCTCGGCCTGATCGAGATCGCGTGCATAGAGCGCCGTTTCCAACATGCCTTCCAGCATGGGGTTCATCCTTCGACGGCTTGCTTCTGCAGCGCGACCAGTTCGCCGATGCCGTTTCTGGCAAGCTGCATCAGCGAGGTGAATTCGCCCTCGCTGAACGGTGTGCCTTCGGCCGTGCCCTGGATCTCGACGATCCCGCCGGTGCCGGTCATCACGAAGTTGGCATCGGTCTCGGCCGAGGAATCTTCGAGGTAATCGAGATCGATCACCGGCTGGCTGGCGAAGATACCGCAGGAGATGGCGGCGACATGATCCTTCAGGACCCGGTCGACCTTGATCATGTTGCGGCTTTCCATCCATTTCAGGCAGTCGTAAAGGGCGATCCAGCCGCCGGTGATCGAAGCCGTCCGGGTGCCCCCATCGGCCTGGATGACATCGCAATCAAGCGTGATCTGCCGTTCGCCGAGCGCCTGCAGGTCGACGACGGCGCGTAGCGACCGGCCGATCAGCCGCTGGATTTCCTGGGTGCGGCCGCCCTGCTTGCCGGCGGCGGCCTCGCGCTTCATGCGTTCACCGGTCGCCCGCGGCAGCATTCCGTATTCGGCCGTGACCCAGCCCTTGCCGGAATTGCGCAGCCATGGCGGCGTCTTTTCTTCGAGGCTGGCCGTGCAGAGCACATGCGTATCGCCGAATTTTACCAGGCAGGAGCCTTCCGCATGCTTGGAAAAATTGCGCTCGAACGAGACCTTGCGCATCTGGTCGATTTTTCTGCCTGAAGGCCGCATTCTTATCTCCTGGGGTTTGTTGACCGCTTCTACGATTGGCGGCGCTCATTTGCAAATTCCCTTTTGCCACGGCTGCGAGTTTGACTTACTTTCGGGAAATATCATCAGCGCGGGTTCGAGAGGTTCATGGGCATCAGGTCGACATCGGTTTCGGATGCTGTTGCTGCGCTCGACGAGCGCTCCAGGGAAATTTTTCGCCGCATCGTCGAGGGTTATCTGGAGAGCGGCGAGCCGCTCGGTTCGCGCAATCTGTCCCGCCTGCTGCCGATGTCGCTGTCGCCGGCCTCGGTGCGCAACGTCATGAGCGATCTCGAGGATCTCGGCCTCATCTATTCGCCGCATACCAGCGCCGGCCGGCTGCCCACCCAGATAGGCCTGCGCTTCTTCGTCGATGCCTTCATGCAGGTCGGTGATCTCTCCGCCGAGGACCGCGCCAATATCGATCGGCAGGTGCGGGCCGAAAGCGGCGGCAATCCGGTGGAATCGATGATGAACGAGGCAAGCCGCATGCTGTCCGGCATTTCGCGCGGCGCCGGCCTGGTCATCACCTCGAAAAGCGATCCGGTGCTGAAACATGTCGAGTTCATCCGGCTTGAACCGACAAAGGCGCTGGCCGTGCTCGTCGGCGATCACGATCAGGTGGAAAACCGAATCATCGAGCTGCCGGCGGGGGTCACCTCCTCGCAGCTGGCGGAGGCGGCGAATTTTCTCAATGCCCACATGTCCGGCCAGACCCTGCCGGAGCTCCGCAAACAATTAAGCCAGCTGAAGGATAACGTCCGTCACGAGCTCGATGCCCTGTCGCGTGATCTCGTCGAGCGCGGCATCGCTGTCTGGGCCGGCAGCCCGGACGAGGGAAAGCCGACGCAGCTGATCATCCGCGGCCGCGCCAACCTGCTCGAAGGCCTCGCCGGCGCCGAGGATCTCGACCGGCTGCGCCTGCTGTTCGACGATCTCGAAAAGAAGGACAGCCTGATCGAGATCCTCAATCTCGCCGAAACCGGTTCGGGCGTGCGTATCTTCATCGGTTCGGAAAACAAGCTCTTCTCGCTGTCAGGCTCCTCGCTCATCGTCGCGCCCTATCGTGACGATGACGATCGTATCGTCGGCGCCGTCGGCGTCATCGGTCCGACGCGGCTCAATTATTCCCGCATCGTGCCGATGGTGGACTACACCGCCCAGCTCGTCTCCCGCCTTTCGCGCAATCCCCTTTGATGCCGCTTTGACGTCGCAGCCCTTCAAAGTTCGACAGCGTCCGTTGGGCATCTGACGAGAGTGGCGCTGTACAGGCGCAGAATTTTCGCTTCTTTGTCACGCAGACTTGATTTTTTTCGGTCAAACCTCGATATCGGGCGCATCTGAAGACACCAACCGGAGACCGTCATGACCGATGACACGACGAAAAACGGACCTGACGCAACTGCGGCCGATGCCGCAGCCGACGCTGCCGCCTACGTCGAGAACGATATTGCGCAGGAAGAGGCCACCCAGCCGGACCCGCTCGAGCTTTTGAAAGCCGAAAACGGCGAACTGCGCGACCGCTATCTGCGCCTTGCTGCCGAGATGGACAATCTGCGCCGGCGCACCGAGCGCGAGGTCAAGGATGCCAAGTCCTATTCCGTCGCCGGTTTTGCCCGCGACATGCTTGCCGTCTCGGACAATCTGCGCCGGGCGCTGGATGCCATCCCGCCAGAGCTCAAGGACGCGGCCGATGCCGGCCTGACGACGCTGATCGAGGGTGTGGAGATGACCGAGCGCGCCATGCTGTCGGCTCTCGAACGCCATGGCGTTCGCAAGCTGGAGCCGGTCGGCCAGAAGTTCGACCCGAATTTCCATCAGGCGATGTTCGAGGTGCCGAACCCCGACGTGCCGAACAACACCGTCGTCCAGGTCGTGCAGGCAGGCTTTTCCATCGGCGAGCGAGTGCTGCGCCCAGCCATGGTCGGCGTTGCCAAGGGCGGCCCGAAGCCGGCCGAAGCCGAGACCAATTCGGTCTTCGACGAGAAGGACGCCTGAGGTTGCCGTTGTCCTCTCTTCAAGAGACGGACATCCAAAAAATCAGATGCGGGCGAAGCGTTCGATCAAAAGATCGAAGAAGCCGTCCGCATCGACGTGGCGCATGACTTTCGCATTGCGCTTGCGCTCGGTGACATGCCACCAGTCGACGACGGTCATGCCGGCGGTGAGTTCGGAGTGAACCTCGATCTCGACATTGCAGTCCCGGCCGTTGAAAAGCTCCGGCTTCAGCAGGTAGGCGACGACTGTCGGGTCATGCAGCGGCCCGCCGTCGGAGCCGTATTTCTCGATGTCGAACCGCTCGAAGAATTCCAGCATCTCGACCATGGCCTTTGCCGGCGCCGTGCCGATCTCGGCCATGCGCTTGACCCGGTCCTTGCGGGTCAGCAATTGGTGCGTCACGTCGAGCGGCATCATCACGATCGGGACGCCCGAGCGGAAGACGATATCGGCTGCCTCGGGGTCGACATAGATGTTGAATTCGGCCGCCGGGGTGATGTTGCCGCCCTCGAAGAAGCCGCCGCCCATCATCACCAGTTCGCGGATGCGCGGGGCGATATCGGGTGCTTTCTGCAAGGCCATGCCGATATTGGTGAGCGGCCCGAGCGTGCAGAGCGTCACCGTGCCTTCCGGCTCCAGGCGCAGCGTCTCGATGATGAAGTCGACGGAATGGCCGGGCTGCAGCGCCATCGTCGGCTCGGCGAGATCAGGACCGTCGAGGCCGGTCTTGCCGTGCACATGTTCGGCGGTCACCAGCTTGCGGGCAATCGGCGCGTCGGCGCCGGCGAAAACCTTCGTCTCCGTCCGGCCGCAGAGCTCGCAGACGATGCGTGCATTGCGGCTGGTGAGCGAAAGCGGCACGTTGCCGGCGACCGTGGTGATCCCCAGTACCTGCAGCTCCTCGGGGCTGCCGAAGGCCAGCATGATGGCGGCCGCGTCGTCCTGGCCGGGATCCGTGTCGATGATGATCTTTCTTGCGTTTGCCATCCGATGCACCGTTTTCTTCATTTCTCGTCACAAATCGGCACATTCCGCGCCGGCACGTTTTGATGCGAGGCAGCAGGCGCTTTGTCAAGCAGCCGACCGCCACCACCTTAAAATTGAGGGATGGGGCAGGGACGTCGCCTGCGTCTTGCAGCGCCGGAGTGCTGTCCCCATATTAGTAGCATCCGGATGCTGCCCTTAAGGTCCGGGATGGTCGCTTGCATCAAGGACTTGAAAAGAAATGAGCCGCATTACCCCTTTCGCCAGCCCGCTGCTTCTGGGCTTCGATGCCATGGAAAAGACGCTGGAGCGCATTTCCAAGGCGAGCGACGGATATCCGCCCTATAATATCGAACGCATCGGCGCCGATAGCGGCGCGCCGGAACGTCTGCGCATTACGCTGGCGGTGGCCGGTTTCGGCGAGGAGGAACTCGATGTCTCCATCGAGGAGAACCAGCTTCTGATCCGCGGCCGCCAGGTGGAGCAGGGTGAACGGGATTATCTCTATCGCGGCATCGCCGCCCGCCAGTTCCAGCGCACCTTCGTTCTTGCCGACGGCATGCAGGTGCTTGGAGCCGGCCTGAAGAACGGTCTGCTCTCCGTCGATCTAATTCGTCCGGAACCCGCGCGCATGGTCAAGAAAATTAACATTTCGGTCTCAGAGTAGCACAACGGTTTGTCGAACCGTTGGTCCCTTCTTCCGGAGGAACAGGAATGTTGATGAAAGAAGCCACGTCTCACTTGACCAAATCCGAGCTTGCCCACATCGGCAGCGGCGAGGTCGCCTATATCAGAAAAATGCGTACCGATGAGGTCGCCAAGTGCTTTCCCGAGGCGCCGGATATCGATCCGAACGTCGACCTCTGGGCGCTCTTCGGCGCCGACGGCACGCCCATCCTTCTGACGGACAATCGCTCCAGCACCTTCTTCAAGGCTGCCGAGGACGAACTGAAGACGGTCAGCCTGCACTGACCGTCGAATGCAGTCTGTCGCGTTTCACCGCTCTTGCGGTGCATGCTCATGCTATTCGATTTGGATGCGCTCGCGGCGGATGCCGCGACATGGGTGCGGTGCCTCGTTAGACGTTTTTTCCGTATTCGATGAGGTGGAAAGGCCGGCAGATCTCTGCTGCGACCTGTCGTTAGATCTTGTTGGCCCTCAGATCTTCCCGAATGTCAGATAGGCCGAAGAGCGGCCCTCGCGCCGTGCCTTGGCCTCGTAGCGCGTGCTCGGCCAGCCCTCGTAGGGTGTCAGCCAATCCGCAGCATTGTCGGCCATCCAGTCGAAGCCGCCATGGTCGCGGCATTTGATCAGCGTCCAGTTCACATAGGTGTCGATGTCGGAGGCAAAGCAGAACAGGCCGCCGGGCTTCAGCACGCGATGAAAGCGGTCGAGATTGGTCTTCGAGACGAAGCGGCGTTTCCAGTGCTTCCGCTTCGGCCAGGGGTCGGGATAGAGCAGATCGATCTGATCGAGCGAAGCGGCCGGCAGCCAGTCGAGCAGCTGCGTCGCGTCGTCATTATAGACGCGAATATTGCGCGCACCGGTTTCGCCGATGCGCGACAACAGCTTCTGCATGGAATTGACGAAGGGCTCGACGCCGATGAAGCCGGTCGAAGGTGTCTCGAGGGCGCGGTGGATCAGGTGTTCGCCGCCGCCGAAACCGATTTCCAGCCGCAATCTCTCGACCGGAGCCGGGAAGAGGGAAGTCAGCGGCCCCAGTGGAGCCGCTGAAAGATCGATAAGGAATGCCGGCAGCAGACTGTTCAGCGTCTCGGCCTGCTGTTCGCGCAGGGCCTTGCCCTTGCGGCGACCGAAGAAGGCTTCCGTCGCCCGGCCGCGGCGTTCCATATCCGTCATGCTTTATCTCAGGCCTTCACGCTTTCCTTGAGCGCCTTCACGAGGTCGGTGCGCTCCCAGGAGAACGAGCCGTCGCGGCCGGCCTTGCGGCCGAAATGGCCGTAGGCAGAGGTCTTCGCATAGATCGGCTTGTTGAGGTCGAGATGGCGGCGGATGCCGGAGGGAGACAGGTCCATGTTCTTGCGGATCGCCGCTTCGACCTGATCTTCGCTGAACTTGCCGGTGCCGTGCAGGTCGACATAGATCGACAGCGGCTGGGCGACGCCGATCGCGTAGGAGATCTGGATCGTGCAGCGGTCGGCAAGGCCGGCCGCGACGACGTTCTTGGCGAGGTAGCGGGCGGCATAGGCAGCCGAACGGTCGACCTTCGTCGTGTCCTTGCCGGAGAACGCACCGCCGCCATGCGGAGCCGCACCGCCGTAGGTGTCGACGATGATCTTGCGGCCGGTGAGGCCCGCATCGCCGTCCGGCCCGCCGATGACGAACTTGCCGGTCGGGTTGATGTACCAATTGCAATCGTCAGCGATCTTCAGTTCGCCGAGCGCTTCGCGGATATAGGGCTCGACGACGGCGCGGACCTTGTTCGAATCCCAGCTTTCGTCGAGATGCTGGGTCGAAAGCACGATCGAGGTTGCTTCCGACGGCTTGCCGTCGACGTAGCGCACGGTCACCTGGCTCTTGGCGTCGGGACCGAGCTTGGCGACTTCGCCGTCGCCCTTCTTGCGGGCAGTTGCCAGCAGCTGCAGGATCTTGTGGGAATAATAGATCGGCGCCGGCATCAGGTCCGGCGTTTCGCGGCAGGCGTAACCGAACATGATGCCCTGGTCGCCGGCGCCCTCGTCGCCCTGCTGGTCGGCGGCGCTGTCGACGCCCTGCGCGATGTCGGCCGACTGCGAGTGCAGCAGCACGTCGATCTTTGCCTTCTTCCAGTGGAAGCCGTCCTGCTCGTAGCCGATATCCTTGATGGCGCGGCGGGCGGCGGCCTTGAACTTCGAAGGATTGATGACGTCCTTGCCATGCTTGTCCTTCTTCATCAGGCTCGGCGGCAGGCGGACTTCACCGGCGATGACGACGCGGTTGGTCGTCGCCAGCGTTTCGCAGGCAATGCGAACGCCCCACGGATTGACGCCGGTCTTGGCCGCTTCGCGGTAGACCAGATCGACGATCTCGTCGGAGATGCGGTCACAAACCTTGTCCGGATGACCTTCGGCAACAGATTCGCTGGTAAAGAGATAATTCGCGCGCATTCCGGGATTCCCCTCAAAGAACAAAAGCTCGCTAGTAGGTACTCAGTTCGAGACCCGATGACAAGCGCAGAAGGACATAAATATATCTTTATATCTGCGGCAAAGTGACAAATTTTGCCCCAAAAACGCAAAAAAGCGGCCTTTCGGCCGCCTTTCGAATTCTGCGATGGAGCTGGCTCAGTCGGAGTCGGCCTCAGCGGCCAATGCCTTCACCAGCTCCACGACCTTGCGGCGAACCTTGGGATCGGAAATCTTGACGAAGGCGCGGTTGAGCTGCAGGCCTTCCGAGGAAGAGAGGAAATCGACGACGTAATTCGAGCTGGAAGTTTCCATCCCGCCGGCGCCGGAATTTTCGCCGGGCGCGTCCTCGAAGAAAAAGGAAACCGGGACATTGAGGATGTTCGAGATATTCTGCAGACGGCTTGCGCCGACGCGGTTGGTGCCCTTTTCGTATTTCTGGATCTGCTGAAAGGTAATGCCGAGGCTTTCCCCGAGTTTTTCCTGGCTCATTCCCAGCATTGTTCGGCGAAGGCGAATACGGCTGCCAACGTGGATGTCGATCGGATTAGGCTTCTTTTTGTTTTCAATCATGGTCGTGCCCTAGCTAAGAATTTCAACCTGTTTCTAACCGGCATGCCCCTGATCCATCCCAAACGCCACGTTGCAAGCGGTGAGAACCACCTTTGCACATCCATTCAGAACGCCGATTGTCATCACTATGCAATTTTAGGGGTTTTTGGTCAATTCAGCCCGGAAATAAAACCTCTACGAGAAACCAGCGCAATCAAAATGAGCAGCGCCTCGGTCAACCAGAAGTGTGTTTGCAGGGGGAATGTCGTTCCAGCCTCTCCGCCGAACCTATCAAGAGTTGCATCAATAAAGCCGATTTCCTCGAGACCGAGGCCCGCAATTATTTCCCCATGTGCATTCACAATTGCTGAAATGCCGCTATTGGCGTCGCGAATCAGCGGCAGCCCGGTTTCGACCGCCCGCACTCGCGCCTGCTGGAAGTGCTGATAGGGGCCGGGTGTCGCACCGAACCAGGCATCATTGGTGATGTTGAGGATCGCATTGGCGTCTTTGATGTCGCCGGTCATTTCATCGGGGAAAATGATCTCGTAGCAGATCAGCGGATAGAGATTGAGCCCGCCGGGCAGCGCCAGCAGGTGGCGGCTGGCAGCCGCCGAAAACCCGCCCGGCATCTCGACGACGTTCTGGATGCCAAATTCGGTGAGCAGGTCCTCGAAGGGCAGGTATTCGCCGAAAGGCACCAGATGCACCTTGTCGGAGGCAGCGATGATCTGACCGCGGCCGTCGATGACATAGATGGAATTATAGTAGCGTGTCGGCGTGCCCGGTCCCATTTCCTCGGCGCGGACGGCGCCGGCGATCAGGATCTGGTTGTCGTCGAGCGTATCGGCGATCCGCATCAGCGCATCCTGGTTGTCGGTGAGGATGAAAGGGATCGAGGTTTCCGGCCAGACGATGATATCGGGCTTCCGTCCGCCATTCTTCGGCGCTTCGGCCGACAGCTTCAGATGGGTCTCGAAGATCGCATTGCGGTCGGCGTCGTTGTCCATCTTCTCCGCCTGATCGATGGCAGGTTGCACCAACCGCACCACCGGCCGCTTGTCCTCGGGCAAGGCGTCGGGCCGCGGTGCGAGATAGAGGGCATAAGCGCCATAACCGAGATGGGCGGCAAACAGCAGGGCGGCGAGCGCGATGCCGCCGCGCGCGCCTTGCCGCGTGCCGGCAAGGGCAGGCGCGGAAAAAATGAAGACGGCAAGTGCCGTCACCCCCATCACCCCGATCACATGCGCCGACTGCATCATCAGCGGAACGGGCATCATGCCGTAGCCGATGGCGTTCCAGGGAAAGCCGGTCAGGATGACGCTTCGAAGCCATTCCATCAGCCCGAAGCCGGCCGCAAGTGCGGCGATCCGTCCCATCCCATCAGACCAGAAGATGCGGGCAATGGCGGCTGCCAGCCCGTAGAAAATCGCAAGACAGGCCGGCAACCCGAGAATTGCCAAGGGCAACGCCCAGGCGAACTCCTCCTGATCGACCAGCAGCGCATGGCCGAGCCACCAGAGACCAGCGACGAAATAACCGAAGCCGAACAGCCAGCCGGTGGCAAAGGCCGGCCACAGTCTGCCGACCAGGCCGCTTTCAGGCGCCGCCGCCGCCCCGTCGATCAGCCAGACGAGCAGGGTGAAGGAGAGGAACATTGCCGCAAAAAAGCCGAAAGGCGGCAGCGCCAGCACGGCGAATGCTCCGGCGGCGATGGCCAGCAGCGACCGTTTGAACCCCCAGACGAGGATAACCCTGTCCGCAAGCCGCTCCATGCGCACTCCCATCAAACCGCGAATCAACCCATTCGCAGTCTTTCAAAAAAGCGGCTCTTTGTCCTGCTAGAGCATGATGCCGAAAAGTGTGAGCGGTTTTCGGACGACATCATGCTCTAACTCTTTAATTGAGAACAGATCGCCCGGAATTGTGCAGCGGTTCCGGGATAGCGACATGCATAAAAAACAGCTGAAGCGCGTCACAGCAATCAAACTGAATGCTACGCGCTTTAGTTGGCGGTCGATTCCGCCGACCGGTCGTCGCCGACGTCGGAGCCGGGCGCGATGTCGCCATCGACTTTGGCGCGGCGGCGGATCGCGTGGCGCTTGCGGGTGATGCGCAGCCGCTTGATGCGGCGCGGATCGGCGTCGAGGATGTGGAATTCGAAGCCGGGCAGCGCCTGGACGACCTCGCCGCGCACCGGGATGCGGCCGAGCGCGGAGAAGATCAGGCCGCCCAGCGTATCGACCTCGTCGACCTGCTCGCTGATGTCGAAATCCGGCCCGATCGCTGCGGCGATCTCTTCCAGTTCGACGCGGGCGTCGGCGATGAAGACGTCTTCGGCGACCCGCTTGAACATCACCTCTTCGTCGTCATGTTCGTCGTCGATGTCGCCGACCACCATTTCGACGATGTCCTCATGCGAGGCGAGCCCGTCGGTGCCGCCATATTCGTCGATGACGAGCGCCATCTGCGTGCGGTTCACCTGCATGCGGCGCAACAGGTCGGATGCCAGCATCGACGGCGGCACGAACAGGATCTTGCGGATGATGCCGGCTTCCGTCAGCGTCTTCTGCAAGTCGACGCGGGCGAGGTCCAAATTGGGCTTGGCCAGACGCGTGGTCTTCTGGATGTTTTCGGGCGCAACCTCGATCGCCGGCAGCGCCGGCAGGCTAGCGGCCGGTTTCGTCGGGCCGCGGCGCTTGTTGCGCGCCTGCTTGGCGACATAAGAGAGCAGGTCGCGGATATGCACCATGCCGCGCGGATCGTCGAGCGTATCGGCATAGACGGGCATGCGCGAGCGGCCGGATTCCTCAAACAGGATCATCAGTTCGCCGATGGTGATGTTCTGATCGACCGCCTCGATATCGGCGCGCGGCACCATCACGTCGGCGACGCGCACCTCACGAAAGCGCAGGATGTTGTGCAGCATTGCCCGTTCGTCGGGCGAAAAGGCATCGTCGCCGTGCGCATCGGTCATCAGCGCGTCGGCAAGATCCTCACGCAGCGAGCCCTGCTGCGGACGGAGGATGCGCGCGGCGCGCGACCAGAAGGATTGGGATCGGCCGGATGGCCGACTACTGCCTGCCTCGTCCGAAGAGGAGGATGGCTCGGAGTCCTTGGCGTCTGCCGCCGGCTTCGTCGTAAAGTCGCTCATGGTTCCATTTTAAGGTCTTGACCCTCGTAGGGATCAGATAGGCCGAGCTGCGCCAAAATGCGAGTCTCCAGCCCCTCCATAATTTCGGCTTCGGCACTATTCATATGGTCGTAGCCGAGAAGATGCAAGAAACCGTGCACCAGAAGGTGGGTCAGGTGGTCGTCGAAACTCTTTTCGAGCTCGCCGGCTTCCCGCTCCACCGTCTCCCGAGCGACGATGATGTCGCCGAGCATCGGACCGGGCATCTTGCCGGGCTGAACCGGAAAGGCCGGAAAGGACAGCACATTGGTCGCCTTGTCCTTGCCGCGCCATTCGGCGTTGATGTCCTGGATCGAGGCGTCGTCGGTGAAAACAAGCGAAACCTCGGGCGGCATCGTCGGGAACGGTTGCTTCTCGCTGTCGCGGAGATAGACCACGGCTGCGCCGAGCACGCGTTCGCAAAACGACAGCAGCGTCTCCTCGCCCGGCCAGCCGATGTCCTCGACGCTGATCTGGATGTCGAGTTCGGCCATCAGTCCTGCCGGCTGACTGCTTCGGTTTCGACGGCATAGGTCGAATCATAGGCCCTGACGATGCGCCCGACCAGCGGATGGCGGACGACGTCGGTATCCTTGAAGCGCACGATCGAGATGCCCTCGACGCCGTTCAGTAGCTGCAGCGCCTCGACGAGACCGGATTTGACGCCGCGCGGCAGGTCGATCTGGCTCGGGTCGCCGGTGATGATCATCCGGGCATTTTCGCCGAGACGCGTCAGGAACATCTTCATCTGCATCGATGTCGTGTTCTGCGCCTCGTCGAGGATGATGGCGGCGTTGGCAAGGGTGCGGCCGCGCATGAAGGCGAGCGGCGCGATTTCGATGACGCCGGCGGTGATCGCCCGATCGACCTTGTCGGCGGGGATCATGTCGTAGAGTGCGTCATAGAGCGGGCGAAGATAGGGGTCGACCTTTTCCTTCATGTCGCCGGGCAGGAAGCCGAGGCGCTCGCCCGCTTCGACGGCAGGGCGCGACAGGATAATTTTTTCGACGGCGCCGCGCTCCAGCAACTGGGCGGCATGGGCGACGGCGAGATAGGTCTTGCCGGTGCCAGCCGGGCCGACGCCGAAGACCATTTCGGCGCGTTCCAGCGCCCTGATATAGGCGTCCTGCGTCGGCGTGCGGGCGATGATCGTCTTCTTGCGGGTGGAAACCTGTGCCATCGTCAACTTGGCCTTGCGCTCCATTGTGGGAAGGCTGAGCTGATCGTCGGCGGCGACCGCCATGCGGATTGCGCCCTCGACGTCGGATCGTTCCACGCTGCCGCCTTTCTGAAGTTTTTCGTAGAGATAGTCGAGCGTGCGCCGCGCCTGGTTGGTGGTCACGACATCGCCGGTGATAACGACCGAATTGCCGCGCGCCCGAGCATCGATGTTGAGCCGTTCCTCGAGTAGCTTGAGGTTCTGGTCGAATTGACCGAAGAGTTCGCTGGCGAAGCGATTGTTCTCGAACGTCAGGACAAAGTGATTGGAGTCGCTTGGCGTGCGGGGGGGGTGGCGCGGTGAAGAAGAAACCAATTCTTGTCCGTTCAAGCGGTCAGGCTCCTTGGGTTAAACCGCAGCCTCTGCGCGTTCGGCAAACAGGCTGTTGGTTCCGGTTCCGGTGATTCGCACTTTAATAATGTCACCGATTTGCGATGCTTTTGCATCAACATTCACTGATTGAAGCCAGGGAGAACGGCCGATTAGCTGTTCCGGCATGCGACCGGGCTTTTCGAGCAACAGATCAATCTCTTTGCCGATGCAGGATTCGGCAAATTCCTGCTGCTGCTTCAGGAGAAGCGCTTGCAGGCGTTCCAGCCGTTCTGCCTTGATCTCTTCCGGCACCTGGTCCTTCAGCTCCGCGCCGGGCGTGCCCGGCCGTGTCGAGTATTTGAACGAGAAGGCCTGTGCATAACGGACCTCCTCCACAAGCCGGAGTGTATCCTCAAAATCGGCGTCTGTCTCCCCCGGAAAGCCGGTAATGAAATCGCCCGACAGCGCAATATCGGGCCGCACCGCGCGGATGCGCCCAATCAACGTCAGGTATTCGGCTGCCGTATGGCGCCGGTTCATCGCTTTGAGGATACGGTCGGAGCCTGATTGCACCGGCAGGTGCAGATAGGGCATCAGCGCCCCGAGGTCGCGATGGGCGTTGATCAGCCGGTCGTCCATGTCGCGCGGATGGCTTGTGGTATAACGCAGCCGCGCAAGGCCGGGGATCTCGGCAAGGCGGTAGAGCAAGTCGCCGAGGCTCCATGCCTCGCCCTGCAGCCCGGCGCCGTGCCAGGCATTGACGTTCTGCCCGAGCAGGGTGATTTCGCGCACCCCGCCTTCGACGAGCTTTTCGGCTTCCTCGACGATCTGAGAAACCGGCCGCGACACTTCCGAGCCCCGCGTATAGGGCACGACGCAGAAGGTGCAGAACTTGTCGCAGCCCTCCTGCACCGTCAGGAAGGCGGTGACGCCGCGGGCGCGGATCTTGCGGCTCTCGGGGATCGGCAGATGCTCGAACTTGTCCTCGATCGCATATTCCGTATCGACGACGCGCTGGCCCTCTTTGGCCCGGCGCAGCGCCTCCGGCAGGCGGTGGTAGGTCTGCGGGCCGATGACGACGTCGACGGCAGGCGCCCGGCGCAGGATCTCCTCGCCTTCGGCCTGGGCGACGCAGCCGGCAACGCCGATCATCATCTCCCTTCCGTCCGCTGCCTTCCTCTTTTTCATGTCGCGCAGCCGCCCGAGCGCCGAATAGACCTTCTCGGCCGCCTTTTCGCGGATATGGCAGGTGTTGAGCAGAACCAGGTCCGCCTCTTCCATGTCCTCGGTCGGCTCATAGCCATCGCGGGCGAGCGCATCGCTCATGCGCATAGAATCGTAGACGTTCATCTGGCAGCCATAGGTCTTGATGAAGACCTTGCGGCTGTTGCTGCCGTCGGCGACGATCGGCTTCGGGGCCTGGAGAAGGGCGCTGTCCTGTGTCATGGCGCGCTATTTAGTGGTTTTTGCCGTCCGAGAAAATCGAAATCTTGAGTCAGGAGATTTCCCGCCCGCGCAGGCAGCTGTTCAACAGGTTGCGGATACGCAAGGCGATCGTGCCGCTCACCTCCTTGCGATTGGTGTCGGCGCGGTAATCCACCGCCTCGCCGAAGCAAACCTCGGCGTCGATCGCGCCGCATCGCACGATATCGATCAGATGCGGCAACAGCTCGATATCCCCCGGCCAGGCGGCCAGCGGCCGATGATAGCGGCCCATGGCGATGCCGTGCACCCTGGTGTAGGCAATTGCCACCGGCTGCACCACGACGGTTCCCGTCGGTGAAGCGGGCACCGCCATCGCAGCAGCGCCGAACAGCGAGGATTTGACCTCCAGCAGCCGGTTGCCGTCGGAAGTCGTCCCTTCCGGGAAGAGCACGACGATCTCGCCGTCGGCCATTCGCCCGGCGATCTCGTTGGCCTGGTGGCCGGTCCTGCGCTTCTCCTCGCGCACGACGAAGACGCTCTTCTGCAGCTTGGCGAGCGTGCCGAAGATCGGCCAGTCGGCCACCTCGATCTTGGCAATGAAGGCGACGTCGGCAACCGCCGACATCACCATGATGTCGAGCCAGGACGAGTGGTTGGAACAGAGCATCAGCGGCCGACGCTCCTCCAGCCTGCCGGTGACACGGATGCGGACGCCGAGACAATAGCAGACGATACGGTGCCAGGCGCGCGGAAGCCTGCGGCGCAGCCGCCAGTCAAAACGCAGGGCAAGCAGCTGCAGCGGCATGAGCACGATGCTGACGGCGAGGATGACGACCGCAGCAAGCCCGATGCGCAGCCAGGCGATCAAATGCTGGTCTCCCGGGGGGCCATTGCTTCAGAGATCTTCCTTCTTCAACGGAACGCCGTAGAGCTCGAGCCGGTGGTCGACCAGCCGGAAGCCATGCTCGCGGGCAATGCGTTCCTGCAGCGCCTCGATCTCCGGCGAGCGGAATTCGATGACCGTGCCGGTCTTCAGGTCGATCAGGTGGTCGTGATGCTCTTCCGGCACCGTTTCGTAGCGCGAGCGCCCGTCGCGGAAATCGTGGCGGGCGATGATGCCGGCATCCTCGAACAGCTTCACGGTGCGATAGACGGTCGAAATCGAAATCTTCGCATCGACCTTCACCGAGCGGCGGTAGAGTTCTTCCACGTCGGGATGATCCTCGGAATCTTCGAGGATGCGCGCGATCACGCGGCGCTGCTCGGTCATGCGCATGCCGCGTTCGGTGCAAAGCTCCTCAAGGGTCTTGGCTACATCAGACATGGCCCGCCTGTAAAATATCCGTGTTTCGACAACGCCGCGCGGTGCTTGCGCCGGCCTGCATGTCATCTCGCTGCAAGGCAACTACCGAAGAACGCGCTTCATGACAAGCGCCGTGGAGAGGGCGCCATTGTCCTGCTTGTAGTAACCCTTGCGTTCGCCGACCTTTTCGAAGCCGAGCTTGCGATAGAGGCCAAGGGCCGCGGTATTGCCGTTGTCGACCTCGAGGAACATGCTCTCGCCGCCGCGTGCGCGCGCTTCCCGGATCGCCGCCTGCATCAGCCGCCAGCCGAGCCCGGAACGGGCGACTTTCGCCTGCACGGCGATCGTCAGGATCTCCGCCTCGCCGGCGACATGGCGGGCAAGGATGAAGCCGGGAAGCGGCTTTTTCAGAAAGGCATTGGTCTGGCGCGCGACGAAGCCGAACACGGTGTCCTGCATAAGCAGGCCGTGAAATTCACCATCGCCCCAGGGTCGGGCAAAGCGCTCCCCATGCAGGACGGCGACATCGCGGCAATCCTCGCGCTCCATGGCGATGATTTCGAATTCCGGCTTCAGCGTCAGGTAGGATTCCAGCATGGTCACACTCGTCGGGCGATTGCATACCCGGCCTGCGGCTTGGCGTCGGGTCCGCGCAGATAAAGGGGCTTCGGCTTTCCGGCATCCAGGGAGGCGGCAGCACCGAGGCGCGCCACGACAGAGATCGGGAAACTGTTGCTGTGATCGCCGCCGGCGCCGGCCTTCAGCAGCGGCGTCGCCGAACCGGTGATCTCGCCGTCGAAGTCTCTAGCAAAAGCCTGCGCCTCTGCAACGCTTAACGCCCGTGGCGCGTCGAGAGACGAACCGTCTGATGAAAAGGCCTGGAGGTAGATTTCGCCCCGTTTGGCGTCCATCGCTGCCAGCACGGGGCGATGAGGCGTCTTCTCGCGCTGGGCTGATGCCATGACCTCGAGCGTCGTGACGCCGACGGCCGGCACATTGAGGGAAAGCGAAAAACCCCGGGCTGCGGCAACGCCGACACGGATACCGGTAAACGAGCCGGGGCCGATGGTGACGGCAATCCGGTCGATATGAGAAAGTGCCAGCCCCGCCTGATCGAGTGCGCGATCAACGATATCGATCAGATGTTCAGCATGCCCCTTGCCGATCATGTCCGATGCCTCCCCCAGCATCGTATTCCTGCCGCTGTCGTAAACGGCGGCAGCGCAGTCTACACCTGCCGTGTCGAGCGCCAGAACAATCATGCCATCAATTTCCGAAAAATCTATTGTCGCTTGAACATAAATCCGTCTGGCCGAACGAGAGATGAACGGCCGGACGGATCCAAGCTTTTAAGCGGCAATCACTTCCTGCACTTCCGGGACGAAATGGCGCAGCAGGTTCTGGACGCCGTGCTTCAGCGTTGCCGTTGAAGACGGGCAGCCGGCGCAGGAACCCTTCATGTTCAGATAGACCTTGCCGTCCTTGAAGCCGCGGAAGGTGATGTCGCCGCCGTCTTGGGCAACGGCGGGGCGCACGCGGGTCTCCAGAAGCTCCTTGATGGTCAGCACGATCGATTCATCGCCCTCGTCGAAGAATTCGTCGCCGGCATCGACGTCTTCCGAAAGCATGGAGGCATCGCCCATGACCGGCTTGCCGGACATGAAATGCTCCATGATCGAGCCTAATATAGCCGGCTTAAGATGCTGCCATTCGGCATCATCCTTGGAGACGGAAATAAAATCATAGCCGAAATAGACGCCGGTGACGCCGGGGATTTCGAACAGGCGGGCGGCGAGCGGCGAAGCCTCAGCCTCCTCGGCGCTGCGGAACTCGGCCGTGCCGTTTTCCATCACCACCTTGCCCGGCAGGAACTTCTGCGTGGCGGGGTTCGGCGTGGCTTCGGTCTGAATGAACATCTGGGTCTCCATGCGGCTGGCCCAT
The DNA here is from genome assembly GCF_019685155.1 of Rhizobium sp. NZLR1b. Taxonomy (NCBI): domain Bacteria; kingdom Pseudomonadati; phylum Pseudomonadota; class Alphaproteobacteria; order Hyphomicrobiales; family Rhizobiaceae; genus Rhizobium; species Rhizobium sp. NZLR1b. The sequence goes on from NZ_JABDWC010000014.1 coordinate 158,983, forward strand.
GGCTTCGCCGTCTTTAGAATTCTTCAAAAGAAGATAAGCCCATTGCCGGTTCCATTCAAGAGATTTTTACTCAAGAAATTGTCAGCAGAGGGCGTCGATTTCCTCGTTGGTTAACGTATCCGGCAACACGGTTACCGGGATCGGAAACGCCGCCGCGCGGCCGGCAACCGACGAAACCAGCGGTCCCGGACCTTCCTTCGCCGAACCGGCAGCCAGAACCAGGATCGCCACATCGCGGTCTTCCTCGATCACGGCGTTGATCTGTTCGGCCGCACTGCCCTCACGGATGACGACCTCAGGCTCGATGCCGATCGTCTCGCGCACGATCTGGGCGATCTTGGCAACGACCGCTTCGGCCTCTTCACGGGCTTCCGCCCGCATGATCGCCTCGACGCCGAGCCATTGCTGAAAATCCCCGTCGGGGATGACATAGAGCAGCACCAGCCCGCCATTGGAATTCTTCGCGCGCCGGCCGGCATAATGAACGGCGCGCTGGCATTCGGGTGTACCGTCGATCACCGCCATGAATTTGCGGCGATGACCTTCGAGCCGTGAGAGTCGCTTCGATACCATGGCGCGGACTCTGACACCCGAAGCGGAAAATTTGCAAGCCCAGTTTTTCCTCTTCTCCCCCCGGCAGAATGTTCCCTTCTCCCCAGACGAAGGTCCCCTTCGCCCCTGGGTGGGGAGAAGAACAGATCACCCTCAGTAGAGGAAGCCGATGACGTCGCGGACCTGGCTCATCGTCACCTCGGCGCGGGCCCTGGCGCGTTCGCCGCCCTTGCGCAGGATCGCGTCGATATGGCTGGTGTCGTCCATCAGCCGGCGCATCTCGCCGGTGATCGGCGCCATCACATGGATGGCGAGATCGACCAGTGCCGGCTTGAAGACGGAGAACTGCTGGCCGCCGAATTCGGCAAGCACGTCGGCCTTCGACTTGTCGGCAAGGGCCGCATAGATTGCTACCAGATTGTCGGCTTCCGGGCGGCCCTGCAGCCCGTCGATCTCGCTCGGCAGGCCGTCCGGATCGGTCTTTGCCTTGCGGATCTTCTTCGAGATCGCGTCCTCGTCGTCCATCAGGTTGATGCGGGAGAGGTCGGAAGGGTCGGATTTCGACATTTTCTTGGTGCCGTCACGCAGCGACATGACGCGCGGCGCCGGCCCGCCGATCAGCGGTTCGACCATCGGGAAATAGGCATGCACCGGCTCGTTGCCGACGGTGATGTCGACCCCATAACCGGTCCTGCTGATATGCTCGGCATAATCGAGGTTGAACTTCATCGCGATGTCGCGGGCAAGCTCCAGATGCTGCTTTTGATCCTCACCGACAGGCACATGGGTGGCGCGATAGACGAGAATGTCGGCGGCCATCAGGCTAGGATAGGCGTAGAGACCGAGCGAAGCCTGTTCGCGATCCTTGCCGGCCTTGTCCTTGAATTGCGTCATGCGGTTCATCCAGCCGATGCGGGCGACGCAATTGAAGATCCAGGCAAGTTCGGCATGCTGCGGCACGGCCGACTGGTTGAAGACGATATGCTTTTCCGGATCGATGCCGGCGGCGATGAAGGCGGCGGCGATCGAGCGCGTCTGGCTCGGCATGTCCTCATGCACGAGCTGGGCGGTGAGCGCATGCATGTCGACGACGCAGTAGATGCAGTCATTGCCGTCCTGCAGCGCCACGAACCGCCGGATGGCGCCGAGATAATTGCCGAGATGCAGATTGCCGGTCGGCTGCACGCCGGAGAATACGAGTTTCTTGAATTCGCTCATGTCGTCCTCAATAGGCTGGTGGAGGGCCCACAGCTTTTAGATGGCTGCATTTGCAACATGGCTTTCGCCCGTGTTGCTAACGCCGCGGCTTATGCACGGGCAACCGGCCGCAATCAAGGGGTTCAGCCTGCGGCATGCTGGATCAGATCGAAGCTGTTGCCGTAGGGATCGGCAAACACCGCAACCGTGCCGTAGACCTCATGTCGCGGCTCTTCCAGAAAGCGCACGCCGGCCGCAAGCAGTGCGGCATGGTCGCGGGCAAAATCGTCGGTCTTCAGAAAGAAGCCGACACGGCCGCCGGTCTGATTGCCGATCGCCGCGCGCTGCGTCGCATCTGCCGCCTGCGCCAGCAGAAACGCGGCTCCATCTCCAACCATGGCCCCACCCTTCGGCTTCACCACCACCCAGCGCTTTCCCTCCAGCTGCGTCTCGTCCTGCAGGCAGTCGAAACCGAGGCAATCGCAATAGAAAGCCTTGGCGCGGTCGTAGTCGTCGACGACGAGGGTGACGAGGAAAAGCGACTGGATCGTCATGTTATATCTCCCGATTGAGACGTTTATTCCAATTTGGATCGGCGATATCCACGGTTTTAAGCCAAAATGATCAAGCTGATTACTCATAATTGAGTATAAAATTTCACAGAAAAGCTTTTATTGAAATGAAAATCCTCTACCGCGCAGTAGCGGCCCAATGGTCGCCGCGTCAACCGCCCGGAGGGGACCATGCAGAACGCCAGTTTGCTCGCCATGGCAGGCCTTTTCGCCCTACAATCAGCAACCAACGCCGTCGGTCAAGACAGCAAACGACCGGTCCTCCATCTTCCCAGCCAGGATGCACGCCTCGCCTATACGGTCCAGACCGTCAGTGTTCGTGCCGGCTGTTTTCCCGAGCGTCTTCGGGCGGTCCTGTCGCATATCGCCGCAAAAACCGGGCGCCGGCCAATGATCACCTCCGGCCTCCGGCCGCATCCCAGCCGCCATGGATCCCTGCACGGAAAATGCCTGGCGGCCGATATCAGAATGCCGGGCCTCTCGGAGCGCATCATCATCGCGGCCGCCAGAAGTGCGCCTGGCATTGGCGGCATCGGCACCTATTGCAACGGTATCGTTCATGTCGACGTCGGACCGCAGCGGCGATGGGTCGATTGTTAAGGCAGGTGCTGCTCGGCCTTGTGCAATGGTTGTCCGGGTTTTGCCCTCAAGATTGCCCCTCACCCTAACCCCACCAGGGCCGAGCCAACGGTCTCGACCCGTCCTTCGACCCCCGTGAAAAACGGGGAGAGGGGACGTGCCCTGCGAAATGCTGGTGAGGAACAGAGGGGTTGCCGCTATCCCCTTCGCCCCGCAAGCGGGGAGAGCGACTGTCTTATTTGTCAAGCGTTTTGCCATGGTCGTCCGTCCCTGATGATGGCATTGAGGATGGTGAGCAGCTTGCGCATAGTTGCGACGATCTTGGGCTTGCCGGCCGCGACCAGACGGTCGCGGAAGGCCTTGAGGTCGGGGTTGTACCGACTGGCGACGAGGGCGGCCATGAACAGCACAGCCCGCACCTTGCCGCGGCCGCCGCCGATGAAACTCTTGCCCTTCCACTTTCCCGATTGCCGCGTCCAGGGGGCAAGACCTGCCAGTGAGGCGATCTGGCGGCGGTCGAGGCTGCCGAGTTCGGGCAGCTCGGCCAGCAGCGTACGCGCCGTTGTCGGCCCGACACCCGGCACCGAGGTCAACAGCGCCTCGCGCACCTGCCAGACCGGCGATTTGCGGATATGGCTGTCGAGGTCGGCATCGAGGTTTTCGAGTTCGCGGCGCAAGGCTGTCAGCAAGCGCTTGATGCTTCTCTGCGCTTGTTTGGCCAGCGCCATACGCAACCTGTTCTCCTCGGCAACGGTCATCTGGACGATCTGCCGCCTCCGGGCAATGAGTTCGGACAGGGCCTGCGTCTCGGCATCGCGCAACGGCCGGATAGCCGGCTTCGTCGCCAGTACGAAGGCAGCGATGACGGCCGCATCGATCGGATCGGTCTTGGCCCTGCGGCCGAGCGCGTTGGCAAAGGCGCGCACCTGCGCCGGATTGACAACAACCACCCCAAAACCAGCTGCCGAC
>NZ_JABDWC010000015.1:0-160961 GCF_019685155.1 Rhizobium sp. NZLR1b
CGCTCTTGCCGGAGCCGCCATTGTCGCTCTTGCCGGAGCCGCCATTGTCGCTCTTGCCGGAGCCGCCATTGTCGCTCTTGCCGGAGCCGCCATTGTCGCCCTTGTCGGAGCCGCCATTGTCGCTCTTGCCGGAGCCGCCATTGTCGCCCTTGCCGGAGCCGCCGTTGTCACTCTTGCCGGAGCCGCCGTTGTCGCCCTTGCCGGAGCCGCCATTGTCGCTCTTGCCGGAGCCGCCGTTGTCACTCTTGCCGGCGCCGCCATTGTCGCTCTTGCCGGAGCCGCCATCGTCGCTCTTGCCGGAGCCGCCGTTGTCACTCTTGCCGGAGCCGCCGTTGTCGCTCTTGCCCGAACCGTCTTTGTCGCCCTTGCCGTGACCGTGATCCTTGCCCTTGTCGCCGTCGTGATGATCGCGGTCCTTGTCGCCGTGATGATCGCGGTCCTTGTCGCCGTGATGATCGCGGTCCTTGTCGCCGTGGTGATCGCGGTCCTTGTCGCCGTGGTGATCGCGGTCCTTGTCGCCGTGATGATCGTGGTCTTTGCCGCCGTGGTGATCGTGGTCCTTGCCATCGCCGGTGTCATCTCCGCCGCCGGTATCGTTTCCGCCACCGTCAGCAACCTGGTTGCCGCTGTTTTCGGCAGTCGACCCGGTGCTCGATGTTTTCTTGCCGCTGCCGGTGCCCTGGCTGCTGGGGTCGCTATCTCTCGGGCTGAACTTGCTGCCGGCCGGAATTGATTTGGTCGGCATGCACAGCCTGTATTCGAGTGTGCCGCGAACTGCGCTGTTGCAGTTAACCACTGCCGGGGCTGCGGTTGCCAAGCTGCTGCTTGCCAGAAGCGAAGCTAAGGCAATGCCCAATTTCGATGCTCTGCTGATCATTTCAACCGTCTCCCAAGGTTAACCGAATGTTAATGGAGAGAGTTCGTATACTAACGATCAACTAACGTGAAGAATAAACAATAGTTAATCTGTGTCAGTTATGTAATAAGGTTAAATTCGTAAGTATAAAATTTTAATAAATTTTTATACCGACTCTGTTATCGTGACGATACAAATAAGGGGAATCCGCTATGGCGCGTCTCTTTTCTCTTGCTGCTATCTCATTCATTCTCCTGGCTTTTCAGGCTGTTGCCGGGTCATCGCTACCTGTGACGAGAAGCATCGGCGCACCTGTGGGATTCGGCGCAGCCTGCGCCAAGTACAAATGGCTGTGCGGCAGGATGGCGGCGCAACAGCTGAACGACGCGGCAGGCATGGCGCTTCTTCAAAAGGTCAATCGTGCTGTAAATGGACGCATCATTCCCGCAGAAGATCGCCCCTCATCCGGATCCAAGGATGTTTGGTCTCTACCGGTCGCCGGCCGTGGCGACTGTGAGGACTACGCCCTCCAGAAGATGAAGGACCTGATCGAGGCTGGGTTTCCCTCGAACCGGTTGGCGCTTTCCGTGGTCATCGGACCGCATGATCAAAACCATGTCGTTCTCATTGGCCGGACGGACGGCGGCGATTTTGTGCTGGATAATCTGACCAGCGCCGTGAAGCCCTGGCGCATAACCGGCTATACGTTTCTGGCCACGCAGGATTTCCAATCGCGAACGGGCTGGCGCGTGACGCTTGCTGGTCCTCGCGCCGGTGAGTTCTCCTGAACCAGACGCGTCGTCATTCAATCGCATCGCCAAGGTGCCTGACACCGGCAGCCCCGGCTCGGCCGCGAATGGTCCCGTCTCGCAGACTGGGAAGTCTCCTGCAAGAGACCAGGCCTGCCGTTCCTCGGGCGAAGAGGGCGCGGCAATATTGGCTCCTTCAAACTCGTGAGTGAGCCGAAGCGGCAAAACACAAGGGAGCTCAGGTAACTCGATGAGAGCCGTTCAGCGCTGGCGTCAGAGGGCGCCGCGCTTCGAAAGGGCTCGCCGCTGACAAGCACCGGTTCCGGCACTATCTTCACCGCCGAGCTGTTGCCAAGCCTGGAACGAACCATGACGAAAACCAAACTTGTGGATCTCTATCGCGACTACATCGCCTGCCTCAACAGGCAGGACTGGCCGAACCTCGGGCAGTTCGTCGCCCGCGACGCGATTCACAACGAGCGACAGATCGGGTTGTCGGGTTACATCGCCATGCTGGAGCGCGATTTCGATGATATTCCGGACCTTTGTTTCAATGTGCTAATGCTAGTCGTTGACCCGCCTTACCTAGCGTGCCGGCTGAGCTTCGACTGCACGCCCAAGGGAGAATTCCTCGGCATCGATGTGAACGGCAGGCGAGTGACCTTCGCCGAGAACGTCATCTACGAATTTCGCGACGGAAAGATCGTCGAGGTCTGGTCGGTGGTCGACAAGGTGGCCATCGAAGCTCAGCTTCAGGGCGAGCGGTAATTGCGCGGACATCAGACGATGACGACGCGCTCTCCGAACGGGGTGTCGTCGTCGAAATTGCGGGTGCCGATCCGCTCGCTTTCGCCTCGCCTGACAAGACCGGTTGCTCCGCTTGATGCCCAGCTTCTTCCCCTTCTTCCGATGCCGCGTACGCAAACCGCTTCTGTGAGTTCTCCTCGTCGTGGACGATCAGATTCGCGTGCGGGATGAAATCGCTTTCGGTTTCCTTCTTGAGTGCCATCTGATCGGCGGTGATCTGCGACTGGCGGGCGGCGACCCAGGCATTGTCGGGTTCGGAGCCGATCGATGTGCTGGTGCCGACCTTAGTGGGTTCGGACGGGGCGGTGGCGGAGATGGGGTTGATCGCGTCGACCATGAAATTCTCCTGCTGGTGGCAATTTGGCGAAACAGCGGTCGTTTTCTGGGAGGAAAAAACGGAACGGTCTTCGGACCAGTCAGGGAGACATATCGAGCCCAGGCAGAAAAACACAAGGGGACAGTGACGTCGCCGCCACCTCGAACAATGCCGAAATCGAGTGCAGGTACGGCAAATTCGACGAGGAATTGTGTACCCGACACACGGCCCAACGAATGATTTATGTAAGAATCGGAAACACTTTGTGACTAAGTGTCTCCAAAAGCAGCGTTTTTTGACTTGTCGCGTAAGCAGAGATGAAGGATATTCTGAAAACGTTGAGGGAAGCCTTCATGATCAGAATGATTGAAAACCCTGCCGAACTGGCTGGCGAGGATATCACCGGCAAATATATTCTCCGGAAGCTGAACTATCATTGGTTCGCTTACGGCAAGGCGGCCATTGTGACCGCCTGCAAGGGAACAATCCTGCATCTCGAGCGAGAAGAGACGGTTTATTCCGAGCGTTGGGGCCGTCGCGCCTATACCGGAACCGGCAAGCGTTACCCAGGCGGCATCTGTCCCATTTCGGCAATCGCCTGCGTTTGCGATACGCCCGATGACGTCAATGCCGTCATTCAACTGGATGTCGAAGCGCAGGACGAATTCTATCAGCTGATCGCCAAGGCGGAAGCCAGGGTTCAGGCGCTTGCCTCTTCCTCACGAAACAGCCAGTTTCTCGAAGCTGCCGAATAAGGCGGTTTTTCAACGAAATCAGCCTCGGGCCGTCATTGCGGCAATGGCGGAACTTCTCTGACATCCAGAATGCGGGATGCAGAGGCGTCGCGCAATCAGCCGCTTTCGCCGAAACTCAAGCACGTGTTCCCCGATTCTGCCGGCTCGATCACCCGATCTGCTTGAGATCGCGGGCGAAGCGTTGCCAGTTGGCGATGTAGTTTTCCGCCGAGCGGCGGATGGCTTCGATTGCCGCCTCGTCGAGCACACGCACGACGCGGGCGGGTGCTCCGACGATGAGGGAATTATCGGGGAATTGCTTGCCTTCGGTCACCAGCGCATTGGCGCCAACAAGGCAGTTGTCGCCAATCTTCGCGCCATTCAGAATGGTGGCGCCCATGCCGATCAGCACGTTGTCTCCGAGCGTGCAGCCGTGGAGGATGGCGTGGTGGCCGATGGTGCAGCCTTTGCCTGTTGTCATCGGGAAGCCCATGTCGGTATGGGCCATCACACCTTCCTGGATGTTGGTGCCTTCGCCGATGGTGATCTTCTCGTTGTCGCCGCGCAGCACGGCGCCGAACCAGACGCCGACATTCTCGCCGAGCTCGATCTCGCCGATAATATTGGCATCCGGTGCGATCCAATAGAGGCCGGCAGCGGCAAGTTTCGGCGTTGATCCGCCGAGCGCATAGACGGGCATGGCTCGCTCCTCAGACGATCTCGACCGATAGGGTGGCGACGCCGTCGATGCCGCAACTGATGCGATCGCCCCTGGCGACCGCACCGACGCCGGCAGGCGTGCCGGTCATGATGATATCGCCCGGCGCCAGCGTGAAGAGCTTCGACAGTTCGGCGATGATCTCCGGCACCTTCCAGATCATCTGGTTGAGATCGCCGTCCTGGACACGCTTGCCGTTCTGTTCCAGCCAGATATTTGCCTGCGAGGGGTGGCCGAGGCGGCTTGCCGGAACGATCGACGAGACGGGGGCGGAATGTTCGAAGGCCTTTCCGACCTCCCAGGGACGGCCGAGCTTCTTGGCCTCGCCCTGCAGATCGCGGCGGGTGAAATCGACGCCGACGGCATAGCCGTAAATGCAGTCGAGCGCGTCTGCGGCCTTAATGTTGGCGCCGCCGGATTTCAGCGCAAGCACACATTCGACCTCGTAATGCACGTCCTTCGAGAGTGGCGGATAGGGGAAGGCATTGCCCGCCGGCAGCAGGTTATCGGCATTCTTCTGGAAGAAGAAGGGCGGCTCGCGGGTGGGATCATGACCCATCTCGATCGCATGGTCGGCATAGTTGCGCCCGACGCAATAGACGCGGCGCACCGGAAAACGCTCGGCGCTGCCCTCGACCGGCAGCAAAACCGGTTGCGGAAGCGGGATGACGGTTGCGGGATCGGACATGAGCGGGCTCTTTCTGTTTTCGAGTCTTGCCGCATCTTAGACGGAAAACATCGCGCCGGGGAAGCGTCCCGGGCGTCCCGCTTCGGTGCATTGACGCTGTCAAGGTCGCAGGTTAACGTTGGCCATGAGCAGGATTTTTGCAGTTTCAACACAGTCTACGACCATCGCGCCGCGGTGGGTGTTAGACGCGTGAACTGAATTCCGTTCATTGCCGCTAAGACCAACCCGCCGGAGACGAGCGGGTTTTTTGTGGCCGCCCGTGTCCCGCATTCGAGGATGAAATCATGGACGATATCCAGAAGCATATTCTTGCGGAGCGGGCGCTGGCCGTTGCCCGTCGTTGCGTCACCAGCCGCTTTGCCGGGGCGGCTTTCGCCTACGTGGCTGGTTCGCTCATGCGTGGCGATGGGACTGCGTTTTCGGATATTGATCTCGTGGTCGTGTTCCCATCGCTGGAAAGAGCCTCGCGGGAGTCGTTCACTGAGGACGGTTTCCCGGTCGAGGCCTTCGTCCACGACGAACAGACGCTGGCGCATTATCTTCATGCCGATGCGGAGAGCGGCTGCCCCGTCATGGTCACCATGGTGGCGACCGGTAGCATCGTGGGCCTGGATTTCGACAGCGCACGCATCGTTCAGGCCAGGGCCGCAAGCATGCTCGCAGCAGGGCCAAAACCTCTTGCCGGCGCAAGCTACGACATGCTGCGCTATCACGTCACCGATCTTGCCGTCTGCGCGGGTCGCGCCCGCCCGAAGAGATCGCGGCCATCGCTGCGCAGCTCTATCAGAAACTCGCCGACCTCATCCTCCTCGGGCGTGGCGCGTGGGCCGGCCGCGGAAAGTGGGCGCCGCGTCTCAAAAGAGCGCTCGATGCACAATTGGCAATCGAATTCGACGCGGCGTTCAGGCTGGCGGCAGAGGGCGACGCTACGCGATTTCTGGCTTTGGCCGACCGCGAGCTTGCCTTGCATGGCGGCCGCTATTTCGAGGGGTTCAGGCAGGACGCGCCGATGGAAGCGCGCCGCCTGGAATAATAAGGCTGCAGGGTTTCCAGCACCGAATTGAAGAATCCGCGGCGTTGTCATCTCCGACCGGAGAGTTGGTCAACCGACATTGCCGCAGACGCTGCTGAACGTCGCTCGGGCGAAAACAGGCCCTCAACACGTCATTCCATGCTAATCTTTGAGCCATCGGAAGGGATAGTGATGGCAATGCTGGAAACGGATAAGGTGTTCGCAGGCTCGGTTCCGGAAAACTACGACCGCTATATGGTTCCGTTGATTTTCGAACCTTACGCTGCGGATCTTGCGGGGCGGGCGGCATCCTTCTCGCCGAGCGCCGTGTTGGAAACCGCCGCGGGCACCGGGGTCGTTACCCGCGTATTGGCGCCAAGATTGTCGTCAGGCGCAAGCTATGTTGTCAGCGACCTCAACCAGCCGATGCTCGACTATGCCGCTTCCCGGCAAACGCCCGACAGCCGCATCCAATGGCGCCAGGCGGATGCTCTGGCGCTACCGTTTGAGGATGCGGCCTTCGATCTCGTCTGTTGTCAGTTCGGGGCGATGTTCTTTCCCGACCGGCCGGCTGCCTACCGCGAAGCAAGGCGGGTCCTGAAATCAGGAGGACGTTTTTTGCTGAGCGTATGGGATCGCATCGAAGAGAATGTGTTTGCGAATGATGTGACGAATGCTCTCGCCAGGATTTTTCCGAACGCTCCGCCGCGCTTCCTGGCACGCACGCCGCATGGCTACCACGACAAGGACCTGATCCGGTCGGAGTTGGAGGGCGCAGGTTTCTCCCATGTGGTGATCGAAACGAGGGCCGAACAAAGCCGCGCATCCTCGCCCCGCATTCCGGCCGTTGCCTATTGTCAGGGCACGCTTCTTCGCAATGAGATCGAAGCCAGAGAGGCAGGAAAACTGGAGGCTGCGACCGACTACGCTGCATCCGCGATTGCAGACAGGCATGGCGGCGGCGAGGTTGCTGCCAAAATTCAGGCGCATGTCATCGTGGCCGTGGCCTAGAACAGGATGATTTTAGGCCCGCTCGGCCTAATCTGAATCCTGTTCTTAAGAGTTAGAGCATGATGTCATGAGAAAACCGCACACACTTTTCAACATCATGCCAGAGCTGGCGAACACCCGAAGTACATGCCTAGCCGAGAGCGCCTTGGGCAGCGCAGATCCTGTCGATCAGAGCATCAAGTTCACCCCTTGGCGGACGGCTTTTGGCCAGGCGCTGCTTGAGGTACATGATCGGCTCGGCCAGAATTTCTTCCAGGCTCTCGGCGCAGGTGAAATCGCCGGCCACGCGCTTGACCTTCGAATTGTCGAAGATTGCCGTCCAGGCCTTGTCGCCGAGCAGTGGGCCTACCCACTCCGGATTGTATTTGATCAGGGTGTCCGTCGGAATGTGGACGATCTTCGCCTCGACGCCCAGCAATCTTGCGATGGTCTTTTGGATGTCGTCCCAGATATGTGCGCGATCGGAGGTGATATGGAAAATCTCATTTAGCGCTGCCTCCTTGGCGAAAAGTCCGACGAAAGGCATTGCGAAATCGACCGCGCGTGTCAGTGTCCACGGCGTGTGGCCGTCGCCGGCCACGATGGTGGGCTCGCCATCCAGCATGCGTCTCGCCATGACGTCGCTGTCGCCCATCATGATCGGCAGGCCGGTGCGAACGGTGTGGCTGGGACGGACGATCGTCCAGGCGAGATTGATGGACTTCTTGAGCAACTCCTCGCCGGCAATCTTGGCCTGGCTGTAGGGCCAGTAAGGATTGATCGCCGGGGTCTCCTCGGTAATCACATAGTGACGCGGCGGCTTTTCATAGACCGAGGCCGAAGAGATGAAAATGTACTGACCGCAATTGTCCGCAAACAGTTCGATGTCGCGCGCGACCTGATCGGGCGTGAAGGCGATGAACTGGCACACGACATCATAGTTGGCCTTGGCGAGATCGGCATAGCCGCGCGATCCCAGTTCGCCGACGATCGAGGTCACCCCCGCAGGCAACGGGTTGCTTCTCAAGCCACGATTGAAGACGCTGACATGATGGCCTTGGGCAACGGCCCGCTCAACGCATGGATAGGAGATTTGGCCGGTGCCGCCAATGAAAAGAACTTTCAAAGCCATGAGAGTGACCTCGGGGTCTGCGCGGGATCGATGATGGCTCTTCATAGCGCGAAAGAACTTGATCGTCTCCCAGAAATCTCGCCATCTGAGAATGGCAACGCCCAAGAGAGCCTCGTCCCGACATGCTCCGAAGGACTCGAACGGCGAGCGGCATGTGTTCGGGCTGTTGATGGGTGCAAGGAGCGGCGTTGCAGCGTGTCCTTCGAGGCTCCGGCCTTTGGCCTGCGCGCCTCAGGATGAGGGCGTTGGCGGATGCCGCGCCTAGATGAGGGGCGCCGAGGATATCCCGTCCTCGATGAAGAGGTAGACAATGTCCGATAAAGAACTCAATGGCGCCGCGTCGCCGGCAATGAGGCGTACAGCGCGATTGAGGCTCAGGGCTCCTGCATCAACGGATATTCTTTTCCTGACCGAGCTTTTCTCCCGACCGGAGCTGGTCGCACACCGACCCGTGCCGCGGCCCGACTCGCCCGATGAAAGTGCTGCGCGGCTTGCCCGTGATATCGGGCATTGGAAAGATCATGGGTTCGGGCGTTGGGCGGTCGAAGCGAACGGCGCGCTGATCGGTTTCGGCGGCGTGACCGTTTCGAAGGAATTCGGCGGCCTCAATCTTTCGTATCATCTGCACCCCGAAAGCTGGGGGCAGGGATATGCCACGGAGCTGGTCCGGGAAACACTGACCTTTACCTTCGACGATCTGCATGCGGAGCGGGTGATCGGGTTGGTCCGCCCCATCAATGTCGCTTCAAAGCGCATTCTCGAGAAATACGGCTTCCATTTCGACCGCGAAGTGATGCTGCATGGCGCACCGACCAACATGTACACCCTCGGCGAACTCCGGACTTGAGGCCGCCGTAGAGGTTCGGGATGGCCGGTTTGCGCAGGCCCAAAACAGTCGCGCATTTTTGCTCGCTCTAAGGTACCAGCAAGATACTGCCGGCGGAGCGCCCCGACTCCATTTCTTCATGAGCCGTCGCAACATTTCTCAAGCTGTATTCGGCGCCGATCTGAGAGACGATCCCTGTTTCCATCGCCCGGACCGCCGCTTGAGCGGCCTCACGATATCTATCGATGTCAGTGCACCAAGCCATGATGCTCGGGTGAGAGAGCGCCTTGCCTGGCCGGAGTTCCTCGAGGGGAACGGGTGGAACCGGGCCGGCGGCCTGGCCGATGCTGACAGCCATGCCGAACGGTCGGACCGAGCGGATGCTTTTAACAAGCATGTCACCGCCAATTCCGTCAAAGGCGACGTCGACACCGTTTCCGCCCGTCAGCCGCTTGACCTCTGTGACAATATCCGCTCCCCGTCCGACCACGAGATGATCGGCTCCGTAGGATTCGGCGAGCGCCGCCTTTTCAGCGCTACTGACCGTGCCGATCACCGTGGCATTGAGCGACTTTGCCCAACGAACAAGCATGCTGCCCAGTCCACCGGCGGCCGCATGAATGAGAACACAACTCCCGTCATGCACATTGTAGGTCTTCGTCAACAGCATGTAAGCGGTCATGCCTTTGAGCAGCGAACTTGCCGCCGTTTTAGCCGAAATCGCCTTGGGAAGCTTAATCGCACGGTCGGCAGCGATGTTCCTCGTCGAGCAGTAGGCTCCGACCGGCGGTCCCGCATATGCGATATGATCGCCCTCTTTGAAGTTCTCGACGCCGGGGCCGACAGCTTCGACGACGCCTGCGGCCTCCGCGCCGATCACTGCGGGATATGAGGGCAGCGAGTAGATGCCCTTGCGGTGATAGACGTCGAGAAAATTGGTCCCGATAGCGTGATGGCGGATTTGGATCTCGCGGTTGCCGGGAGGATGGACACGTTGATCCTGGACCTGGAACTGAGCGACGTCGCCCGGCGAGTTCAGCAGTACAATCTGATCTGTCATCGTTTGTCTCCTTGATGCAGTCAAACTACCCGGTGGCGAGATGCGTGAAAATTCCCTATTGTCGCCCAATGATTGGGAAAGAATTCACACAAATCGATTGGGACGACCTGCGGCATTTCTTGGCGCTCGCACGGTCCGGAACGTTTCTCGGCGCGGCGAAGCAGCTCGGCGTTGAACATGCGACAATAAGCCGGCGTGTTGCATCGCTGGAAGCCAGACTGGGACGCAAGCTCATCGACCGTCGCGGACGGCGCGTCGTTCTAACCGCCGATGGGGAACAGGTTGCCAAGCATGCAATGCTTATCGCCACGCAAACTGCCGCAATCGAGCAGCTTGGTCGCAGCAGCTCGACTGAACTGCGTGGCCACGTAAGGATCAGCGCTCCTCCAGCGCTTTCGAGCGTCCTTCTGGCGCAGCCAATCGTGGCCATCCGGCGAGACCATCCAGCCGTCCAGATCACGCTTGTCGGAGAGAAACGGCTCGCTTCGTTGAACCGACGGGAGGCAGATATCGCTGTGCGGTTGTCGCGGCCAGAAGATGGCGACTATTCCATCATCAAGCTTGGCGAGATCACCTTCGACCTCTACGGCTCAAAGTCATACCTCGAAACCGTTGCGCCATCCGAATGGACCTTCATCGGCTATGACGAAACAATGAACGCCTCGCCGCAGCAGGCTCGTCTCATTGAGCTGGCCGCTGGCCGGCCGATAGCGGTGAGGTCATCGGTACTGGAATTTCAGGCCGCAGCGGCGAGGCTTGGTGGCGGTGTCGTCATGCTCCCGGATTTCGCCGTCGCGGAATCCGGCGATCTCCAGCGCATCACGGGGGAACATGCTCTTGGAAGGGACGTGTGGTTGGTCGTGCATTCGGAGATCAAGGACGTCCCCTCCGTGCGTGTGGTCGTGGATGCGCTCAAGCGCGCCTTCGGGAAGTGATCGGCTGCCAAATGGAGCGTCACATGCGCGAGCTACGAAGCTATTGAGGGCGCGCTTCATTTCACGGGTTCCATGCGCAGAACCTGGTTTTAGCGCTGCCCCGGATGATCACTCACCGCCGTCGCCAACCAGCGCATCCCGGACGATCGCGTAATAGGGGGCTAGCTCGGGCATGTCAGCAGCCAGCCTCTCGAAGACGTGGTCGGATGGCGCGAGCGTGCCGGCATATTTTGCATCGATGAACGCCCGATGGGCGGCGAGGGACAGCGGATCGGCCTTGTGCAGGACGGTGAAGACCGGCGACGTCACGGTGCGGCCCTTGACGATGATCCGGTCGAGCTCGACGACGGTGTAGGTGTCGGCGACCAGTCTTGCGGTATCCTCGCCGAGCAGCAGCGCTACGCCATAATTCTTCGAGGCGCCTTCGAGGCGGGAGGCGAGGTTGACGCTGTCGCCGAGGCAGGAATAGTCGAAGCGGCGGGTCGAGCCCATATTGCCGACGATGCATTCGCCGGTATTGATGCCGACGCCCATCTTCAGGACGTGCGGTTTACCGCCATGCGCTGCCGCTTCCCGCTCCAGCTGGTTGTTCAGCCTCGAAATCGCTGTCTGCATGGCAAGCGAGGCGCGCACGGCATGGAGGGCATGGTCGGGATCGTCGAGCGGCGCGTTCCAGAAGGCCATGATGCAATCGCCCATATATTTGTCGATCGTCCCGCCATGATCCATCACCACGTCGGAGAGCGGCGTCAACAGCCGGTTGATCAGACCGGTCAGCTGCTCCGGATCGTCCTTCAGCGTCTCGGCGATGGTGGTGAAGCCACGTACATCCGAGAACAGCACCGAGAGCGTGCGCCGCTCGCCGCCGAGCTTCAGTTGCGAGGGATCGTTCGACAGGCGCTTGACGAGATCGGGGGAGATGTATTGGGCGAAGGCGCGGATGATCTGCCGCTTGTTGCGGCGCTCCTCGGCATAATCGAAGGCGGCCTGGCCGAAGACGACCGAGATATAGGCGACCGTCGGGCCGAGCGGCGAGACGAAGACATGGGCAAGCCGGATGCCGGCAAAGCTTACGGCGGCGAAGGCGAGGAGGCCCACCGCACTGGTGACGATCGTCAGCCATCCCGTCGAGCGCCAGACGGTCGTGGCGGCAAGCAGCACCGATATCAGGATGCAGGCGGCAACCGCGGGCAGGCGGGCTTCGGCGATCGACAGGCCAGCACGGATATTGTCGTAGATGGTCGCCTGAATCTCGACACCGGAGACGAGTTTGCCGGTGTGAACCGTATAGGGCGTCGCAAAGGCATCGACACCGCCCTTGTCGATCGCGGGCGCATTCTGCAGGCTGAGGCCGACGAGAACGACTCGGCCCTTGAAATAATTCCGCGGCAGCAAATTCTCAGGGTCGAGCGCCTGGTAGTAGGAGACCGTGGGATAGCTGCGGGCCGGGCCGAAGGACTGGATGAGCCGGCCGGCCGACAGAATCTCCGCCGGCGTTCCCGACGTCTTCGCCAGCATGGCGGCAAAGCCGTCCTCATAGCCCGGAATGCGGCGGAAGATGCCGTCGCCGCTGAGATCGATCGAGGCGATGCCGGTCACAGCACCCGCTTGCGTCAGCTGCGGCAGCGGCGTGGCGCGGATCAGTTGCGAGGCCTGCGGCGTCTCGATCAGCGTTTCGTCGCCGGCAAGCACGGTGTCGGGACCGACGGCCTCGGTGATTGCCGCGTCATTGCCGGGGTTCGAGGGTTCGGCCATGATGATGTCGAGGCCGATGACACGGGCGCCGGCGGCGCGCAGCTGTCTCACGAGTTCGGCATGCAGGCTGCGCGGCCAGGGCCATTGGGCGTTGATATCGGCAAGCGACGGTTCGTCGATCGCAACGATGACAGGTCCACCTTGAGGCGGGCGTGGATCGTCGACGGTCGAGAGGTAATCGTAGCTTCTGAGCTCCAGCAGCGACCAGGCGGGCAGGCGTGACAACAGCGAGATGGCGATCAGCACCGACAGCGACAGTATCAGCAGCCTGAGACGGCGGCTCCCGGTCTGACTGCCGGTGGGCCTGGCCTGCCGAGGCTTATCCTGCTCCCGCATCAGAAGCGGACTTTGAGGGTGCCCTTGAAGGCGCGGCCCCAGCCGGGCACGCCGGGCGTGATCTCGAACTCCTCGTCGAGCAGGTTATAAGCGGCAGCTTCGAGTGCGATGCGCTTGTCCAGCGGTTCCCAGATCAGGTGGGCGTCGAGGCTCCAGTAATCGTCGAGCGTGGTGCCGAGATCATCGCCGTCGCGTTCGCCGACATAATTGGCGGCCACCGTCGCCTTGACCTTGGCCTCGTTGACCCAGGTCAGCGCGATCTGGCCGGAATTCTTCGGGATAAACGGCAGAGAGCCGCCGTAGTTCGGCTCCAGCGGGTCCTTGTTCTCCGATTCCATGTAGGCATAGGTGGCCGAGAGGCCGAAACCGGCGCCGAGCGCGACGTTGGCCGTGACGGCGGCGCGGTCGATGCTGCCGCGCGACAGCGGCAGGCTGTCTGCCGCAGGCAGCGCGATCAGCGGCAGGTCGATCGAGAAATCATGCAATTCCTGGTGCTGATATTCGACCGAGGTGAAGAGCCGGTCGGTCCACTCGGCATCCCATTGCAGCGCCACCGTATCGGTATAACCCTCGACGCCGATCGAATATTGGTTGGCCTGCAAACCGAGGATGCCGATCGGGGCAAGAGTGGGAACGCCGGTGTCGAGGCTCTGGCGCATGAAGGCAGCGCGCAGCCAATGGTTCTCGGCCGGTGCCCAGGCGAGGCCGAAGCGTGGCTCCAGCCGGCTGACATCGACGCTGCCGCCGCTCATCTGCGTGCCGAAGAGAGCATACTCGCCTTTGAGTTCGGGGGTGATCTCGTGCAGCACGTCGATGTAGGCGCGGGCGATGTTGACGCGGTTATTGAATGTGTCCGGGCCGTCGGTGGTCCCGGGGATGATCGGGAAGAGCGGAAAGAGTTCATGAAGGCGAGAGGAGGTGGTCGCGCTGGCATCGATCCAGCCGCCTTCGATGCCGTACCGCCAAGTCAGCGGTCCGCTGCCGATGGAATGGCTGAGCGCGGCGACATAGGCTTTTGAGGACAGCTCCTCCGTCCCGTCCAAGAATGGAATGATGTCGGGGTCAGGCAGACCGAGAACCGGTGCATCGTCTACCTGAAGAGAGGTGGACGTCTGCGATTTGCTTTCCGAATAGAGAAAGGCGCCGTTCAATATGTTTTCGTAGCCGAAGGTATGGCTCCAGCCGAGGCCGGCATTGGTCGTTTCGGTGATATTGCGCCGATAATTGTATTCCGAAGAGACTTCGGTGCGAACCCCGAAGCCCAGGAGGTTGAGGAAGTCCGTCAGTGACGAGCCTTCCGTCAGTGCGTTCAGCGTTCCATCATTCTTGGCATGGTTGACATAGGCCACCACGCGATCGTCCGGCGTCACCGTTGCCGTCAGATAACCATTGCCGCCGACGAGCTTGTTGTTGGTCTGGAAGCCGCCGAAGTTGCGATAGTCGCCGTCCAGCGCCAGTTCTTCCCAGGTCAGGTTGCCGAAGAAGCTGAGCGGGATCGTCTCGTTCGAGAAGCCCTGGATTTCGGCCTCGCCGATGCGCCTTGTATGGCCGTCGACGCTGTTGATGCCGCCGCCGAGCGAGCCTTCGATGAAAGGCGTGCGCAGCAGCGTTGCCGAACGAGAGCGGCCGGAGAGCATGTGCGGATCAAGCAGCAAGCCCTGGATAAAGGATGAATAGCTAGACGCGTTGCCACGGTTCTGGATGACATTGTCATCGCTGAAGCTCGTTGCATTGACGTAAGGGAAGATGCTGCCCTTGATCGACTGGTCGATATAGCCGCTGCCTTCGAAGGGGCTGAAGACCGCATCCCCGTAATAGCGGCCCCAGGCATCCAGGCCCTGGAGGCGAAAAGCGTTGTTCAGCGTCGAGCCGGCATCCTCGTTGGCGCCGAGCGCGCTGTAGTCACCGCCGCGGGCGCGTGAGCGGCGGAGAAATTCCTGCGCGTTGCGGATCGCGCCGTCGGCGTCGTAATCGTCGATATCGATGGCGGTGCGGAAGGAGGAGATGACCGGATCGTTCTTGTCGAGCCTGTCGGCATTGTCGACTGCCTGCTCGGAAGGGATGCGGTCGCCCTTTTCGTAATGGGCGGCGGCGAGCATCAGCTGCGATTGCGAATGGGCTGGATTGGCGGTGCTGGCGGCCAGCAGGTCCTCCAGCGCCTTGTCGCGCTCGCCGGTTTGCAGGTAATAGCGGCCGCGGGCGAGGAGAGCGATGTCGAAGGAGGGATCGGCGGCGAGCGCCGCATCGATTTCGCGCTTGGCATCCTTCATCCTGGATTGGTCGAGATAGAGGATGGCAAGATTGCCGTGCGGGACCGGATCCTGCGGATCGAGGGCGATCGCCTTTAGGAACGCAGCCTCGGCCTCGTCATTGGCGTTGCGGGCGCTTTGCAGCAGGCCCATCGAGTTCAACGATCCCGAGGCCCCCGGCGCAAGCTCGATGGCGCGGTTCAGATCGGCCAGGGCGCCATCGATATCGCTTTCGTAACTCGCCTTGTAGGCGGCACGTGCGGCAAGGGCGATCGGATGATTGGGATCGAGCGAGAGGGCGCGGTTGACCGCCTCCAGCATCTGGGCGCGGTCGTCGATCAGCTGCGCCAGCTGGGCGCGGATCGCAGGCAGGGTTGGGTCATCAGGAAAACGCTTTTCCGCATCCTTGATCAGGTCGACGGAGGCGCGGGGATTTTTGAGGAAGCCTGCCGTGTAGGCCTGCATGATCGCGCCATAGGGGCCGACCGCTGATGACGGCGGCTTTTCGACATGGGCTGGATCGGAAAGCGAACGGGCAAAATAGCCGCCATACTGCGCCATGTTCCGGCGGGCCGGATCAAGATGCGGCAGTGCCGCCGCAAACAGCCTTGCGGCTTCGTCATAGCGTTTTTCGGAGCCGGCGATCGTGGCATCGATCAGGTCGACGCGCGCCTTCTGGAGGGTGGTCAGCTTGCGCCGGCGAACCTCCTGAAGCGTCTTTGCGGCGACCTGCCGGCCGTCGAAGGCGCTCTGCACTTCGGCAAGCTCCAGCCAGTTCTCGGTGGTGCGACGTTCCGGCGACAAAGTCAGCAGCCGGCGGCGCTCATCGGCCATGCGGCCTGCCGGCAACGGAGAGGTCGGCATCAGGCCGAAGCCATCGCGCAGGTTCAGGTAGAACAGCATCTGCTCGCGATCATCGGGTGTGACGATCACCAGCTTTCGCGGCGCCTGGCCGATCGTGGCAACCGCCCCTTCGCCTTCGTTCACCTCGACGCTGCCCTGCGGGTTGCTCAGCGCCACACGGCCTTCGAGCACGATCATCGAGGTCTTGTTGCCCTCGACGGTCATCGTCCAGTCGGTGCCGCGGATGGCGGCTGCGGCCGCTGGTGTCTCGACCGTCAGACCTTGGCCGCCACGCTCGGCGCGCGCCCAGATCGTTCCCGATTGCAGCTCCAGTGTCGTGTCGCCGCTGGCGGCCATTTTCTTGACCTGCAGCGATGAATTGCGGCCGAGGCGAACCTGGGTGTGGTCGGAAAAGACGATGGCGAGCTGGCCGTTGGCATTGGTGCGCAGCACGTCGCCGGTCAGGAGATCCTGATTGATATCGACGACACGCCAATTCGATACGTCGATGAAACGGACCTCTTCGCCGGTCTTGCGGGCGATGACGGAACCGGCGACCGGTGTTGCACGCTGGACCGGATCGGCCATTGCCGGCGGTGCGAGACCGGGACCAGCAAGCGCCAGCGCCATGCCCGCACGACAGATGTTCTTGGAATAACCCCGCATAACCCCAGACCCCATACCCGCTTCCCCTTTGTCCGTGTAGAGGGGAAAAGTCAAGCGCGTTGCACACGTGTTCTTGCTTTCGCCGTCAAGTGTAATATCAGGGAAACACTTGGGGATGGAGTATTCACGTGAGCGAATTCGAAACTGCAACTGAGGTTATGCTAAGCCAGCCGTCGAGCGCGGATATCGGCGTGGAGTATTTCGACCATATCAAGAAAATCAATGATATATTTTACGATCAGGTCAAGATATCCGATCAAAAGGCTGCCTATATCTTTACGTTCATGCTGGCCTTCCTGGTGAGCTCCAGCGAGGTGAGGGCGGTTTTCAGCCTGGGGCGTTATATCAGCGGCACACCAGGGAGCATGCTGTTTTCCGGCTTGCTTGCCGCAGCTTCGGTCTTTTCCATCCTGTCGGCGATCCTCGTTGTGCTGCCGCGCCGTTTGGATAGCTCGACCTCGCTGTTCTGGGGCGCCTGGCAGAACCATCGAGATCTGTTCTTCGACGCGGCACTGCGGCGCGACGAGAGTTATCTGTTCGACCAATATCTCGAAAACGCCAACATCCTCTCCGCCATCGCTCGCAGCAAATACCGCTGCGTCACTTTTGCGTTTCGCGGTTTGATGGTGAGCGTCATCGCTTACGTCCTGCTATTGGTGGCGATGTGAGGATGGGGTTGTTAACAAAACTCATTTGCGCTGAGCGCACGCCAAGCCAAGAATGCAGGGGCGGTGAGACGGGCGCGCCGAAGCGCGCCCGTCCTCTTCAATCCTCGACCTCAAGAACGAGCTCAAGCTCGATCGGTACGCCGAGCGGCAGGCTGGCGACGCCGAGGACGACGCGCCCGGAGAGTTTTTCCTCGCCGAAGACCTGGAGCAGCATTTCCGACGCTCCGTCCGCGACCTTGGGGTGATCGCGGAAATCGCCTTCGGTGGCGATATAGACGCCGAGCTTGACGATCCTGACGACCCTGTCCAGCGAGCCGAGATAGTCCTTGGCGGCCGCCAGCGCACTCAGTGTCGCCGTCTCGGCCGCCTTCCTGCCGTCCTCTGATGTCAGCGCGCCGCCGACACGGCCGATATAGCGCGGCTGGCGGTTGACAACCGGCAGCATGCCGCTGAAGAAGACCAGGTTGCCGCTCCTGACCGCCTCCACATAGGCCCCCAGGGGTGTTGGTGGCGAGGGAAGCGTGATGCCGAGTTCCTGCAGCCGGCGTTCTGCGCCGGCTGCGTGCGCTTGCGGGTGGTTTACCATTTGCCCAGATGTGCGCCGCCGTCGACGTGCAGCACCTCCCCGGTCACGCGCGGAGCTTCGGTCAGGAAGACAACCGCATCGACGACTTCCGCGACGTTGGAAATGCCAGCCATCGGCGACAGCGTGCTCAGGAAGTCCTTCGGATTGTCCTTGTGCAATGGCGTGTCGACGACCCCGGGAGCCACGGTGTTGACGCGGATTCCCTCGCTTGCATATTCCATCGCCAGGTTCTTGGAGATCGCGTCGATGCCGCCTTTGGTCATCATGGCGACCGAGGCCGAGAAGCCGGCGATCGGATGGTCGATCAGCGGTGTGGTGATGCTGACGATGCTGCCGCCCGATTTCTGGGCCAGCATCTGCCGGACAACCAACTGGGTCAGGTGGATGAAGCCTTCGAGATTGGTCGAGGACAGCTTCCGGAAGTCGGTCATGGTGTAATCGACGAAGGGCTTGCTGAAGAAAATGCCGGCATTGTTGACGAGGGCGTCGATCGAGCCGAACCGGTCGATCGCGGTCCTTGTCACTCGCGCCGCGGTTTCGGCATCGCCGATGTCACCGTCGACGAGCGCCAGTCTGTCCGACGCCTGCAAGGCATCCGAGGCGCTGACCTGACGTGAGGTGGCGACGACATTATAGCCGCGCTCGATGAAGGCGTTGACGAGCCCGGCTCCGATACCCTGGGAGGCGCCCGTGACGATGACAGTCTTTGCGGTAGTCATGTTGAACTCCATAGTCTGGTCGGGCAACGCAGGCCTTACGAAGGCGGGTCGCTCGAGACGGGGCTGCTGCGAATGCGCCTCCATCGGGTTATGATCGTTTTCGCAAGGTGAATATGATGAAAACTCCATTCCCCGATTAGATGGAAATATCTGGATTCTCTTTTGCATCCATGCAAAAATCCTGGCATGGCAGACCTGAACGACATCGCGGTTTTCGTGAAGGTGGCGCAGTATGGCAGCTTCAGCCGCGCGGCCCATTCCCTCGGCATGCCGGTCTCGACCGTCAGCCGGAAGGTGACGTCGCTGGAGGAGCAGCTTGGTGTGACGCTGCTGCAGCGCACGACCCGCAAGCTTAGCCTGACGGCGCAGGGCCGGGCCTATTTCGATCAGTGCAGTGAGCCGCTCGCCCATCTTATCGACGCCGAGCAGGCACTCACGGAAACGCAGAAAAAGCCGGAAGGCCTGCTGAAGATCTCCGTGCCCGTCATTTTCGGGCAGGAGGTCTTCTACGAATTCGTATCGTCCTTCCTGAAGACCTATCCCGATATCCAGGTCGATCTCTTCGTCACCAACCTGTTCCTCGATCTGATCGCCGAGAATATCGATCTCGGCATCCGCTTCGGCGAACTCAAGGATTCCTCAATCATCGCGCAGCGGCTCGGAAAGAGCGTGCGTTATCTGGTCGCCGCGCCGGACTATCTGAAGGGCAGGGCGCCTCCCTCAGAGCCCCAGGACCTGAATGAGCATCAGTGCGTGTTGCTGAACGGCCGCAACGGCGAAGCGGAGTGGCATCTGGTCAGCGGCGGCAAGTCGGTCCGCCAGCAGGTGTCGGGGCCGGTCTCGAGCCGGGATTTCGACGCGGTGAGCGCCTTTACCAATCGCGGCCACGGCATCGGCCTTCTGCCTTCGACCTATTGCGACGATGAGATCAGGAGAGGTGCGCTCATCCGCCTGCTGCCGGACTGGTCGTCCGAGGAGATATTCGTGCATGCCGTCTATCCCACCCGCCGCTTCTTGCCCGCCAGATTGCAGGTCTTCCTCGACGCGCTGAAAGCATGGAAAAGCCCTTTGTGGCTGCCGCTGCATTGAGCCGGCCATCACCGAAAATTGAAACTACCGGCGTGGCCGGGCGTCCTGCGTCGGCCAAGCTGTGCTAAGGTTGCGCGCTTGGATGGCGCGGGGATCTGCCGATGCTGACGACAGTTGCGGTGCTTATGGGTCTTTCCGGCCTCGTCCCGGCAGCGCAGGCGGGGGGAAACGAGGTTGACGTGACCCTGGTCCTTGCCGTCGACACCTCGCGCTCGATGGATTTCGAGGAGATCGGCATCCAGCGCGAGGGTTATGTCGAAGCGCTCAAGCACAAGGAATTCATCGATGCGGTGAAGGGCGGTCTGACCGGCCGCATCGCCATCAGCTATTTCGAATGGGCGGGCTATGTCGTCCAGGATTCGGTGATCGACTGGCAGGTCATCGAGACGGAAGCGGACGCGATCGCTTTTGCCGAAAAGCTCGAAGCCCGGCCGATTGCCACGCAGCGGCGTACATCGATCTCCACCGCGATCGCCCAAGGCGCCAGCATGATCGTTTCCAGTCCGTTTCCGTCCAGACGACAGGTGATCGATGTGTCGGGCGATGGCCCGAACAATTCCGGAAATCCAGTCATATCCGCCCGCGACAAGGCGGTGGAAGCAGGCATGATCATCAATGGCCTTGCCATTATGCTGCGGCCCTCCGATGCGCCGAACGGGCTCGACACATATTATGCGGATTGCGTGATCGGCGGCCCCGGCGCCTTCGTGCTGCCGGTCCGCAACATCGAGGATTTCGCAGTTGCCGTGCGCCGCAAGCTGGTGCTGGAGATCAGCGGGTTTTCCCCGCCGGCAACGGTGCAGAGAATCACCGGCGCCGAGACCGGGGTCGACTGCCTGGTTGGCGAGAAACAGTGGCGGGATTTTTTCGAGCGGTGACGGCGGGCGCGTGCGCCGACGCCGAATGAATGCACGGAGCAGCGTTGGAGGTGTCCTTCGAGGCTACTGGCCTTCCTCCTGCGCACCTCAGGGAGGTGCGCAGGACGAAGGCATGCCTCAACAAGGGCTGTTTGAGTTCGCCGGAAAAGACCGCTGCCTATAGCGGCAGCTCTCGGCCAGACTGTTCACTGACCATGTAGTCGGCGTACCAGTCCGGCCAGCCCTCGTCGTGCTTGCCGCCGTTTCGCTTTTCGTGTTCGCCGTGGGCGGTCGCCGCGCGGCGCAGCGCTGATGCAAGGTCGCTCGAGGTCGCAAAGGCTGTCTCGTCGGCGTCGATGCGTCCCGCCAATCGCGTAGTGACCTCCTGGAATAGCCAGCCATTGCCATCGGGATCCTTGAACGAGGCGAAGGAGCGATAGCTGCGGTTTTCGGGATCTCGGCCGGCGATGCGCAGCCGTCCGAAGAGATAGGGCTCGTCCTTGCCGGCATAGACGCCGGCAGCGTCGTGGAACACGTCGCTGACCTCGACGCCGCGAGCGATAAGATCGCGGCGGGCGGCCTCGATGTCGGAGACGATAAGGTAGAGCCCCTGGGCGGAGCCAGGTGGCGCGGCGGTGACGTTCTTGCCGAAGATGATCGCGCAGCCGGAGCCGGGCGGGGTAAACTGGAGCACCCGGAAATCGGCATCATTGGCGAAGTCGGCGTCGAGCCGCCAGCCCAGGCTGTCGTAGAAACGTTTGGCGCGATCGACGTCGGAAACGGGGATGACGACCACCTCGAGCTTGGTGTCGACGGGCCGTGTTCGCGAATTTTCGATAGGGGTTTCACTGCGCATTGCATTGCTCATCTTCAGCTCCTTAAGGTTTGGGACGCATTAAGAATGGCGATACATGTCGGGGGTGAGTGGATCACAGCGCGGCGAGGGCGTCGAATCAATTATTCTGTCGGAATTGACCTGATGAAGACGGCGGGATCGGTCCCGCCGCCTCGGTTCGGGGGGGAACCGCCTTACGCGGCAAGAGCGGCGCGTGTCTTCCCGATTGTGAGCGCGGCCTTTGCGGCCTCCCGCCCTTTCTCGACGAAATGCGCGCGGTAGATCTGCTTATGGTGCTCGGTTTCCTGATACTGATGCGGCGTCAGCGAAATCGAAAGCACCGGCACGCCGGTATCCATGCCGGCGCGCATCAGCCCGTCGACCACCGCCTGAGCGACGAATTCGTGGCGGTAAATTCCGCCGTCGACGACGAAAGCGGCGGCAATGACGGCGCCATAACGTCCGCTTGCGGCCAGATCGCGGGAAAGCAGCGGCATCTCGAATGCGCCGGGAACATCGAACACATCGACCTGCTCGGGCGGCACGAGCTGATAGAAGCCGTCAAGGGCGCGGTCGACGATGTCGGCGTGCCAGCTGGCTTTGATAAAGGCGTAGCGGGTGGGTGTCATGGTAATCTCCTTTGGCGAACAGACACATCACCCAAGGCGATCACGAACGTGCCCGACAGCCGCAAAGGCTGGGAACGTGCGTTCTCTTTCATCCGGACTATGACCGTCGGCTCAGGCATCTCACCTGATCTGCTGACCCTTCCGAGGAAGGCGCTCGCGGGCTCGCAATCGAAACTGCATACCGCCGGTAGGGACTTTCACCCCGCCCTGAGAACGGCCGGGACAATAGGGGGAAGACGAAGGGCTGGCAATAGGGCGAAATGCTTGCATCGCGGAGGCGGGGATGGGGTGAGGCGATCGCCACCTTGCTGGCTGCACCCCCCAGAGAGCCTTTTCCTGAGGTGCGCCGCAGAGGCCCCGAAGGACGCGGCGGGTGCGCGGATGCTAGATGAAGGCAGGGAGCAGCGTTGCGGCGAGTGCTTCGAGGCTCCGCCCCACGGGCTACGCGCCTCAGCATGAGGGACGTTGGAGGATGCCGCGCCGGTGCCGGGCGACGGGGGCGGCGTGGCCCGACCACCCTTGCTGATCGGGTACTTCCGCCTACATGCTCACGCGAGGACACCCACGTCAAAACAGCATGACCCGCTGATCCCGCCCGCGGCGAGGCAGGCCATGACAACTATCGGAGAGCGTGATGCCAGAATCTTTCGTCGTTCACCGCGAGGCGCATATTGCGGCGCCGCCGGCCGCAGTGTTTGCGCTGATGACCGACCCGCAGAAGATCCTGCGCTGGATGGGGACGGAGGCAGAGGTCGAGCCGCAGCCGGGCGGGCTCTATCTTGTCAACGTCACCGGTGCCCGCTTTGCGCGCGGCTCGTTTCGCGAGGTGGTGCCGGTTCATCGCCTTGCCTACAGCTTCGGCTGGGACGGCAGCGAGGTGGTGCCGCCGGGGTCGAGCCTCGTCGAGATCGACCTGATCGAGCAGGGGGGCGGAACACTGCTGCGACTGACGCATAGCGGCCTACCGAGCGCCGATCAATGCGCCGGGCATGCGGAAGGCTGGGCGCATTACCTTGGGCGGCTGACCGAGGTCGCCGCCGGGCGTGACCCGGGTCCCGACGCATTTTACGGCAGGACATGAACGGTTTTTGCGGGCCGGTGGATGGCCCTGAAGCGCCTGCCCTTGCGGGAAAACCAGCTGGCCGGCGCTGCGATGAGCTGTCCGAAATCGCTTCTTTTTCTCCCGCAAACATGAACGTGAAGTTCATCTCCAGTTCAATTTGGCGGCCCTAGGGTGGGAACGGCTGGATGAATTGGAGTTTTCGATGAAGGCACTTTCTATCGCGGCTGCCTTGCTCGCTGGCAGCCTCTCGGTCGGCACAGCTGAGGCGATGCCGATGGGGACAATCAATGTCCAGAGCAATGTCACAAGCGATGTCACGAAGGTCGACTATGCGTGCGGCCGCGGCTGGCATCTGACCCGCTGGGGCGAATGCCGGCCAAACTGGCGACGCCCGCCGCCGGTGGCCTTTTACGGCGGTCCGCCCCGCTGGGGCTGGGAGCGGCGTCACCGGGATTGGGATGGTCCGCGCTGGCGCGATGATTGGCGCGGCGATCACCACCGCCGTTGGCGGGATGACGACTGAAGCCTTCCCAGGGGCAAATTGACGAAGGCCGGTGCGATATTTCGCCCGGCCTTTTCTCTTGAATGTTACGACTGTGATCAGGTCAGATTTTGCTGACCAGCCAGTACTTGCCCTCGATCAGTTCTTCGAGTTCGATCGGATCCTTGACGCCGAATTCATACCATTCGACAAGTTCCTTCGCCTTGCGGCTGCTCTCCTGTGCTGTCAGCTCGACCTGATGCCTGTCGCACCACCGCCGAAGGATCGACGTCAGCAGCGTCATGTCATTCCCATCCAGCGGATCTTTCGGCCAGAAAATCGTGCCCATCGTACCCCTCAATCACACGATGACGAACCGCCGCATAATGGAAGCAAAACGGCGCAAGTTTAAAGCGTTATTTTTTGCTTTTCGCCGTGATGGAAGAATCTCGACAGGAATTGTCTGCGTGGAATGGCTGAAGGGGTCGATGGGGCTTCAGAAGGCATCCTTGCGGACGTCCCGGGGCGATGTCATGTTGAAGCATGGATCTGCCATCTCCCCTTGCCTGGTTGGTTGATGAGGCCGGTGCCTCGCCTGGTCCCGAACGGTTTCTGGCCGAGCTCGGGCGCCGGCTTTTGGCTGACGGCCTGCCGCTTTCGGGCGGCGCGCTGACGCTTTCCGTGCCGCACCCAATCATCGCTCGGCGCACCTGGCTGTGGCGGGCCGAGACCGGGGCCGTCATTGAGGCGCTGGCCTTTGCTGCAGCTCCGCAGAGTGAGGCCGGGCGCGACTGGCTGGGTGGGCTCGGGCCGGTGTGGGAGAGCCGGATCGGGCCTGCACAGGATAATCAGGCATCGGACGGGCCGCTGCTTGGCTGGGCGGGAGTTGCCAACGGGGCAGGGGGCGGCGCATTCGGTGCGGCCGAGGCCAGTCTGCTGCGCGAAGTCGCGCGTTTTGCCGCAGCGCCGCTCGCCGCTTTGGCGGCGCGGGAGGCGCGGGCCGCGCTGCTCGAAGCCTATCTCGGCCGGCGCAGTGCTGCCCGGGTGCAGGCCGGCGCGCTTGCTCGCGGCACCGGTGAGACCATCCGCGCTGCCCTTCTCTGTGCCGATCTGCGTGATTTCACCGCGCTTTCGGAAGTGACGGAGCCGCAGGCGATGATTGCCGCGCTCGACGCTTATTTTGATCGCGTCGCCGGCGCAGTGCACGCCTTCGGCGGCGAGGTGCTGAAATTCATAGGCGACGGCGTGCTGGCGATCTTTCCGGTCACCGCGACGTCGGGCGAAGCAGACATCGCCCGGGGGGATCGCGAGGCCTGCGAGGCCGCCCTGCGGGCGGTCGCCGCCAGCCGTGCCGGCATGAGCCATCTCGACCAGGTGCGCCAGGCCCAGGGGCTGGCGCCGTTGCCGTTCGGCGCGGCGCTGCATTTCGGCGAGATTCTATGGGGCAATATCGGTGCGGCCGACCGGCTGGACTTTACTGCCATCGGCCCCGCGGTCAATCTGGTCAGCCGCCTGGAAGGGCTCTGCAAGCCGCTCGGAAGAAACGTGCTGATTTCGGGAGCGGTGGCGGCGAATACGACGACGGCCTTGATGCCGCTCGGAGAGCATAGCTTGCGCGGCATTACCGACCCTTGCGCAGTCTTCACCCTGGCAGAAGCTTAAGTCACGGACAGGGCGCTTGCAGTTATGCAAAGAAAATTTTGCAAAGATATCTTTGCAATGGTAAGCTTCTGGCATGAAGAACCCCCATCGCCAGACCGTCGCCCATTCAAAGCCGCCGCGCACCGTCAGCCGGGTCGTACCTGATCCCGTCGCGTTGAAGGCGCTGGCGCATCCCGTCCGGTTGCGCATGCTCGGCATGCTCAGGGTCGATGGACCCGCCACGGCGACGCAGCTGGCGGTGCAACTGGGATTGAACAGCGGTGCGACCAGTTATCATCTGCGCCAGCTTGCCCAATACGGCTTCATCGAGGAAGCGCCGCATGCTTCACGGCGCGACCGCTGGTGGCGGGCCAGTCACGAGCTCACCTCGGTGCCGGCAAGCGAGGCCGAGGGTGAAGCGCTGGATCTCGATCACGCCTTCAACCAGGCGGTCCTCTCCTTGCAGGTCGGCCAGATGCAGCAGGCGCTGGAGGAATATGCCGAACTGCCGGGGGAATGGCGCAAGGCGAGTGCTGCCAACGACATGATCATCCCGATGACGGCAAAACAGGCCGAGGCGCTGACCAAGCAGCTGACCGACATCATCCTCGAAGCGATGCGGGTAGCTCCGCCCTTGGGTGAGCCGGCACCCGGGAATATGGTTCCCTTCTCCATCATGCTGCATGCCTTTCCCTATCCGGGCCGGCTTCCGCATCGCGAAAAGGATGGCGAACCGTGAGAAGGGGCGGGCCTTTCCTAGCGCTTGCCGCAGCCGAGACGCTTTCGCTTTCCGGCACGCGGCTATCGACCATTGCTATTCCCTGGCTGGTGCTGAGCACGACGGGTAGCCCTTTCCTGACCGGGCTGACGGCGATGATGGAGATGCTGCCCTATGTCGTCGCCAAGGCGCTCGGCGGGCCGCTGATCGACCGCGTCGGCGCCAAGCGCATCGCCATCGTCTGCGATACCGCTTCGGTGGCCGCGGTGGGACTGGTGCCGCTGCTCGATTTTTTCAGCCTGCTCGGCATGCCGGTGCTTCTGCCCGTGGTCTTTGCCATGGGCGTGCTGCGTGGGCCTTCCGACGCCGCCAAGCAGGCAATGGTTCCCGACATCGCCGCGCTCGCGAATGTGCCGCTCGAACGGGTGACCGGCGTCGCCAGTGCGATCGAGCGGCTGGCCTCGACGGCGGGGGCGGCCGGCGCGGGCGCGTTGATCGGGCTGATCGGCCCGGGCCAGGCGCTCCTCGTCAATGCCGCCACCTTTGCCGCCGCCGCGCTGATCGTCGCAGTCGGCATCCCCGGGATGCGGCGCGCGCCCGAGCTATCCGGCGCACCCGACGTCCGACCGGCAGAAAGGGCTTCCTATCTCGACGATCTCCGCGAAGGCTGGCGCTTTTTGCGTGGCGATGCGGTGCTCGTCAGCATCGTCGCCATGGTGGCGATCACCAATCTGCTGGACCAAGCCTATCATGCGGTGCTGCTGCCTGTCTGGACACGCGATTCCGGCCATGGTCCGGAACTGCTGGGGGCGATGTTTGCGGCCTTCACCGGCGCTTCGATCGCCGGCGCGGCGATTGCCGCGGCGATCGGCGAACGGATGCCGCGCCTGATGGTCTATACCGTGGCGTTCCTCTTGACCGGATTTCCGCGCTTTTTCATCCTTGCGCTGGATGCGCCGCTCATCCTCATCTTCGTCACCTTGGCAATCGCCGGATTTGCCTCGGGATTCCTCAACCCGATCCTGTCGGCGGTGGTTTTCGAGCGCATCCCCAAGCCGCTGATCGGCCGCGTGACCGCGATGAATGCCGCCCTCTGTTTTGCGCTCATTCCCTTCGGCGGCCTCGTCGGCGGCGCGCTGATCAGCACGATCGGCCTTGCCGCGGCACTATTGCTCACCGGGCTTGCCTATCTCGCCGCAACTCTCTTTCCCCTTGCGCTGAAAAGTTTCCGTGGCTTCGACAAGGCTATTACCGATGCCGGTGCTTCCGTATCAAGGCGATGAGCGCGGTCTCTCGTGCCCCAACGCCTCGACCATCAGATCGACAAAACGATGGATGCGCGGTTCCAGCAGGTGCTTGTCGGGATAGAGCATGACGATCTTGGCGTCATCGGTTTCGAGGTCGGGGAGGACCTGCCGGAGACGGCCAGCGGCGAGATCGTCGGCGACGAGGAAATCGGGCAGGAGAGCGATACCCAGCCCCGCCAAGGCGGCGTCGCGGACCGCCTCTGCGCTGTCGAGCCTCAGGCGGCTGCGCCCCCGCGCCTTGATCCACGAGCCGCCTTTGCCGCGAAAACGCCAGCCTTGTCTTTGATTGCGGCTGGCGAAAATCAGGCAGTCATGGGCTGCGAGATCGTCGATATCGCGCGGCTCGCCGCGTTCGGCAAGATAGGACGACGAGGCGCAGAGCCGCGTCCTGTAGGTGGCGATCACGCGCGAGACCAGCCGGGAGTCCGATGCCGTCGCGCCGATCCGGATCGCCAGATCGAAGCCTTCCTCGACGATGTCGGCAAGACGATCGGTTTGGCTCATCTCCACCTGGATGTCGGGCCAGGCCCGAAGATATTCTTCCAACAGGGGCAGCACGACGCGCCGTCCGAAGGCATCAGGCACGGTGAGCCTGAGAACGCCGCGCGGCGTACCGCTCTTGCCTGCCACGCTCGCTTCTGCCTCGTCTACCGATGCGAGGATTTGCAAGCCACGGTCGTAAAACACTCGCCCTTCGTCGGTCAGGTTCAATGTTCTCGTCGTGCGGTTGAGCAGACGTGCGCCGAGCCGGTCCTCCAGGCGGATGACGGCCTTTCCCGCCGCCGAACGGGACAGGCCCAAGGCCTCGCCGCCGGCGATAAAGCTTCCGGCATCGACGACGGCCATGAAGATCAGGATATCGTTCAGGTTCGTACGCGGCATCAGGCAACTCGAGCGGTTCGCTACAGCCATAAGTCGGTCAGTCAGCGACCGATTCAAGGCTCGGACCATCAACGTCCATCGCGGCTGTAAGGTCCCGACGCTCCGCTTCTATGTCGGTGTGCGTTCGGTCCGATATTTCGAGATGGAGCTGACGCTGGGGTTAAGCCCGCGGCGGAGTTCGGCCGATTGGGACGCGGGAAGCCTGGCTACAGCATATCGCCGAGACTCCAATGGTTGTTCCATCGGGCGTCGATCTCGTCGTCGACATTTTGATATCTGATGTCGGTGGAGAGGCGCAGCCGTCGGCTGCTGTCCTGGTTGGTGGTCGAGGCGTGGATCATATAGGGCGAGTGGAGCACAACGTCACCAGCCTCATAATCGGCAGCGAGCCAGCGGGTGTCGAAGCGCTCCGCCATATCAGGGAGATCCTTCGACACCCAGCCGCCTTCCGTCATGTGGCTGTTATAGGCACTGATCCGCTCTTGCGGAGAAAGATCGCCGCTTGCGGCCTGGAACTCGGCCTCCATCTTGACGCCAAGCGCATGCGAGCCTTCGAGGTAGACCAGGCCGCCCATCTCGGTGGGAATGTCGCCGATCGGGATCCAGGCCGTCACCAGGCGGCGGGTGCCGCCGCGGAGGTAGACGAGATCGTAGTGAGCGGGTGTGGCCGTCGCCGATCCCGGCTGGGTGAAACGCATGATCTTGCGCTTGTGCAGATAGGAAATGCCCTGCAGGAAATCATCCATGAAGCGGATGAGCGGCGGTTGCGTGCAGAAGCCTTCATAGGCGGCGGAGCGGACGAGCGACATCAGGCGCCGGTCCGCCAGGCTCCAGTCGCAGCCGGTGGCCGATGCGAGCCCCAGCGTAAAATCGCTGCCGGGCTCGACCAGTCCTGTCGCAGCGAGGCGTTCGAAGACCCAGCCACGGAAGTCGATGATATCGGCCCGCGGCAGAAGACCTTTCAGCCAGACATAGCCATCGTCCTGGTAGCGGCGGCGGATGGCGTCGACGCCGATGGCCGGATCGGTCGGCGTGAGCCAGCCCATCCGCTCCGCAGCCAAGGTCTTGCCGTGGGCGGTAAGGGGAAAATCCGGCGTTCGGGTCTGCGCGGCTCTGGCGGCAATCGACATTTCAGCCTTCCTCAGCTTAAGTTGATTTGCCACCAATTAGCTGATCTACAGGGATAATCGACATAGAGAAAATTGGCAGCTGGACTTTTCGCTCATCATGAGAGACGCCGAGGCCATCTATAGAACGCCGCTCGGCGCGGCCGGCGGCCTGGCGGTCATCGGAAGCGGCAGGCAGCACGCCCGCCATGCGGTGAGCGACCGCAAACTTCCGAGTTTCGCCGTCGTGCTGGTGGAGCGCGGGCCAGGCTGGCTGGAAACCGCAGCCAGCGGCCGGCTGAGGCTGACCGGGCCTGCTCTGTTCTGGCTGTTTCCCAACCGCACGCATTCTTACGCTCCCGACGAAGGCGGCTGGGACGAGCGTTGGGCGCTTTTCGAGGGATCCTTCACGCGAGACTTCGTCAGGCTGAGGATGATTGCCGAGCGGCACCCCGTCGTCGCCTTGCATCATCTCGATGAGCTGACGCGGCTCTTCGGCAAGCTTCATGCCGATCTGCTTGACGATACCAACCTTGGGCAGGCGTCGGCGGCATTGATGCTGCATCACATCGTCATCGCAGCCGCCAGACAGGCGAGCGGAGGGGCCAATCGACACCAGGGAAGGCCTGATATGGCCGATATCGTCGAAACGCTACGGCAGCGGGCGATGCAACCGCTCGATCTCGCTGCCTTCGCCGCCGAGCACGGCATGTCGCTGGCGACGCTGCGCAGGCGGTTCACGCTTGAAACCGGACTGCCTCCCAAAGCATTCCAGCTTCGGGTGCGCATGGACCATGCCAAACAGTTGTTGGCAACCACCGACCAAAAGATCGAAACGGTGGCCGCCATGGTCGGCCTGGACGACCCATTTTATTTTTCACGGGTCTTCCACAAGCGCGAGGGCTGCAGTCCTCGCGAATTCCGCGCTAGATATAGGCGGGTGTGAGCGCCCGGCAGCATTGGTCGGAGCGTCAGCGCCAGCCAAGCGCCGGGGCGACGTGAGTCAGGATCGCCTCGATGACATGGGCGTTGTAGGCAACGCCGAGCTGGTTGGGGACGGTGAGCAGAAGTGTGTCGGCCTCGGCGATCGCCTGATCCTCGGCGAGCTGCTTAACCAGGGCATCGGGTTCGGCGGCATAGCTTCGGCCGAAGATCGCCCGGGTCTTCTCGTCGAGGAAACCGATCTTGTCGTCCTCGTCATTGCCGTAGCCGAAATAGGCGCGATCGCGGTCGTCGACGAGTGCGAAGATGCTGCGGCTGACCGAGACGCGCGGCTGGCGCGTGTGGCCGGCTGCCTTCCAGGCCTCGCGGTAGGCGCGGATCTGGTCGGCCTGCTGGACGTGGAACGGCTCTCCCGTCTCGTCGTCCTTCAGCGTCGAGCTCTGCAGGTTCATGCCGAGCTTGGCCGCCCAGACGGCGGTAGCGTTGGAGCTTGCGCCCCACCAGATCCGCTCGCGCAGCCCCTCCGAATGCGGCTCGAGGCGCAGGAGGCCTGGCGGATTCGGAAACATCGGCCGCGGGTTGGGCTTGGCAAAACCTTCGCCGCGCAACACTTCGAGGAATACTTCGGCGTGATGGCGGGCCATGTCAGCCTCGCTCTGGCCTTCGGGCGGGGCATAGCCGAAATGGCGCCAGCCATCGATCACCTGCTCGGGTGAGCCGCGGCTGATGCCAAGCTGCAGCCGGCCGCCGGCGATGAGGTCGGCGGCACTGGCATCCTCGGCCATATAAAGCGGGTTCTCGTAGCGCATGTCGATGACCGCGGTGCCGATCTCGATCCGGCTGGTTTTTGCGCCGACGGCTGATAGTAGCGGGAAGGGTGCGGCCAGCTGGCGGGCGAAATGATGCACCCGAAAATACGCCCCGTCGGCACCGAGCTCCTCGGCCGCGACGGCAAGGTCGATCGACTGGAGCAGCGCATCGCCGGCCGAGCGCGTCTGCGATTGCGGCGAGGGCGTCCAGTGCCCGAACGAGAGGAAACCGATCTTCTTCATGCCGATGCCGCACCTTGAACCGTTGTGTAGGGGTCGATCGGTCATCGCACAGTTCCGGCCCGGAAGACAATCGGAACTGGTCGGGTGGGGCGCATGGGTGTTGTCGGAACCGGTCTTTCGGCGGGAGGGCCGCCAAACGCCGGTTGCCGCAAACTCTCTGCCGTCCTGAGGCACACCGATCAGTTCTCGTCCTTCGAGGCCCTCACGGGGCACCTCAAGATGAGATCGGAGAGAGCCAACAGCCGCGCCCGCCGATCTCCTCAAGCGGAAGGAGAACCAATCGCGGTAAATGCCGGATATGGAGTCGGTTTTCGCGATGGCGGCGGGGTTTGCGTTTGTTATGATGCCGCGGACGGCGAAGGTGCGTGAGCCTCGGTGCCAACCCTTGCGCGCCTTCTCGGCCTTGACCGCGGGCCGTCACATTGCCGCCGAGAGGCTTGGAACATGCGCTACACGTTTGCCATAGGCGATATTCACGGCTGCATCGATCCGCTCGACAGCATGATCGATCGCATCACAACTTACGCTTCCGAGGGGACTGTGGTTTTCCTTGGCGACTATATCGATCGTGGGCCTGACAGCAGACGTGTCCTCGACCGGCTCATTGCCGGTCCGTCCGACCCGTGGCGCTGGATCTGCCTGAAGGGCAATCATGAGGACATGATGGTCGCTGCCTATGCCGATAGCGATAACAGAGCCGTATGGCTTGGCAATGGCGGATTTGAAACCGAGATTTCGTTTGGCGGCAGGGTTTTGCCCCAGCATCTGCAATGGGCGGCCGGTCGTCCGCTCATGCATTTCGATCGGCACCGCATCTTCGTCCACGCCGGTGTCGATCCCGCATTTCCACTGGAGCAGCAGAGCGAGCACGATCTTCTATGGATCCGGTTTCCTCCCGGCCGGTCTGAAGAGTATTGGGGCAAGCATTTGGTCCACGGACATACACCGTCGCTATCCAATCCGGTGACGACAGGAAACCGCACGAATATCGACAGCGGCTGCGTCTTCGGCGGCAAGCTTTCCTGTGCGGTGTTTGATGATGACGTTGCCGGCGGGCCGATTGACTTCATCGAGGTGAAGGCATGAACTTAGCCGCGTCGATAAAGGTGTAAAGCCGCAGACGGCTGAGCGGGAGCAGTGCGCAGCGAGGTATCTATCGCCTCGCTATGACCCGTCAGCAAAAAAAATGGCGAGAACGCTGCCCCGGAGGAAAGATTGATGGCGTTGGCACCATCACTGGCGGCCTATACCTCGCCTGCCGGCAGCAAGCCGCAGCCAGGGCGCCAAATGGAAGCCGCTCATCAGCAGGTACATCGGCACCATTCCGCCGATCGGCAGGAAATCCGGCGTGGTCGTGCAGATCATGTCGGCGCTGCTAGCCGTGGCCGTCAGCAGCGCCATGAGCGCAAATGTCGGGGCGGCGGCGAGCGACAGCCAATCAGCGGCGGCGAGGGTGCTCCAGGTGGATTTGCCCGGTTTACCGACGGACCCGTCTGCAGCGGCGGCCAGCGAGAGCCATTCGGCGGCGTTGAGGGCGGCGTTGCCGCCCGGGGCAGCCATGCTGGCGCCCGAGGCGGCGTATTCGCCGCCCCTTTTCGAGGTGTGGAGGGGAAGCGGCATTGGAGTCACTCCTTGCCATATCGGTCGTGGTGGCGCCACCAGACGCCGGTTTCGTTGCGTCCCTTGGGAGCGCGGTCGAGCCATTGGTACATGCCCCAGAGCCCGTCGAGCCCGCGGGAATAGCTGGAATAGCTGTGGTAGACGGCGCCATCGGCAAGCTCGAAGGCGCTGACGCCCGGCCGGTCGCGGGTGTAGGTGGCGACATCGGTTTCGGTCATGGCGGCGATCTGCGCCACCGGTCCCTCGCTGCCGCGCAACT
This sequence comes from Rhizobium sp. NZLR1b, assembly GCF_019685155.1. Lineage (NCBI taxonomy): Bacteria > Pseudomonadati > Pseudomonadota > Alphaproteobacteria > Hyphomicrobiales > Rhizobiaceae > Rhizobium > Rhizobium sp. NZLR1b. The sequence goes on from NZ_JABDWC010000015.1 coordinate 33,127, forward strand.
GCCATTCCTGCACGGTCTTGCCGGCCAATGGTTCGAAGGCGAGTGGTTCGGGGGCGGGCTGCTCGCGGCGGTAATTATATTCTATGTCGCCCTGGCGCTGCTGCTCGGGGGTGAACCAGACGCTGAAATCGCCGTTGAAGTCGCTGCCGAAGGAGGAGGCCCAGGGAAAGCTCCAGCCCATGCGCTGCTTGAATGCCTGAAGCTTTGCGATCGGCGCCCGCGAGATCGCCGTGAAGGCGACGTCGTGGTTTTCGAGATGAACGAAGAAGCCGTTGAATCCGTCGGCGATCGAGGAGCAGGACGGGCATCCGGCGGTGTAATCCGGCCCGAACATGAAGTGATAGACGAGGAGCTGCGAGCGGCCGCCGAAGAGGTCCTTCAGCGAAACGTTGCCCGCCTCGGTGTCGAAGCGGTATTCGTTGTCGATCCTGACACGCGGCAATTGCTGGCGCTTCATCGCCAGCGCGTCGCTCTGCCGCGTCAGCACCTTTTCCTCTTCGAGCAGATCGAGCCGCGCTTCCAGCCACTCCTGCCGTGTTCCGAGCTGTATCGTCATTGGGTCTTCTCCTTTGCCTGTCTATCGTCGTAGCATCCGGCGCAGGGTTGCCAGCCGGTCTCACGCAGATTACGGCCGGGCAGGGGAATAACGGGAGTGACAAGTGTGACGGGATTTGAATGGACTCGCTGATCACAGCCGCGGCGCGGGCGCTGGCATCGGGCGATGCACTCGGCGCGCTGAAGCGGGTGGCGTTGCGCGACGATGCGCCGGCACTGGCGCTGCGCGGCATCGCGATGGCACAGCTTGGCGATCTCGTTCGCGCCAAGGCGCTGTTGAAGAGTGCGGCGCGCGCCTTCGGCCCACGGGAGGCAGTGGCGCGAGCGCGCTGCGTGGTCGCCGAGGCCGAGATCGCGCTCGTCTCGCGCGATCTCACCTGGCCGCCGAAGGCGCTGGAAGCGGCGCGCAAGGTGCTGGATGCGCACGGCGACAGGGTCAATGCCGCCCATGCAGGCAATGTGGCCATTCGCAGGCTGGTGCTGATCGGCGGCCTCGACGAGGCCGAGCGCTCGCTCGCAGCACTCGATCCGACGCCGCTGCCGCCGGCTCTGCGGGCTGCCCACGAGCTGGTGGCGGCTGGCATTGCCGTCCGCCGCTTGCAGACGAGGGCGGCGCGTTCGGCGCTTGACCGGGCAAGGCTTGCAGCGCGCGCGGCCGATATCCCGGCTTTGACGGCGGAGGTCGAAGCCGCCGCCCTGGTGCTCGATACTCCGGCGGCGCGGCTGCTGTCGCGCGGGCAAGAACGTCCGCTGCTGCTTGCTGCGGTGGAAGAGCTGCTTTCCTCCGGCATGCTCGTCGTCGATGCCTGCCGCCATGTGGTGTGGAACGCTGGGACGGCGGTCTCGCTGGCGACGCGGCCCGTGCTGTTTGCGCTCGCCCGCGCACTTGCCGAAGCCTGGCCGGCGGATGTGGCACGGGGTACGCTCATCGCCCGTGCCTTCCGTGGCAAACACGCCGATGAATCGCATCGCGCCCGGCTGAGGGTCGAGATCGGCCGGCTGCGCGCCGAGCTGCGCGGACTGGCGGAGGTTTCGGCGACGAAGCGCGGCTTTGTGCTTTCGCTGCCCGGCGCCCGGGAGATTGCCGTGCTGGCCCCCCTCGTCGAAGGGTCTCATGGGGCGGTGCTCGCCTTTCTGGCCGACGGCGAGGCTTGGTCGAGCTCGGCCTTGGCGATCGCGCTCGGAGCGAGCCCCCGCACCGTGCAGCGGGCGCTGGATTCCCTGGCTGGGGAAGGCAAGGTGCAATCACTGGGGCGCGGGCGGGCACGGCGCTGGATGAGCCCGCCGCTATCGGGTTTCCCGACGATCTTGTTACTCCCCGGGCCGCTGCCGAGCGATTAGGATCGCCCGAGTTATAAGCAAGCCGAGTTTTAGGGAAGCCCGAGTTACAGGAAGGCCCGAGTTACAGGAAAGCTTGAGTTATAGGGAAAAGAGATGAAAAAATCAGCTGCGAATATCCTGCGTGAATATGGACCGTTTCCCGGCGCCGAGCGCGTCAATGGCGTCACCTTCGACGGCGCGCATGTCTGGTTTGCCTCGGGCGACCGCCTGAACGCGCTCGATCCCGCAAGCGGCGAGGTGGTGCGCTCGATCGAGGTCGCGTCCCATGCCGGAACGGCCTTCGATGGCGAGTTTCTCTATCAGATCGCCGAGGATGTCATTCACAAGATCGACCCGAAGACCGGCCGCATCCTCTCCACCATCCCGGCGCCCGGCAATGGCGGCGATTCCGGGCTTGCCTGGGCCGAAGGCACGCTCTGGGTCGGCCAGCACCGAGGCCGCAGAATCCATCAGATCGACCCGGAGACGGGCAAGATCCTGCGCACCATCGAATCCAACCGAGTCGTGACAGGCGTTACCTGGGTCGACGGCCAGCTCTGGCACGGCACCTGGGAGGGCGACGACAGCGACGTCCGGCGCATCGACCCCGAAACGGGGGAGGTGCTGGAACGTCTCGACATGCCCGAAGGCGTCGGTGTCTCCGGCCTCGAATCCGATGGCGGCGACTGCTTTTTCTGCGGCGGTGGCGGCAGCGGCAAGGTTCGCACGGTGCGCCGGCCGGGGTGAGAGCCACGCGCCACCGTGGTAGGGCCCGGTCGCGCGAAGTGGGAGCGATCGATCCAATAGATCGATTTGCGGGGACGCAATGGCAAGGACGGGACGAGACGTCGTTGACGCTGCGCCGAAGACGCCGATGCGGCATATCCTCTCCCCGGCGGCCGTTTGCTCACCAGCAATCAGTGCGAAGCCGGAAATTGACACGAGCGCACTTGCAGAATTTCGATCGAGTGGGCGATTGATTTCGTCACTTAACGATCTACCTTCGCGGTTTCGGGCGAGGGCTTTGCCCGAAGCCGTTATGACCGCGGGAAAGACTTTGAAGCATCTGCACACAACGCTCGGGCCTAGGAGCAAATCTCAACTGGGGATGATCCTCCCGCATGAGCACGTCTTCGTTGACCTCAGGACACCCGACCAGCCCGGTTATGCCGAAGCAGAGACCGACGCCGTCGTTCGGCTGATGGCCCCGGAAATCGAGCGGATCAAGAAGCTCGGGGTGACGGCACTCGTCGAATGCTCGACGGGCGGCGTCGGACGTCGTGCGGATATCGATCTTGCCGTGTCGCTTGCTACGGATTTTCCGATTGTGGTTCCCACCGGCAATTACCGCGAGCCGTGGATCCCCGAATGGGTCCGCTATGCTTCCGAGAAGGAGCTTGAGGCGTGGATGCTTCGCGAGCTGACGGAGCAGATCGGCGAGACTGGGTTCCAGGCGGGCTGGATCAAGCTCAGCGCCGGCGATGACGGCATGACGGCGCTCGAGACGAAAATCCTGCGGGCAGCCGCGCGCGCGGCAGCGCAGACAGACGCCGTCATCGGCAGTCATACGATCAGAGGACGGGTCGTCATGGATCAGCTCGATGTCATCGAGGCGGAGGGCTACAGGGCCGACAGGTTCATCTCGATCCATACGCAGGAAGAAAAGGACTTCGCCTACAACGTCGCCGTCGCCGAGCGCGGCGCTTGGATCGAGTATGACCATGTCGGCAGGGCCGGGGACAAGGAGGTGGCGGAACTGGTGATGAAGGCGCTGGAGGCGGGCTGCGGCGACCGCCTGTTGTTGAGCCATGACCGGGGCTGGTTCGATCCGGCGCTGCCGATGGGCGGGACACCCAAGCCGTACACCCATCTTTCCACGGTCCTGCTGCCCGAGCTAAAACGGCGGGGCGTGGACGACGGGACCCTGATGCGCCTGACCCACGAGAACCCGTTCGAGGCTTTCGCCCGATAGGGGCAGGGGGCGGGCGAAAGAAACCTACCGGCGTAACCGTTTTCCGAGAAGCGCGATGATCACGTGAGCGGGGCGCCGATATCAACGGCCTGCTCAAAATCCGCAACTTGTCCGCATCGATGAGATCGGCCGGCGTCACGATGCCCTTGGCGGTGATTTCCTCTCCGAGGCTCGCAATCTCAGTACGACGATACGCCGACTTATACCGCTGGATCCTCATCGAACAAAAGCGCCATGCCGATCGCATCGATGAACCGGCCGTCGATACGCGCGGCGCGCCGAATTATGCCCTCGCGCACGAACCCTAGTTTTTCATAGAGTGCGATCGCCCGGAGATTGTCTTGGTAAACATCGAGTTCGACCCTGATAAACCCGACCTCCTGCGCGGCCCTTAATGTCGTCTCGATGAGCTTTCGTCCGAGACCCTGGCCGCGATAGGCCGGAAGAATCCCCATGCCAAGCTTTCCGCGATGGACGTGCGACGGGAAGAAATGCCGGTTGATGTCGCACCAGCCGACGACCTCGTCTTGAGCGATAGCAACGAATTGCGGATTGGCTTTTGCAATCATGCCCATCACGAAGGCGCGCGTTTCCGGTAGCGGCGTCGCTTCCAGCATGGACAGGTATTTTTTCTCCCGCGCGACCACATCGAGCGTGCGATGAAAGCTGTCGATTTGGGCAGCAGAGATCGGTTCGATCCTGACGTCTGACGTATCCGGCGCGGCGGCGTCCATGCGCTTCTCCTTCGACGATCGCGAATGCATTCGGCGGCATGCCGCGGACTTTAGGGGAGCGTATAATTCACGGTCCGTCAACCTTTGCGTGTCAATTTCTCGGCAGCAGGCGCCATCAAAAGGTTGCAGATATTGAAGGTCAGGCTAACATCCCACATTACATTCGTCTTGGTGACACTCACCTGCGCGGCGGCTGTGTTGCTGTGCGGATTTGCCTGGCTCGCCGCCGTGAAGGTCGATGATCTCTCGCTGCGCCGGCAGGCCGACTTTGTCGACCAAGGACTGGAAGAGCAGATCGCGGCGCTTCCCCGAGAACAGGAAAGCATTGCCAAATGGGACGATGCCTTCCTTTATGCCAAGCAGCGGAACCATGAATGGCTGCTCGACAATATCGGCCGGTGGACGAGCCAGTATTTCGGGCACGACAGGACTTATATCTTCGACGATACCAATCGCCTGATGTTTGCGTTCCGCGACGGCGCGGATGCCATGCCGCCACGGCTCGGCAGCGACGACGGCCAAGAAATGACAGCACTCGCCGGGGAGATGCGCGCGGTTCTTGCCGAGCAGGCTGCAAAGCCCGGCACCAAACCGCTTGGTCAACTGGCGACGGTTCGTACGATCATGATCGGCAGCCGGCCGGCAATCGCCAGCGCGCGTCCCATTCTGCCGAGCTCGGCCAGGATGCAGGTCGAAGCGGGCCAGGAGTTCATCGCCGTCTCGGTCAAGTTCATCGATGAAAAAGCCGCCGAAAGCATCGCCCATTATGCGCGCCTCGAAGGATTGCATTTCGCGTCGAAAAGTGAGGACGGGCGCGCTGAGGTGCCGGTCTCGTCACGAGACGGCGGCACGATCGGTTATCTCGTATGGTCTCCTATCCTGCCCGGATTCATGCTGCTTCAACAGATCGCACCGGCTGGGCTTGGCTGCCTGGCGCTGCTGATCGCTGTCGTGTTCTGGCTCGGGCGCGGTCTTCATCGCACGTCGCTGACCTTGCTGGACAGCCAGGCTGAGATCACCCATCACCGCTACCATCTGGAAGAAATGGTGGCCGATCGAACGGCAGAGATCGAAAGGCAGAGAGAGGAACTGGACCGGCTGCTGGTGCACGAACGCCAGGTCAATGCGCTCCAGCGCCAGTTCGTTGCCATGGCGTCGCACGAGTTTCGCACGCCACTCGCGATCATCGATGCCGCCGCCCAGCGGCTCTGCCGCTCGACCACCAATGTCAGTGGCGGTTACGTTCACGAAAAGGCGGGCGTGATCCGCAGCGCGGTGGTGCGCATGGTCGATCTGATGGAGAGCATTCTCGCCAGCGGCCGGCTCGAAACCGGACAGATCACACTGAAGCGGAGCGAAGGCGATCTGAAAGCGCTGCTCGTCGCCTGCTGCGACAGACAGCGCCACCTCAGCCGCTCGCATGTGCTCCATCTCGATGTCGAGTCGATGCCCGATCTGTTGACGTTCGACCGCAGCGCGATGGAACAGGTCTTCACCAACTTGATTTCGAACGCCGTCAAATATTCGCCCAACGCGCCGAACATTTATGTTCGTGCCCGGGTTGAGGAAAAGACGGTAGAGATCGCTATTGCCGACAGCGGCATCGGCATGGATTCGGATGATCTGCCGAAGCTGTTCCAACCCTATTATCGCGCTCGCAGTGCTACGGGCATTGCCGGAACCGGCATCGGCCTGAACGTCGTCAAGCAGGTCGTCGAATTGCATGGCGGTACCGTTGAGGTGACGAGCGAGCTCGGCAAGGGCACAACATTTATCATTCTTCTGCCAATAGAGTTTCTATTGTCGGATCAGCACGTCGCAGCTTAGGGAAAAGCTTATGGTTACAGTCCTGTGCATAGAAGATGAAGTCGAGATCCGGAACCTCCTCGTCGAGGAACTGAGCGAAGCCGGGTACAAGACGCTCGAGGCCTCGAACGGCGCCGAAGGGCTGGAAATGATCCTGTCGAAATGGCCCGATATCGTCATCAGCGATATTTCGATGCCGGTCATGGACGGACACCAGCTTCTGGCGGAAATTCAGATCAATCACCCCGAGCTCTCCAACATCCCCTTCATCCTGCTGACGGCGCTGACCGACCGGGAAAACACGCTTGCCGGTCTGCGCGGCGGAGCGGCGGACTATCTGACAAAGCCGCTCGACTTCGACCTGCTGCTCGCCAAGCTTGAAGGTTGCGTGACGCGGCTGGAAAATGACAAGGCGGTCAATCGGTCGTTTTGAGGAGTGGTTTGGGCGATGATGAAGAGTGTGCCGTGCGGCCCCTGGCCCGGCATCAACTGGCGCCTAACCTCTCCCAGTCATTCCTGTGCTTGTCACAGGAATCCAGCCACGGCGCGTCTGCGCCGTGAATGACTCCATGCAGCCTTCAAGAAAGTCTTCCGCGCCCAAGGACTTGGGCGCACTGGATTCCTGTGACAAGCACAGGAATGACGGAGGAGAGGTGGGTGCGAGATGACCACGGATGCCGCACGCTGCTGCCCGCAGCATCTCGGCCCAGTCCCCGCCTCACACTCCTTACCTCCCCAACACATCCCCCAGCATCTCGAACACTTTCGCATCTAGGGTCTGCGACACATTGAACCGCATGAAATTCGTCGCCGATTGCGACAGGCTGAAGGCATTTCCGGGAGCCAAAACGATTCTCTTTTCCAATGCGGCCCGCGCCACATCAGCGGCATCGACGCCATCGGGCAGGCGGCACCAGAGGAACATGCCGGCCTGCGGCTCCAGCCAGGGCACTATCCCCAGGCCCTTCAGCCTGGTCGAGACTTCGCTCATTGCCCGGGAGAGCCGCTGTCTCAGCGTCTCCACGTGTTTGCGATAGCTGCCGTCGCTCAAGACGTTCAGCACCAGCTCCGCCGTCAACCGGCCGCCGCCGAAGGAGGTGGCGATCTTGAGGTCGGTCAGGCCGTCGATCCATTCCGGTTTTGCGGCGACGAAACCGCAGCGGGCCGAGGCCGACAGGGTCTTCGAAAAGCTGCCAATGTGGACGACCCGTTCGAGGCCGTCGAAAGCGGCAAGGCGGGGGGCCGGCGCATGCTCGAAATCGGCAAAGATATCGTCCTCGATGATAGTGAGGTCGAATTGATCGGCGAGTTTCAGAAGCCGATGGGCCGTCACCGGGGAAAGCGTTGCGCCGGTGGGATTGTGGATGCCGGAGTTGGTGATGTAGAGCCGCGGCCGCTTCTCGGCGACGACTTGGGCAAATCGCTCGATATCGGGACCGGACGGCGTGTAGGGCACGCCGACAATCTTTGCCCGGTGGGCGCGCAGAAGCGCGTGGAAATTGAAATAGCAGGGGTCGTCGACCAGCACCGTGTCGCCGGGCTCGAGCAGGAAACGGCAGAGCAGATCGATTGCCTGGGTGCCGGAGTCGGCCAGCATGATCTGGTCGGGGGAGGCTTCGATCCCTCGTTCGCCCATGCGGCGGCAAATCAGCTGTCGCAGCTGCGGCAAGCCGAGCGGCGAGCCGTAATCGGCGAGCGCCGGTCCATCGGCGCGGGCAAGGGTTCTGAGCCCGCGGCGCATGCCTTCCCCCGGCAGCCAGGAGGGCGGCAGCCAGCCGCAGCCGGGCTTCAAGGCGGTTTCATCGGCCTCCAGCGATTGCCGGGATATCCAGAAGGGATCGACGGCGCGGTCGAGCTTCGGCCCGGCCTCGGCAAGCGCAAAGGGGGCTGCCTGGTTGGCGACGTAAAAACCCGAGCCCGGCCTTGCCAGGATCGCGCCTTCGGCGACGAGGCGCTCATAGGCGTCGACGACGGTCGAGGTCGACAGCTTCAATGTCGCTGCCAACCCCCGGACCGAAGGCAGCCTTGCACCGGGTGTGAGGCTGCGCCCCGCGATGCGCTGCCGGATCGTCGCGACGACCATCTCCACGCGCGTGCGTGCTTCGTCCATCTGTACTGCTTCCGCACCATAACAGTTTCGCGAAACCGTATCAGATTGTCACTGTCATGACTATCCGTATTGGCCGATAAGCGTGAAAGCAAAAAGGAGTGCAGCGCATCATGGAGCGCGAGATGGACCGCATGACGTCGGGATGGATCAATGGCTTTATCGGGGTGGTGATCTTCAGCGGATCGCTGCCGGCCACCCGTGTGGCGGTGATGCAGTTCGATCCGGTCTTCTTGACCGTGGCGCGTGCGGCGATCGCTGGCGTTCTGGCGCTTGGCCTGCTGATCGCTTTCAGAGAGAAGCGGCCGAGCCGGCGCGACATCCTCTCGCTTGCCATCGTCGCGCTCGGCGTCGTGGTCGGTTTTCCCCTGCTGACGGCGCTGGCGCTGCAGCACGTCACGTCAGCGCATTCCATCGTCTTCATCGGGCTGCTGCCGCTCTCGACGGCGGTCTTCGGCGTGATCCGCGGCGGCGAACGCCCGAAGCCGGCATTCTGGCTGTTCTCCATTCTCGGTAGCGCGCTGGTGGCGGGTTTCGCATTGATGCAGGGTCTGACCGCGTCGCCGGTCGGCGATCTTTTGATGCTGGCGGCGATCATCGTCTGCGGCCTCGGTTATGCCGAAGGCGGCCGGCTTTCGCGCACGTTCGGCGGATGGCAGGTGATTTCCTGGGCGCTGGTGCTGTCGCTGCCGGTCATGGTCGCGGTTGCGCTGTTCCATCGGCCGGCGAGTTTTGCCGGCATCGAAACGCCGGCGCTCGTCGGCCTTGCCTATGTCTCGCTGTTTTCGATGCTGATCGGCTTCATCTTCTGGTACCGCGGCCTGTCGCAAGGCGGCATCGCCGCCGTCTGCCAGCTGCAGCTGCTCCAGCCTTTCTTCGGCTTGGCGCTCGCCGCCACCCTGCTGCACGAACCCGTGACCTGGGCGATGCTCGCCGTGACGGTCGCCGTCATCCTGTGCGTCGTGGGTGCACGCAGGTTTGCGCGCTAGGGGAGAGTCCCGAAGCGGTCTCAGTCAGGTTTGATCGAAGGCTTCGGGCTGCAATTGCCCGATCCTCATCAGATGTTGCAGCGTGTATGACATCGACAGAGCATCGTCGAGCCCGTCATGCGCCCGTAGCGGAGGATGGTCGACGCCGAAATAGTCGGCCAGTTTGTTGCTAGGCGTCTTTGCCAAGTCCTCGATCGGCATGCCCGCAGCAATGAGAAGCTTGACGGCGTTGTCGAACCGATGGGCGGGGATGGAAGGTGGAATGCCTGCAATATAGCAACTGATGGCCATCATGTTCAGCTCATCCTTGCCCCACGACCAAAACCGGGCGCCGTCCGAGAAGCTGTCGACACCGGAAAGCGCATCCTGCAATGCCACGCCATGAGCATCGATGTCTTCTCCGGAAATGCTCGTCAGATCGGTGAAGTAAGGATCGAGCGGATATCTTTTGCCGAGGCGGTCGATGGGCCTGACATAAGACTTGTATGTATCCAGGATCGGATACTCTCCCTCGAGGCCGAGCTTGACGGCGCCGATCATTGCAACGACGGGGTCGGGATCGTGGGCCGCGCACCAAAATCTGCGTTGCGAGCCTTCGAGGCAGAGAAATTCACAGTCGAATATGATGGCGGTCTTCATTGTCGGCATTCCCTCCAGGCTGGTAGCCGGCACGGAAATTCCCGCACCGGTCTATACGTCGGCGGTCACAAAGCCGCCGCTCAATCGTCAGCAAATGGCCCCGTTACCGCCGCACCGTGCCCTCTTAGAGGTTCCATCGTCGCGACCTCGCCAGCCCTTGAGCGGCTGAGCGATCGACCGAGGCGGTCTTGCTGCCGACAAATCATGCACGTGAAAAAGGAACGAATATGATCACTCGTTACACACCCGTCGCAACGATGACCGCTGCGGTCTTCAGCCTGCTTGCTTTCAGCCCGGCCTCCGCTGCTGAGATGGCCCAGGCACAACAGCAGCCGTCGGCACAAGCGCAGCCGCCGGCACAGGGTCAGGCGCCGATGCAGGGACAACCCGGCGGCAACGGTGCGCCCGCCGCCGTCAGCGATCAGAAAATCGAGGCCTTTGCCGTTGCCTATCTGCAGGTCGACAAGGTCCGGCAGGAATATTCGGCCAAGATCGGCGCGACGAAGGACGAGGCTGGCAAGCAGAAGCTGCAGGCAGAAGCCAAGAAGCAGATGGTCGACACCGTCGAAGCCTCGAACGGCATCTCCGTCGAGGAATACTCCTCGATCCTGACGGCCGCGCAGAGCGACCCGGCTCTGGCCAAGAAAGTGCTGGAAAAGATCGGCACGCCGCCGCCGGGGCAGCAGCAGCAATAGGCTTAAACCGAAACGACGGGGCGGGCGGGCTGAAAGTCCACTTCGCAAGCACTTCCCGCGCCCGCCCCAATTCTGATGCGGCCTACTTGGCGGGCACGACCAGCGCCTCGCCCTTGCGCACGATGTAGGTCGCCAGCTCCGAAGCCTCGCCGTTGCCGACGTTCTTTGCCGAGTGCACCACGCCCGACGGAATGAACAGGGACTGGCCGGCCTTGAGCGTCACCGGCTGCCTGCCTTCGAGCTGATATTCCAGCGTTCCCTCGAGAACAAAGGCGATCTCTTCGCCAGGATGCGAATGCTTTGGCGCGAGAACGCCGGGAGCGAAATCGACGCGCACCTGAACGGCCTCATGGCCGGGCACGTCGATATCGTTTTTGATCAGATCGGTGCGTTGCAGCGGCTGTTCCGCATGCGCTGCCGTGGCGGCGCCCAGAGCGAGGGCGAGCGCCATAGCCTGGATCATTTTCATCGTGCCATCCTTCCTAAATTGACCTTTCCGGCTCGTTGGCCGCAAGGGCATTTCAGTCGATAATTGAACCGGGGATGTGTCGGGAAATCGGCATTTTTGTAAGCGAGTGTATCTAGGCAGCGGCGGCTCCGGGCTGTTCGGGTGGCGGGATTTTATCTTCTGTCCTGCCGTGCAAGCCCCCCTCTGGCCTGCCGGCCATCTCCCCCACAGGTGGGGAGATTGGCAAGTGGCTAAACCTTCCCGCCCGTCTACCGTTCGGCATGCTGTGACGCTTGTTGTTTTGGGAAGCCCTTGCGCCAGGCGATCTCCCCACCTGTGGGGGAGATGCCCGGCAGGGCAGAGGGGGGCTTGTAAGGTAGGACAATCCGGCCGATTCCCGTACCTCAAGCCGCCGACGTTGAGCCTCTAACCCCAGCCAGCGTCGCAATATCCGTCACACCACCCGATGACTCGAAGTCGAAGATCTTCTGGGTCACCAGCGCAGCCGCACCCCGGGCCCAGGAATTGTCCTCCCAGTCGGGCAGCAGCGGCGGCGCGGTCCTGAAGGTGCGGGCGGCCAGCGCCTCGCGCAGCGGCGTCAGGAAAGGGTCGCCGAGGGAGACGGCTTCGCCGCCGGCGACGATGACTTCGGGATCGGTGATGTTGACGAGATTGGCAAGGGCAGTGCCGATGCCGCGGCCGGAATCTCCGACAAGGGCGAGGGCGGTGGCGTCGCCTGATGCGAGCGCCTTGCGGAGATCGGGAAGACCGAGTTCGTCGCGGCCGATTGCCTCCCGCCAGCGCCGGAGCATCGAGATTTCGGAGTGATAGGCCATCAGACAGCCGCGCTTGCCGCATTCGCAGAGCCGGCCGTTCTCCTCGAAAAGCGTGTGGCCGAACTTGCCGGCGGCACCATTGGCGCCGCGATAGAGCTTGCCGTCGATGACAAGTGCACAGCTGATGCCGACGCCGACGGCCAGCACCGCCATGTTGCGGTGCTGGCGGCCGAGGCCGAAGAGCTGCTGGGCAATGGCATAGGCGTTGGTGTCGTCCTCCAGCCAGACCGGCACGTGGACGCGGGCCGCGACCAGCGCGGCGAGGGGGACGTTGTTCCAGCTGAAGCGGTGGCTGCGCACGCAGGCTGTCTGCTCGTGATTGATGACACCGGGCATGGAGATGCCGATGCCGGCGAGCCGGGCGTCGGGCCGGCCGGCGAGCTTCACCAGTTCGGGCACGGTGGCCGCCAAGAGGTCGGCGACCTGATCAGGGTCGTGGCCGTTAAGGCTGACCCGCATGGCGGCGACCGGGTTGGTGGCAAGGTCGGTTGCCACGCACTCGACCGAATCCACCATGAGTTTGAAGCCGACGGCAAGCGCGTGTTCGTAGTTGATATCCACCGGGATCGGCCGGCGGCCCGTGAGGCCGGGCACGGTCTTGCCCTCGATGACGATGCCCTCCTCCAGAAGGTCGGTGACGACGAAGGTGACGGCGGCCGGACTTAAGCCGATGACGGTGGCGATATCGGCGCGGCTTCTCGGCCCCTCGCGCCTGAGAAGGTTAAGAATGAGGCGTCGGTTCATGGCTCTCGCCGTGGTCTGGTCGCCTTTTAACTTCACGATGCATTCCTTAATTTTGTAAATTAATTATTGCGGGCCGAAAAGATCTATGCATAAGTTCGGCCGCGGATCAACTCAGCCAAGCGGATTATCGCTGGAATTGCGGGTCGATCGCATGTGTTGAAGGCCTGGTCGGTCGTTTCATGGAGGAGGCGGCGGTCGGGAGATATCGATCGATCAACTGGGAGGAATTCAATGACATTTTTGAAGCAATTTCCGTCGACCACCCGCAGACGCTTCCTGAAGGGCGCGGGCCTGGTTTCCGCCGCGGCTTTTACCGGCAGCTTCCCGATCCCGGCGATCGCGCAGGCGCAGGAGGTGACGATGATCTCCGCCGAAAACAACGGTGCTGCGCTCGACGCGCTGAAGGCGATCGCCGCGGGCTTCAGCAAGGAAGCCGGGGTCAACGTCGTCATCAACAACATGGACCACGAGGCCCACAAGACGGCCATCCGCAACTATCTGGTGGCCGGTGCCCCTGACGTCTGCTCCTGGTTTTCGGGAAACCGCATGCGCGCCTTCGTCAAGCGCGGCCTGTTCGACGATATTTCCGATCTCTTCGAGAAGGAAAAGTACAAGGACGTGCTCGGTGCGACCGCAGGGGCCGTCACCGAAGACGGCAAGCAATATGGCCTTCCCACAGGCGGCACGCTCTGGGGCATGTTCTACCGCAAGGATGTGTTTGCCGAGCATGGCCTGACGGTGCCGACGACGGCGGAAGAGTTCATGGCCTATGGCGAAAAGTGCAAGGCGGCCGGCATCACACCGGTGGCGATGGGCACCAAGGAATTGTGGCCGGCGGCCGGCTGGTTCGACCAGATGAACCTGCGCATCAACGGACTCGACAAACACATGGCGCTGATGAACGGCGAGATGAGCTATCTCGACCCGTCGCTGACCCCAGTTTTCGACCAGTGGGAAGCGATGATTTCCAAGGAGTTCTTCACGGCGAACCATACCTCCTTCGGCTGGCAGGAGGCGGCGGCGCTCCTGGCGCAGAAGAAGGCCGGCATGATGAATTTGGGCGCCTTCCTGCGCTCGGCCTTCACTGCCGAGGACCTGCCGCAGCTCGCCTATGCGACCTTCCCGGTGCTCGACCCCAAGGTCGGCCACTTCGAGGAATTCTCGGTCAATTCGATCCACATTCCCGCCAAGGCCAAGAACAAGCAGGGCGCGCGCGAATTCCTCGCCTATTTCTACAAGCCCGAGAACCTGGCTGCCTATCTGGAGCCGGGCGGCAACGTGCCGCCGCGTCATGACCTGCCGCCGAGCAAGGACCCGCTGGTCAATGTCGCCGTCGAGGTCATGAAAACGGTGCAGGGCACGTCGCAATATTACGACCGCGACAGCGACCCCGATATGGCCCAGGCAGGCCTCGTCGGTTTCCAGGAGTTCATGGCCAAGCCCGACCGACGCAAGGCGATCCTCACGCGGCTCGAGGGGACGCGTAAGCGGATCTATAAGATTTAGAGTTCTCCTCCCGGAGACGCTGGGAGTGGGCCTGTGCCCGCTCCCGAGGGGCGGCGGTATACGCACCGCCGCTCCAAAATGTGGAGGTGTCCTCCACACCTTCCGGAGCAGGCATAGGCCAACTCCTGTCATAATTGAGGCTCCAGAGATGTTAATGCTATGGCGCCGCCAGCGTTGGTGGCTTACCCCGACTTTGCTCATCGCGCCGGCGATCGTGCTGTTTTCTACCGTCATCCTGCTATCGGCCGTCCGCAGCGTCTGGATCAGTCTGCACGACTGGGATGGGTTCGGCCCGATGGTCTGGATCGGCTTCGGCAATTACGTCGAGCTCTATAACGATCCGCAATTCTACGTGTCGCTTAAGAACAATCTGATCTGGCTCGTCATGTTCATGGCCGCGCCGCCGATCGGGCTTGCCATCGCGCTCCTGGTCAACCAGAAAATCCGCGGCATGCGCTTTCTGAAGTCGCTGTTCTTCATTCCGCTGGTGCTGGCCTCGGTCACCGTCGGCGTCGTGTTCACCTGGGTCTATACGCCGGAATTCGGGCTGCTGGCGCTGATCTTCAAGGCGTTCGGGGCGACGGCGCCAGCGGTGCTCTCTGATGAGCATTTCGTCACCTTCGCCATCGTCATCGCCGCCCTCTGGCCGCAGGTCACCTTCTGCATGGTGCTTTATCTCGCCGGCCTCAACAATCTCAGTGAAGAGCTGATCGGTGCGGGGCGCGTCGACGGGGCGAGGGGCTGGAACATGCTGTGGCACATCGTGCTGCCGCAACTGACCCAGGTGACCTTCATCGCCATCGCCGTCACGGTGGTCGGGGCGCTCCGCTCCTTCGACATGGTGTCGGTGATGACATCAGGCGGGCCGTTCGGCTCTTCCTCGGTTCTCGCCTACCAGATGTTCGAGCAGTCGATCTTCTCCTACCGCTTCGGTTACGGCGCGGCGATCGCCTCGGTGCTGTTCGTGATCATGGCCGTGTTCATCGTCTGGTACCTCACCCGCATCATCCGTACCGAAGAGAGGGGAGGCTGATGTATCCTCGTCCCATTCCCGAGGCCGCCGTCTGGCAGCGCCGCCTCTATGTGCTTACCGTCATCATCGTGCTGCTGCTCTGGCTCTGCCCGCTGTTTGCGATCATCCTCACCTCGTTCCGCTCGACCGAGGATGTCATGGGCGGCAATCTGTGGGGATGGCCGACCGGCATCGGCGTGATCGACAATTACACTGCGGTCTTCACCCAGACGCCGATGGCCCGTTATTTCCTCAACAGCCTGATCATCACCATTCCCTCGGTGATCGGCGTGCTGGCGCTCTCGACGCTCGCCGGCTACGTGCTGTCGCGTTACCGCTTTCGCGGCAACATGCTGATCTTCGCGCTGTTTGTCGGCGGCAATTTCCTGCCGCACCAGATCATGATGATCCCGGTGCGCGACCTGATGGTGCGGCTCGACCTGATCGATACGACGGCGGCGCTGATCATCTTCCACGTCGCCTTCCAGACCGGTTTTGCGACACTGTTCATGCGCAATTTCATCGCCGCACTGCCCGATGAACTGTTCCAGGCGGCCCGCGCCGAAGGCGCCTCTCCCTTCCAGACGCTCATCCATGTGGCGATCCCGCTGGTGCGGCCGGCGCTGGCCGCACTCGCCATCCTGATCTTCACCTTCATCTGGAACGACTATTTCTGGGCCGTGGTGCTGACCGTCAGCGATAGCGTCAAGCCGGTGACGGCAGGCCTTGCCAATCTGCGCGGCGAATGGGTCTCGGCCTGGAACCTGATTTCCGCAGGCACCATCGTCGTCGCCGTGCCGCCGGTGGTGATGTTCTTCCTGATGCAACGGCATTTCATCGCCGGCCTGACCATGGGGGCGGTGAAGGGATGAGTGCCGCATTTTTCGTTTCAACAAGAGAGGGCCAGGACATGACCAGTCTCGAACTTCGGCAGATCAACAAGAATTACGGCGCCTATCATGCGCTACGCGGCATCGACCTTTCGGTCGCGCAAGGCGAGTTCATCGTCATGGTCGGTCCATCAGGCTGCGGCAAATCCACGCTTTTGAAATCGATCGCCGGCCTGGAGGAGATTTCCTCCGGCCAGATCCTGATCAACGGCCGCGATGTCAGCAAGCAGGAACCGGGCGATCGCGGCATCGCCATGGTCTTCCAGTCCTATGCGCTCTATCCGCACATGACAGTGGCGGAGAACATGGGCTTCGGCCTGCGCATGGCCAAGCGCCCGAAGGCCGAGATCGAGGCGGCCGTGGCGCGCGCAGCCAAGATCCTCCGGATCACCGATCAGCTCGACAAGCGGCCGAAGCAGCTGTCCGGCGGCCAGCGGCAGCGCGTGGCGATCGGCCGGGCGATCACCCGCTCGCCCGAGGTCTTCCTGTTCGACGAGCCGCTGTCGAACCTCGATGCGGCGCTTAGAACCCAGATGCGCGTCGAGCTCAGCAGCCTGCATGCCGAGCTTGGCGCCACCATGGTCTATGTCACCCATGACCAGGTGGAGGCGATGACCATGGCAAGCCGGATCGTCGTCCTCAACCGGGGGGTGATCGAGCAGGTCGGCTCGCCATTGGAGCTTTACCGCAATCCCGACAATCTTTTCGTCGCCGGCTTCCTCGGCGCGCCACGGATGAATTTCCTCGGCGTCACCGTCGACGACGTGTCCGGCCGCAACGTGACGGTTTCGGCGCCCGGTCTCGTGCCGGTGACAGTGGAACTGGCGCAGGCGACGGCGCTGTCGAAAGGCACCAGCCTGACCCTCGGCGTTCGTCCGGAGACGATATCGATGGTCGCCGATGCCAGTCAGGGTGGGGCGATCGAAGGCCAGGTCCGGCTGGTCGAGCATCTCGGCCGCGAGACCATCCTCTATGTCGACGCCGGCAATATGCGGACCATCGCTTCGGAAAGCGGCACCGGCAACATCACGGTGCAGCTGAGTTACGTCGCGCCCTTTGCCGCCGAGCAGAAGGTGGCGCTGAAGCTTGACGCCAGCGAGCTCTATCTCTTTTCATCCGAAGGCGGCCGCACGATCAGCGCCCGCAAGACCATTCTCGACAGATAGGAAAGACCATCCCGTGTCCGACAAGACCCTCTCCGTATGGAACACCGTCAAGACCGACCGCTTCCTCGTCGGCGCCCCGCATTATCCCGAGCATGTCGATGAAAGCTATTGGGAGCGCGACGCCGAGCGTATGGCGAAGGCCGGCTTCAACACCGTCAGAATGGCCGAATTCGCCTGGCATATTCTCGAGCCGAAGCTCGGCGCCTTCGACTTCGATCTCTTCGACCGCGCCATCGCCATGCTCGGCCGCTACGGCATCGATACCATCCTATGCACCCCGACGGCGACGCCGCCGCGCTGGCTGACCGTGGCCCATCCCGAGGTCCTCCGGGTCGACGGCAAGGGCCGCCCGATGAGCCACGGTTCGCGCCAGCACTGCGACACGGCAAGCCCTGTCTTGCGTGAACACAGCCGGCGCATCACCAAGGCGATGGCCGAGCACTATCGCGACAATCCGCATGTCGTCGGATGGCAGACCGACAATGAGCTGAACACCAGCATGCCGGAGAGCTTTTCCGAGGCGACGCTCACCGAATTCCAGGCTTACCTTGCCGACACATACGGCGAGATCGGCAAGCTCAACCGCGCCTGGGGCGGCGATTTTTGGGCGACGGCCTATGATGGTTTCGACCAGGTGGTGCTGCCGATCGAATTCGGCCCGACCTTTCCAAGCCCCGGCCATCTGCAGGATTACCACCGCTTCCTCGCCTTCTCGACGGCGCGCTTCCAGCACGACCAGGTCGAGATCCTGCGCGCGGTGAAATCCGCCTGGTTCATCTTCCACAATCTCGGCGGCCTGCGGGATATCGATTTCCGCGGCCAGTTCAGCAAGGATCTCGATTTCGTCGGCTATGATATCTATCCGATGCTCTATGACGAGTTCCAGCGGCTCGGCAACCACGCCAAGGTGCAGGCGCTGCACCTCGATATCTGCCGCGGCTTCTCCGGCAACTACATCGTGCCCGAGCAGCAATCGGGCTTCGGCAGCCAGCCGGGCTTCTGCACGCTGACGCCGGAACCGGGCGAGCTACGCCGCATGGCGCTGTCTTCGGTCGCTCACGGCGCCGACGGCTTGATGTTCTTCCGCTGGCGTCCGGCCCATTTCGGCGCCGAGATCTACTGGATGGGCATCATCGACCATGACGATGTCGCCCGCCACCGCTATGAGGAAGCCAAGCGCTTCGCCACCGAGATGATTGCGCTGCAGCCGAAGATCCTCGGCACCTATGTGCGCATGGATGTCGGCATCGCCGGTTCGGATTTCGACAACCAGGAAGCTCACAAGACCTATCCGATCGGCCTGCCGAGCCCGCAGGACGATGCGATCCTGCTGCACCAGCATTGCTATGATCGCGGTATCGCCTGCGGCTTCATCCATCCCGAGGACGATCTTTCCAGGTTGAAGCTCTTCTATGTCCCCCATTGGGTGATGTGGAAGGACGAATGGACGGCGAAGCTCGAAGCCTTCGCGGCGGCGGGCGGCACCGTCGTCATCGGCGCCCGCACCGGCACCCGCAATGAAGACAACCACGTCATCCGCGAGACCGCCCCCGGCACCACCCTTTCGAAGCTGACTGGCGTGTGCGTCGAAGATTTCGGCCGTCTGACCGCGCCGGGCGCCAACGGCCTGTTCGACGTGATGGAGCGCTCGGGCGGGCTCGTCATCCCGCCGAACAAGCCGGCCGAATCCCATCGCCGCGAACGCCGCTTCAAGATCGGCAACCGCGAAATCACCGCCGGCCACTTCTATGAAAACCTCGCCGTCGACGGCGATGTCGAAGTGATCGCCGCCTGGTCCAACCGCTATGCCGAAGGCCAGGCGATGGCAACCTCCCGCAAGGTCGGCAAGGGGCAGGTGGTCTATCTCGGCACCTATCTCACGCCTGAACTGACCGAGGCGCTCACTGAACGCCTCTTTCCCCAGGCCGGGATCGAACCGCTGGTCGGCGGTCTGCCCGAAGGCGTGGAGGTGACGATGCGGATGAATGAGGAACGGCGGCTGCTCTTCGTGCAAAACTATACCGACCAGCCGGCGTCTATCGGCGGCGTGCCGGCCGGGCGGGACCTGCTGGATGGGGAGAAGCCGGTGACGGGTAGGCTGGATCTTGGAGGCTATGGCTGTGCGATTGTTGAGCTGGAGGGGTGAGGCCGTGGCGCACCGCCCGTCCTTCGAGGCCCCTGCGGGGCGCCTCAGGATGAGGCTCTATGGGGCGCTGGCGCGAGACGGTGTCGTAACAGTAGACGTAGCAAAACCACGGCATTCCACCACCTGTAATTGGGCGCGGCACTCTCCAACCTCCCTCATCGGACAGAGGTTTCGCAGCATGCGTTGCCCCGGCGTCCGTAAGCGATAGGCTTCGGGTAGTGGCGTCCATTATCCGACTGGTGTGCTCGCCGGATGGTGTGCCGGAGCCGCATGGGCAAGTGTGTGCTGGTAGGTCGGTCGAAGTTATCTGAATGGCGGCGCGGATAGAGGCAGGTGAAGCGGGAGGAATTGTCTACGGTATTTTGTCGTCGACGGTTTTTCACCCGGCATGTTGATAGGGGTAGCCTCATTGCTGCAAAGCGCACAACCGCGACAATTGCGATTGCGCCCAGTCGCGAGCGGTTTGTTGAGTATTTTCGAGACCAGACAGAAGGCCACCGATTTCTCCGCTGATTTGGATATCGGAATCCAAAATCCGACATGCGGCGGTATCAAGGGACACGGTAGCCAAAACGTCACTATCAAGCTGTGGCAACTGAATGAGGTCCTCAGAACCGGACTCACACGTCAACACTGCCCTTGCCGAAAGAGTACTGACACCACTCGGAAAAGTACAAATCTTCACCGAAACGAGCTGAAATCTGGCGGTTTGATTAGGGCCAATAGGAATCTGTTCGCACAATTGTAGCGTGGCAATTGATCGGGCGATCGCAGGCCACTCAGGGCGATCGAGTGGCGATCGGCATTCTGCGAACGCTGGCGCGTGAAACAAAACGGCGACGGCGAACGGAATACAAAGAGCCTTGATACCGTTCCCAAGCGATTTGCTCATTGTCGGTCCTTTGCGCAACGGCCTCAGGGTGCCCTGTTGTAAATCGTTATTAGGGTGGAATCGCGGCACCCCCGATGACGTCGTCTGGACCTTAATATCCTGGCCGACGGGAGGCGGTGGGGAGCCCTCTTGGTCACATTCCATTATCACATGAATGCCGCCCGCTTCCCGGCTTACAAAGACCTCTCCGGCGTCGACTTCACTACCAGCGAGATAAATGAAGCAACGGTGCGAGTTCATGGATGCGGCGCAGAATGTTGTGCTTATCGGCAGGCCCGGAACAGGCAAAACCCATGTTGCGACTGCCCTTGGCGTTCAGGCGAAAGGTCCGCTTCTTCTCCACGATCGAATTGGTCATCGCGCTTGAGCAGGAGAAGGTAAAGGGCAAGGCGGGGCCTTCGTCTCGGCCAAACCGGGATTGTAGTGGGAGCTTTCCCCTGGTGGGATCGTCCGATTGCGCATGCTTTGCGGCCGACAGCGGAAGCTTTTGGTCCCTGATGCTACCCTGTCACAGCTCCCTCATTGGCCGGTCTGGCAAGAGCGGCAAATTTAGCCAGCACGCCTGCGGTATATCGGGGTTTCGGTTGTTTCCATTCAGCACGCCGCCGCGAAATTTCTTCGTCCTGCAGATCGAGTTGCAGCAGCTTGCGATGCGCATCGATGGTAATCGGATCGCCTTCGCGAACCAGCGCAATCGTGCCTCCGACAAAAGCTTCCGGGGTGACGTGGCCGACGACCATGCCCCAGGTCCCGCCCGAGAATCGTCCGTCCGTGATCAGCCCCACGCTATCGCCAAGGCCCCGGCCGATGATCGCGGCCGTCGGGGCGAGCATTTCCGGCATGCCGGGACCACCCTTTGGCCCGAGGTAGCGGAGGACGAGTATATCGCCCGGCTTGATCTTGTCTGACAGAATGGCATCCATCGCCGATTGCTCGTCTTCGAATACGCGTGCCGGACCAGTGATCACCAGATTCTTCAGGCCAGTAATCTTGGCGACCGCCCCACCTTCCGCAAGATTGCCTTTGAGGATCGCGAGATGGCCTTCGCTATAGAGCGGCGCATCCAGGTTCCTTATGACATTCTGATCTACCTTCGGTTGGTCCGGCACCGTTTCCAGTTCTTCAGCGATCGTGCGACCAGTGATGGTCAGGCAGTCCCCATGCAGGAGCCCGGCATTGAGCAACAGTTTCAGCACCTGGGGAATGCCGCCCGCCTGATGCAGGTCTACCGCCATATATTTTCCGGACGGCTTGAGATCGCAGATAACTGGAACCTTGCGGCGGATGCGCTCGAAATCGTCCAGAGACCATTCGACCTCGGCCGCGTGGGCGATCGCCAGGTAGTGCAGAACGGCATTGGTGGAGCCGCCGGTTGCCATGATCAGGGCCACGGCATTCTCGATGGCACTGCGCGTGACGATGTTACGAGGCGTGATACCTTTCTTCACGGCCTCGACCAGCACTCTGGCCGACGAAGCTGCACTCTCGATCTTCTCGTGGTCCGGATTGGCCATGTTCGATGAATAGAGCAACGACATGCCCAGCGCCTCGAAAGACGAACTCATGGTATTGGCCGTAAACATACCCCCGCATGAACCTGTGGAGGGACAGGCATTGCGTTCAATCCCGTCAAAATCTTCCTGGCTCATTTTTCCGGCCATGAACGCACCGACCGCCTCGAAGGAAGACACCACGGAAAGCTTTTGTCCCTTCCATCTGCCCGGCTTGATCGTCCCGCCGTAAACATAGATGGCGGGAACATTTGCCCGAAGAATTCCCATCATCCCGCCTGGCATGTTCTTGTCGCAGCCACCGATGACGAGTACCCCGTCCATCCACTGGCCCTGAACGGCAGTCTCGACACAATCGGCAATCACCTCTCGGGACACCAGCGAGTACTTCATGCCCTCGGTGCCCATGGACATACCATCAGAAATCGTCGGGGTACCGAAAACCTGGGGATTGGCTCCTGCCGCCTTGATCGCCGCGATCGCCGCATCCGCCAATGGTTGCAGTCCTGCATTGCAAGGCGTGATCGTGGAGTGCCCGTTGGCAATGCCGATCATTGGTTTTTCGAAATCGGCTTTCTTATAGCCCAGCGCATAATACATGGCACGATTGGGTGAGCGAGCCACCCCTTCGGTAATATGCTTTGATCGATCATTGAAGGGCATCACATGCCTCCGGCCTCAGTCCACGCGAACTGACGAGACGCAATCATTACCATAAGATCGTATAGATCAGTTTTCCTTTCGGCGAGCCTGTAGGACTGTTTTGGGCCGACAGCGGAAATAATTTCCGCTTCGCGCCCTCATTTCGGCCGTTGGAGCATAGCTTGCACCTGCCGCAACGCAGAGATTGTCTAGTTTCAAGATAACGGCATATTTGCGCCGCCGATAGCGGAAGTAAGCGTCGTCGCCTTCATGTCTCGGCGAAGCTGCTTAAATGTTTCGCAAAGCATCCTGTCTTCATTCTGGGCTATGGGCTCATCGCCACCTGAGCAAGGCGGTCCAGCGGAAAAGTCATGCGAGACTCGGGCTGGTTGACGCGTTTTGTGGAGCGACTGAAAAAGCATGGCACTGCGATCCAGACCGCCGTTCTCGCGCAGCGCATATCCGTTGATCAAGTCCTCGAACGCGTCGGGATTGTTCCCACTCGCTGTCACATCTCCGGCAGGCCGGCCTTTCGGAAACCGTCGACAAAGTGGTCTCGTACGGATGCATCGCGCAGCGGCTGGGAGCTCAGCCAATGGCCAATGGTGAAATGAGGGTGGGCGATCAGGAACAATTCGGCTTCTCGCCGCGCCTCCTCACGGTGGCCCAATTGCCCAAGCGTAGCCGCCAGGAATTTGCGTGAGTTGGTACGATACGTGTCTTTCCTGCGGAGTGTAGCGGTTGCCGCCTCATAATCACGCGCGGCGTATTGCGCCTGTCCAAGATGACAAAGATACCAGCAGGCTGGATAGGGATTGAGCCGCAGAGCTTTTTCGATCTGCGCCAGTCCGTCGGCAACCCTGCCGTCCAGCACGGAAATGTCCGACATGGCGGCCCAGGTGTCGGCGTGGTTGGGGTCCAGCTCCAGGGCCTTGGCGAAGGCGGCCTCTGATTCCTCCCATCGCCGCTCATAAGCCAAAATGGTCCCCAGAACGTAACGGCAGCCGGCATCGTTGGGATCCAGCTCGACCGCCTTCTGCGCTGACGTCGCCGCCATCCGGCGGTTGGGATCTTCGGGCTCGCCGAAATGAGCCCAGGCAAGCCAACGGTTATAGGCGAGCAGACCGAGCGCCTCGGCATATGATGGCTCGAGCTTAACCGCGCGCTGGAGCAGCATATAGGCCTCACGCTCAGTTTGCGGCGACTCTTCCGTCAGGAGGCGGGCGCGCACACACAGATCGTACGCCTCAAAGTTCTTCGGCCGATTGCGCGGCGTCGGGATGGTCAGCCGGCCGACGAGGGCTTCGACAATCTTGGCGTTAACTTCATCCTGTAACTCGAAAACATCTTCCAGCGTCCTGTCAAACCTCTCGGCCCACAAGTGCTGGCCGGCAAGCGTGTCGACCAATTGGGCATTGATGCGGACACGTCCCATGGCGCGTCTGGCGCTCCCCTCCAGGACATAGCGGACGCCGAGTTCCTGGGCGACCAGCTTTACGTCGACCGGCTTGCCCTTGTAGCCGTACACGGAATTGCGCGCGATGACGAACAGGCCAGCCGTACGGGAAAGGTCGGTGATCAGATCTTCGGTCAAGCCGTCGACGAAAGGCGCGTCCGCTTCATCCCCACTCATATTCGTGAACGGCAAGACAGCGATCGAGGGACATTCGGGCAGCGGCAATATGCTCTGCAGCGCATCCGGCCAATGCCACACGTGGATCGGGCGCGTCAGGTTCTTCAGGTAGCGTTCGCCTGCATCAAAGAACCGGTCGCTAATCTTGCCGACGATCTCGCCGTGAACATTGGCTGAAATGCAGATACCTCCTGGTGCGGCCTGCGTCTCCAAGCGCGCCGCGACATTGACGCCGTCGCCGAGGACGTCTGAACCATCGTCAATGACATCTCCCAGATTGACGCCTACACGCAAAAGTAGGCGTCGATCTCCGGAAGCCTCGACAGTCGTGGTGGCCCGTTGCATTTCCAGCGCGGCTTCGACTGCGTCCACCGCGCTACCGAATTCGATTAGGAAGCCGTCGCCCATGACCTTGAAGATGCGACCGTTGTGGCGCGTCACAGCCGGCTCGATAACGCCAGAACGGAGTTCTCTGAGGTTCGCCAGCGTTGCGACTTCATCAGCCTCCATCAGGCGTGAATATCCCACCACATCGGCAACGACGATGGCAGCGAGACGACGCTGAAGAAATTGATCCGTCATGTGAGGACAAGCCCAACGACCAAATTAGCAAGTTATTGTTCAACTGCGGGTGAGTCAACAAGCCGTAAGAGGTAATGTCCAGGCGATCTCCACCTCCATCGAGCCGTCATCCTTCTTTGTGACCGACGGCGTCGCGGCGGACGACACGGAAATGAGTATCCACGGAAAGGGACGGTTCTTGAACGTCTGGCGATAGGTGGCGAGCGGTCGCATCGACTCGCGACGACAGAGTAGTAGGCAGGGAGGGAGCGCCCCACTATCGCGCAGAAGCCTTAGAGAGCGGGCTTTCTGGGATGATAGAGTGGACAATGTCCCCTAGTTGCCCCAGCCAATTTGGAACCGATCAAATCGAATCTCGCTCAACGGTTGGTTGGAGGGGCCCAGCTTTACCGAACGAAGAACGAGATGAAGCTCGGGGGAATAGTATTGTTCGAAAATGATCGGCGGCAATTCCGTCAGTTCCAGACGGCTGTTGATGGCCCAGACTTTGTAGGAACAAGATGCAATCGTTTCCTCTCCCAAGCCGTCGAACCTCATGAAAGTCGTGCCCGAAACGGATTTTTTGCCATTGATGAAAAGCGTGGTGTCGGATTGCCAGTTCTTCTTCTGCGGTAGATCGTCTAACGCAATCGCATTCGCGTATTTCAGCTCATGCATCCCGCTGGCACTCACTCTCTTTTCGACGAGCAAGGGGTGCAAATATACAGCCGAGACCGGCTGCAACGAACCGTCGCGCTCCATCAGCCGTTGTTCGGTGAGACCCGGGCCGTCCGGCTTGTAGAATACGGAATAGAAAGGCGCCTCTCTGGTCAGCAGGACGCCCTGTTTGGTCTCATTGGCGGTTAAGCAATTGCCAAAGGCTGGTACCGCCAATGTTATTCCAACCAGTAGCGATAAACTTCTTAGCAAGATCGACATCCTAGATTCCCCTCATCCAACTCCGTATCATGGTGCTTGGGTGAAATTGGGGAAATCTAGTCTAAGTCGTCGGCCCGGGGCTCGCCCACAGCCTGACCGAACTTGACCTGATGACCTGCCATGAGAATTCGCTTGACGATTCGAACGCCTTCGCGCCGCATGCCAATACCTGCACCGAAAACATGGTGGCCTGGTTTGATACGATCACCAGCATAGAAAACACCGGCGCGACCGAAACCAACGGCGCCGACTGGGCCGCGGCAATCAAGGCGAACAACAACCAGCACCCCGATCACGATACCAGCTCATGGGCGGTGAGGGGACGTGACGACTGAGTCCAGTTCCGGCGGCTGCCGGTGCGGTGCTGGCGTTGCCGCGAAAAGCCGTCGTGCCGGGAGCAACGACAGCAACGACTTACTTTCAAGACGCTACACGGAGGGTGCCTGACGAACTGCTTTTCAGCCGCCTCGTGCCTCGACGCAGTTCGTCAGCTTCCGGCCTATAACGTTGAAAAATTTGTAGTTGGTTGTCCGGTTTTAAGCGATCATCCGCAAGCGCCGGCTCTCGCGTCCTTGTCAAATATGTATCGTCCTGAGGTTTCGTCAGCGCAGCGGTCAATATGATCGTTGGCGTCAAACAGTCCCTTCACGATCATACAAACGCTAACGAGCACGCCAAATCCTACTGCCGCTGCAATATATTTAAAAGCTCGGCGCATTTTGTTCCCGATGCACATCGCTGTCAGCGCGAAACGATATCTAAGTGCAGGCGGATCGCGCAAGCTCTCGCTTAGGCTGTGCACATCCTCCTGCGCCCGCGATGACTGCGCGGCATCCTCCCGCGCCCTCATGCTGAGGTGCGCAGCCCGCAGGGCGGAGCCTCGAAGCACGCCGCGACGCTGCTTCTTGCATTTGCCCAAGCTTGACGTTTGCAGGCTCTCCAGCGAGTTCCTAAAGCTGACGTGCTGCAGACTGGCGCAGTTGAGCAGTATCCTGGCCTCCTTCGGAGGCCGAGTTGAGGTTGGCGCCGGCACTTGTCACCGCTTCACAAACCGATAGGCGAAGCGATCGGTCTCGCCCTTGATCGAGGGATCGAGACGCATTCGCTCTCGGCTATTTCACAAGTCTGCTTAAATCCGCTTCGCAGCTCGAAGGCTGCAATCGCCACTGTGGAGCAAGCCAGCAGCAATGAAATCCAGGTCCGAAATCCTCTGCGCATGATGCATGCAGATATGAGCATTGCTGCACACGGTGTTATTGTGATCAACGCCAGCGACGTCATCTGCCGCCTTTCACATCCTGATTTGAGGTCTGCAATATCGCCAGATGCATCTATGGGCACAAGCGTATTTCAGCACGCATGTCCGTTTGAGGTTGCTGTGACTCGGGGGTGAGAAGCTCGAACGTTACGATGAGCACTTCGATCCCCACCGCACCAATTCATTCACCATACCCAGACACCCACCGTAAACGCTAATCTCACAACCCACCGAACAACCCGCCCGAACAGCCTCATTTGCCACCCATCCGCCCTACCCATTTCAACCTTCCTTAAGCGCCCACTGCTTAACGTGCCCCTCAAATCGAGGGCCTATTCCATGTTTACCGTTCTGACGTGCATCACCGAGCAGCATGATCTCACGCTGGTCGGGCTTGCGGGTTTGATCTGCTTTCTCGCAAGCCATTGCACGCTCGTTCTGCTCAATCGGGCGACATTGTCCGAGGGCGCGGTTCGCTGGGTGTGGCTGGTGACGGCGGGGGCGGCGGGCGGTTTTGGCATCTGGGCCACGCATTTCATCGCCATGCTGGCATACGATTCCGGCGTCGTCGTCGGTTACCATGCCGGATTGACGCTGGTCTCGCTGCTGGTCGCGATCGTGGCGACGACGGCGGCGGTTGCCGCCAAGATCGCCTATGACAGATGGGTGGCGAACGTCCTGGCGGGCGTGCTCTTCGGCGTGGGTATCTGGTCTATGCATTTCACCGGCATGCTGGCCATCGAATTCCCCGGTGAGATCTCGTGGAATGCGGGCTACGTGACGGCCTCGGTCGTTCTCGGCGTTGCCTTTTCGATCGCTGCCTTTCGATTTGCCGGCCGGAGCGGCCGGTCGACTTTCGGCAGGCTGGTGCCGACGGTTTTGCTGACGCTCGGCGTCGTCGCCCTGCATTTCACCGCAATGGCAGGGGTGACGGTCATTCCGGGCATCACCGCGCTCGATCCCGCCACGCTTCTTTCACCGGCACTGATGGCGGTGACGATCGCCGCCGTCACTTTTTCGCTGCTGGCGGCCGGGTTTGCGGCCGCTATTTTCGCCGTGCGTTGGCAGGCCAAGACCGCCAGGGCGGAGCGCAACTTCAAGCTCCTGGTGCAGGGGGTGACCGATTACGCGATCTATATGCTCGATCCGGATGGAAAGGTCAGCAATTGGAATGCCGGCGCGGAGCGCGCCAAGGGCTATAGAGCCGATGAGATCGTCGGCAAGGATTTCTCATTGTTCTATTCGGAGGAAGACCGCCGCAAAGGCCTGCCGCAGCAGGCGCTTCAGACCGCCCGCACTGAAGGTAAGTTCGAGGCCCAGGGGTGGCGTTATCGCAAGGACGGCTCCTCCTTCTGGGCTCATGTCGTCATTGACGCGATCTATGACGAGACCGGCCAACTGATCGGCTATGTGAAGATTACCAAGGACACCAGCAAGCAGAAGGCGGATGCCGACCGGATCGAGGAGATCACCCGCAATCTCGACGTCGCGCTCGAGAATATGGGGCAAGGCATCTGCATGTTCGACAGGGACGAGCGCCTGGTGCTTTGCAACAAGCGCTATCTCGAGATCTTCCGGTTTCCCGAAGGATCGGTGCGTCCCGGCATGGGCTACCAACAGATCGTCGACGTCGGCTATTCCGCCCATGCGGAGGATGCCGCAGAGGCATCCGTGCAGGCCGAGGCGCATTATATCAGGAACATGGCACTGATCAGATCAGGCGCCGGCAGCGCGGTTCACAAATATCCGAGCGGCATATCCATCCAGCAGAACGTCAACATGCTGCCCAATGGCGGCTGGGTCGTCACCTTCGAAGACATCACCGATCGCCTGAAATCCGAGGAGCAGGTCGCCTTCCTTGCCAAGCATGACGGCCTGACCGGCATGCCGAACCGGCTGCAGTTCGGCGAGAGCGTCTCTGAGGAAATGATGATCGCCGACCGGGTGAGGGGCAACGTCGCCGTCATCGGCATCGACCTCGACAAGTTCAAGGAGATCAACGATCAGCACGGGCACGGCACCGGCGACAAGGTGCTCGTCGAGCTGGCGCGGCGTCTCGACGAGGCGCGGCAGGAGGGCGAGTTCATCGCCCGGTTCGGAGGAGACGAGTTCGCCGCGACCAAGCGCTTCGATGAGCTGAGCGCCCTGCACGATTTCATCGCGCGGCTGGAAGGCGCGCTCGCGGGGACGGTTTCCATCGACGGCTTCGAGATCAAGACCGGCGCCAGCCTCGGCGTGGCGATCTATCCGAGCGACGCCGCAAGCGTCGACGGGCTTCTCGCCAATGCCGACCTTGCGATGTACCGCGCCAAACAATCCTTGCTGCAGAGGGTCTGCTTCTACGAGGCTGCCATGGACGAGCATGCGCGCCGCCGCCGCTCGCTCGCCAAGGACCTCTGGGCCTCGATTGATCGCAGCCAGCTGCATCTGCACTATCAGGTGCAGAAATCGGTGCGAACGGGCGAGATCACCGGCTACGAGGTTCTGCTGCGCTGGCGGCATCACGAACGCGGCAACATCCCGCCGATGGATTTCATCGGCCTGGCCGAGGAATGCGGCGCGATCCTGCCGATCGGCGAATGGGTGCTGCGGGAAGCGTGCCGGGAGGCGGCGAGCTGGAACAACAGCTACAAAATCGCCGTCAACCTGTCGCCGATCCAGCTCGGCCATTCCGATATGGCGGCCGTCATATCAGACATCCTCTCGGAAACCGGTCTGAATGCCCGGCGTCTCGAAATCGAAATCACCGAAAGCTCGATCATCGTCGACAAGGACAAGGCCTTGCGGACGATGCGGCAGATCAAGGCGCTCGGCGTGTCGATCGCAATCGACGACTTCGGCACCGGCTATTCGTCGCTGGAGACGCTACGCTCCTTTCCCTTCGACAAGATCAAACTCGACAAGAGCTTCATGGCCGAGGTCGAAACCAGCCCCCAGTCAAAGGCGATCGTCAGAGCCATCCTGGCACTCGGCCGCAGCCTGGAGGTGCCGGTGCTGGCCGAAGGCGTGGAAACGCAGGCGCAGCTCGACACGCTCTTGGAAGAACAGTGCGACGAGGCGCAGGGTTATTTACTCGGAAAGCCCCAGGCGATGGGCGAGCCGGCGGTTGAGAGGGCGGCTTGAAGCGGCGTCCGGAGGGACAGGATTTTGGGTTTGACAGACGCCTGTCCGGTTCGCACCGATAACTGCCTCTCACCCTAACCCTCTCCCCGTAAACGGGGCGAGGGGACGTGCCCTGCGAGAGGTGGGAGGGGAACTGAGAGGCCCCTTCGCCCCGTTTACGGGGGTCCGAAGGGACGGGTCGAGACGCGTGGCTCGACCCCGGTCGGTGGCGGCAGCCGGATGAGGGGCAGCCCTCGCGGAGGTCTCAGACCGTGTTCTACACCCGAAATTGCTCAAAAAAATAGAGCATTTCCGCTACTTAGACAAAGACGGAAATGCTCTCGTAGTTTAGTGCGGAGCGCCACCACTGGGCGCTTCGCACCGCCTGCACCTCACTAGCGGCTATTCATCGAGAGTCGCCGGAGCGGCGTTCTCAAGCGAGGTGCGGATTTGATCGATCTTTCCATTCGCGTCGCCAACACCGAGAATGGTCTTGGCTTCGTCCAGAACGGCGGGGCTGACCTGACCGGTTTTCGTTGCCGAAGCCAATGCATCCTCGAGCGCCTCATCCCCCAACAAAGGGTCATCGGCTGCGGGCTCGATTCCATTGTCGAGTTCATACTGGGCATAAGCCACGGCATAGGCCGAAATGGCAGTCATGCGTGGGTCCGATGTGTGCATCAACGCCCTGTAGTTCCGCTTCAAGGAGTTAAGGCCTGCAAGCTGCGCCGACAGGTTCTTTTCTTTGGTGCTGGTTTTAGTCTCGCCTGCTTTCGCGGACTTGGACTTGCCCGCCGCCTCGCCAGATTTGCCTCTCACGCCTTGAGAGTTGGAGTTGCCGTGGGTCGAACCGCTGCCTTGGTTGCCGCTGCCATGGCTGCCGCTGTTTCCATTGCCGCCGCCATGACCGCCGCCATTGCCTCCGCCATTTCCACCACCATTGCCGCCGCCGTTTCCGCCGTCCTTTGCCAGTGCGGCCGAGTCGAGCCCGGCAATCGTTAACGGGCTTGCTGCAAGCGCCAGCGAAAGCACGGCCAGGGACGCTAAGGTTGCTATCCGCATCGTTGTTCTCCGTATCAGACCGTCAGGAGCCGTGCAGGGCACGACGTGAGCAGATATGAAAGATTAGACGGTGATCGCGCATCGCACATCGGACCGAGGTCCAGTGCATAGCCCCGGCTATGGTCCTACACGGCCTGAATTGCTTAACGTTTCGTTTCTTTGCTGTCCTGGCCGCTATAGTCTGTAGGGACATCGCCAATGGCCCGATGAGATCAAGGCAAGGACTGCCTCGGGGGGCCTGCGTCCGGGCGTGACGGTGCAAGATGTGGCTGATCGCTACGGCCTGAAGCCGAACCACCACCTGTCATCGTGGCGAACGCTGGCGTGCTAGCGGCCATCGTCGCGGCCAATCTGGTGGTTCGAAACGAGGATCGAGAGGGAAAGGAGGTATGTGCTACACCGTACCCGATGTTGTCGGCCCACGTTGTCTTCTGTCGCTTGATCTTTGATCGACATTCCATGGACGAGTGACAAGGAGTTTCTCCATGAGACTACGTTGGAGGTTCTAACGACGCGGCGGAGCCGACGTGAGGTGCATCGCCAATGGCCGGATGAGGTCAAGGCGCGGATTGTGTCAGAGCTTGCGACCGGGGCAACCCAAGGAGAATAGGGGATGGGATGAACCATCAACGTATGCGGTTAGGCCCGCCAATGGAACGCGTGTCAGCCATCGGCAGTTGAGACTTCCGACGCGTTTAGCTCGGCAGGTATTCATGGCTCCATGAGACGCTGGCCGATCCCGACGTGATCAACATCTCTATCTCGCTTTCGCTGTAGCCCACCTCCGACAATACCTTTGCCGTCGACGCTCCGTATTTTTCGGCGGGAGCCAACGAAGTTACCGTCGCCTGCGTCGACCTCACGGCGAGCGGATCAAGTTGTGTCACTGTGTGACCGCTGGGATGATCGGGGAAGATCGAGAACGAATAACTGCCGCGGTCCGTCCCCGGCGTGCCGTCGGCAACGCGCGCACTGCGGCTCCGGATGCTCTCGATATTATCGCAGAGCGATACGCCGATGCCAGCGGCGATAAGGCGCTGATGCCAGGTTTCGGCGGGTCGGGTGGCGAACGCATCGGTCAGATAAGTCTCACGGTCGCCTGGAGCCAGCAGAGGCAAGCGCGTCAATCCCTGTACGCCCGAGAACCCGGGGAGGTCGTCTTCAGTTGCGGCCAAGAGAATCGAGCCGCCATCCTGCGTCTCGTAGACCCGCGCGAGCGCATTGAACCCTCTCGTCGCGCGTCCTGAAGGCTCGTCGAACGGCCTGCGGCCCTCATAGTCATAGCAGAATGGAATCTGCGCCAAACCCGTCAGTGCTGAAAGCGAAGTCCTGGGACGTCCGATGACGCCGGTTCTTGACTTCTGGTAGAGCGCTGCGGCCACGCCGAGCGCTGCACCAAAGCCGCACATGACATCGATCGTGCCGACATGAGCGTGTTCCTCGGGCGTCTGCATCGAACCGCCGAACCGCAGCATGATGCCGGTTGCTGCCTGCACTAGGTCGTCATAGCCGAGATAGTTGGTGCGCGGTCCGGTGCGGACGCCCCGAAGCAATCGAGCTGGCAGAAGATCGCCTGTGGATTGAGGGCCTTCAAGCCCTCAACGTCGAGGCCCATGGCGTTGACCTGCCGGTCGGTCGCGTTCCAGACGACGACGTCTACGGACTTCACCAGCTTTTCGAAAGCGACCCGTCCATCAGGCGAGCTGATATTCAGCAGTGCGGATTGTTTGCCGCGCATATGCGACATGCCGAAGATCACCGTGTTCCAGCAGTCGTAGAGTGGCTTGGCCGGATCGATCTTGATGACCTCCGCGCCGAAGCGGGCGAGATAGGCGACAGAATGCGGTCCGGCGATGACGTTGCAAAGATCGAGGACTTTGACGCCATCCAGCCATCCGCCAGCAGGACCTACTGCCGGCAAAGGCAATTCTGGGGCCTTTATCGTCCGCAGTTTTGCCAATGCGTCGGCAACGCTTCCCCAGGCGCGCGGCGCTGGGCTGAGCATGGCCTCGGCGCTTTCCTGCAGCCAGGCCATCGGTCCCGGCTGGGTCATGCTGCCAAGAACGGGGTCTTCGACCTCGATCATCAGTCCCGCCGCCTTGGCATGGTCGCCGGCGATCCATTCCTGCAGCCATCGCTGCGGCGCACCGGGGAACAGGCCCTCACCGAACACGCGCTCCCATTCGGCTGAAGTCTTTGTCAGGAAGATTTGCTTCATTCGGCCGGCGATCTTGTCGGCCCAGAATTTTGGCAATGGATAGACACCGAGCGAGACGTCGGATGACCATGCGGCGACGGGGAGATAGGTATCCTCTTCCTCGCGAAGTCCTTCCTCGACCAGTTCGTCATAGATGCCAAGCGTCTGCAGGCAGCGCTTGGCGTGGTTCTTGTGGCTCGGGCAAACGACGTAGAACATCCGGCCATCGCTGCACAGGAAGCTGCGATAGAACGGATCGAGGAATTCCTGAAGGTCGTCATAGGACATGTCCATCGGCAGGCCTTCGGTGCGGCGGCGCTCGATCTCCTGTTCGCGCTGGGTCTGGTAGCGCACAGGGTAATCGTCGATCTTGATCGAATTATAGGACAGGCCCTCCATGACTGCGGCGGCGAGCGGAACCTCGATGTGATCGCCATGGCCGGTCTTCTCGCGCGACTGCAGGGCAAAGACCGCGGCGGAAGCCGCCAGCATGGTGCCGTAGGCGGATGCCAGCGGCAGGGGCGAAAAGGACGGATTGATACCCATCAGTACTCGGTTCAGGCCCATGTCGGTGAATACGCCGGAAGAAGCGGCAATGACGGTCTCAAAGGCCCGCCAGTCGCGGCGCAACCGATCGTTCGAAGCAAAGCCGGGGATCGAGACGCTGATCATTTCCGGCCGGGCCGCGCGCAACGCTTCGAAGTCGATGCCGAGCCGGGCCAAGACGCCCGGCCGGAAATTCTCGATGACGATGTCGGCCTCGGCGACCAACGCATTGGCCTCTTCCGCTCCAGCCTTGGTCTTCAGGTCGATCGCCACGATCAGCTTGTTGCGGTTGAGGATCGCGTTGGCCGGATTGTCCCAGAGCGGACCCGATGGTGGATCGATATGCACGACGGTCGCACCGAGATCGCCAAGGATCATGGCAACGGCCGGGCCGGCGATATACTGGCCGAAGTCAACGACCCGAACGCCCGAGAGCGGCAATGCGGAACGCGAAATCGATGTCATTGTGTGATCCTCCGAAATGCTCTTGTTCTTAGGCGCGCTTTTGCGCGTCGCTGATGATCCAGCCGGCTGCCTTCTCGGCGATCATCATCGTCGGGGCGCTGGTATTTCCGCTGGTGATGGTCGGCATCACGCTGGCATCGACGACCCTGAGGCCATCGATACCCCGGACGCGCAGCCGGCTGTCGACCACGGCCATATTATCGTCATCGCGGCCCATTCTCGCGGTCCCGACGGGATGAAAGATGGTGTTGGCAATGTCGCCGGCCAGCTTTGCCAGATCGCCATCGCTCTGGAATTCGACCCCCGGCTTCCACTCGACAGGCTGGTATCTCGCAAGCGCCGGCTGGCTGACGATCGACCTGATCTGGCGGATACTGTCTGCGGCGATCCTGCGGTCCTCATCCGTGCTCAGATAGTTCGGTGCGATCGCAGGCGCTTCACCACGGCGATTGGAACGGACCTGAACACTGCCGCGACTTGAAGGATTGAGATTGCAGACACTTGCCGTGAACGCCGGAACCGCATGCAAGGGTTCGCCGAAGGCGTCGAGGCTGAGCGGCTGAACGTGATATTCGAGATTGGCATGCGCTCGGCCGGGGTCGGAGCGCGTGAAAGCCCCGAGTTGTGAGGGCGACATGCTCATTGGTCCGCTGCGCTTGATGGCATATTCAAGACCGATCCTGGCCTTGCCGATCAGGCTGTTTGCCAGCGTGTTCAGCGTCTTTACGTCACTGACCTTGAACACGGCGCGGATTTGCAGGTGGTCCTGCAGGTTCTGGCCGACGCCGGGGAGATCTTGTTTGACTTCGATGTCTGCCGCCTTCAGCACTTCCGCCGGACCGATGCCTGACAACTGCATGATCTGCGGCGTGCCGATAGCCCCGGCCGAGAGGATGACTTCGCGCTCGGCCCGAACGGACATGCGTTGGTTCCGGCGATAGAGAGATAGGCCGACGCAACGTTTGCGCCCATCGGGAGCCGTCTCGACGATCAGCTTGTCGACTTCGGCTTCTGTCCAGATCGACAGGTTGCGGCGATTGCGGATCGGGCGAAGAAAAGCCTTCGACGTATTCCAGCGCCATCCGGATTTCTGGTTGACCTCGAAATAGCCGACGCCTTCATTGTCGCCGCTGTTGAAGTCGGACGAACGTGGGATGCCAGCCTGCACCGCTGCGTCGGCGAAGGATTCGAGGATGTCCCATCTGAGACGTTGCTTCTCGATCCGCCATTCGCCACCATGGCCATGCATGTCGGAAAATCGGCTATTGTCACCCGTGACAGGATCAGCACCTCCATCGAGGCGGTAATGGTCCTCGTGCGCCTTGAAATCCGGCAGCGATTTTTCCCAGGACCATTCGCTGTCACCCGTTTGAGCGGCCCAGCTATCATAATCGCGCGACTGGCCGCGCATGTAGATCATGCCGTTGATCGACGAGCAGCCCCCGAGCGTTTTGCCGCGCGGATAACGCAGGGAACGCCCGTTGAGGCCGGCTTCCGGTTCAGTCTTGTAGAGCCAATCGGTGCGCGGATTGCCGATGCAATAGAGATAGCCGACGGGGATGTGAATCCAGGGGTAGTTGTCCTTCTTCCCTGCCTCGATGAGCAGCACGCGCTTGGAAAGGTCGCGGCTCAGCCGGTTGGCCAGCAGGCACCCGGCCGAGCCAGCGCCGACGATGATGTAATCGTAGATGTGTGCATCTGTCGGGGAGCCGGTGGTCATCACGCCGGCGTCCCCGCAGAGCCGAATGGAACGGCGCTCCGATTATAAGCTGGATCAAATTCCTTGGACATGATCATCCTCCTGGCAGCATATAAACGTTGTCCAAAGGCACAATCCAATGATAAATGCGACAATCAATTATAAGAGAATTTTATATGGCGGATCATCTGGACCTGAAGCTGCTGCGCGCATTCGTCACTGTTGCCCGGGAAGGCAACGTCACCCGCGCCGCGGAGCTTCTGCATCTCACACAGCCGGCGATTAGCCTCCAGTTGAAGCGCCTTGCTGACGATGTCGGGCTGACGTTATTCCGGCGAACGGCGAGCGGGCTCGAACTGACACGCGATGGCGCGTTGCTCGCCACCAAAGGGGAGCAGGTTATCGCCTCGGTCATGGAGTTCAGCCAGACCGCCAGGCACCTCACGGCGCAACTTCGCGGCAAGCTCAGGATCGGCACGATCATCGATCCGGAATTTACCCGTCTTGGTGCATTCCTGCAGGCATTGGTCGAAAGCGGCCCGGGAATTGAAACCGAGCTTCGCCAGGGAATGAGTGGAGAAGTGGCGATCGGTTTGAAACGCAACGAGCTGGATGTCGGGTTTTTCCTTGGTGATCTCGATGACTACGGATCAAGCACCCAGGTCCAGGATGCGGCGTCTGACGCGCAGTTCTTCATCCGTCCAATTTCGCATCTGACCTATCGTGTCGTGGCACCGCCGGCCTTTGCCAGCCTCGTCGCAGGGAAGGACTGGAAGGAGCTTGCCGAACTGCCGTGGATCGGCACGCCGCCGGCATCGGTTCACCACCGATTGTTGGCCAAGAAGCTCGGCAGCCTCAATCTCAAGCAGAATGTCGTCGCGCTAGTTGACCAGGAGACTTCGATGCTGGCCATGGTGCGAACGGGCCTGGGTCTCAGCTTGTGCCGCGAATCCATCGCCCTCGATGAGCGACAGACCAACGGCCTGGTCATTGCCGACAGGGTCGAGCTGCAGACCACTTTGGGCTTCGCATGCCTGCTCCCGCGTCGTTCCGACCCGAACGTCGCGCTCGCATTCGATATGATGGATCGCCTCTGGCGGAGTGACCTGTAGCTGCCGTTGGAGAGAGCCCTAAGTTCGCAATTGGCGCAAACCCGCCGTCCCCCTGGGAGGGGCAACCTTCGAAATAACAAAGCATGTGGTCAAGGTGCGAGCACGACAGCGCCTTATGCTACTCCCAATGAGCGGAGGATTGGGCGTGGATGCCACCTCTTCCTCCCTCGGCTCAATTCACGCCAAGCGCAAATCGAGAAGCGGATGCAGCTTTTTGAGATTCGGGCCGGACATTCGGCTGGCCTATTATTGGGCACACGCGTCGCAAACTGGTGATCACCCGCACGGGACTTGCGCCGATTGCGGAGCAAGGGGTGAAGAGGATCGGTCAGCCTTCAGAAGTGAACCTCGATAACCTCTGGAGGTTCTTTAGTGAAATCCGAATATCGTATCCAACGAGGGTTGACCCTAAATATCACCGCACCCTTCTCGACAAATTCTCTCTCAACTGGAACGCTTTTAAGATGCGCTTCCTGGTATCTCTCAATATCGGAAGCGAAAACCTTCATGGCATCGCCCTCATACTGAACCGAAATATTGTCGTCCCAGCCGACGACGAGTGCGACGCTGCTCTGCTCCGAAATATTTGCAAATTTGCGAGTGTGTTCAAAGGTATCGAACACGATTTCAAGGTTGTCCCGAACGGAAAAGTCGATGGCCGCAGCTTCAGGCGTGCCATTTCGATCAGATGTCGCGATCACAGCCAACGAGTGCTTCCTCAGGAATTCGAGAATCATTCGTTTGGATTGAATGTCGTCCATCGCTTCATCCTCGTGGATGGCTGGGAGAG
Source organism: Rhizobium sp. NZLR1b (assembly GCF_019685155.1). Lineage (NCBI taxonomy): Bacteria > Pseudomonadati > Pseudomonadota > Alphaproteobacteria > Hyphomicrobiales > Rhizobiaceae > Rhizobium > Rhizobium sp. NZLR1b. The sequence goes on from NZ_JABDWC010000015.1 coordinate 71,101, forward strand.
TTACCGGCAGGATGCGAATACGCGCTCCCCTCCCAACGCAGCGGGACACAGCAATGGAGGGTGTCAAGGTCAGCGTCAACCATGCGGCGATCTGGAAGATGCCGGCTAAACACCGTTTACGGTGAGCCTTCGCCGAAGGAGGATCATGCCAATCGCAAATCGAGAAGCGGATGCAGCTTTTTGAGATTCGGCAGAGATTTCGCTTGCCAAGGATATTGGTGGGTGCCTTTGACGACGAGCAGCAGGTCGCCCATCTTTCTGGCTTCAATGGTCAACTTGGCCAGGAGATTTATGCCGGAGGAATTGAGGAACTCGAGACCGGTCAGGTTGAAGGTCACCTGTTTGTGCCCCTCGTGGAGCAGGCCTGTTATCAATGAGTAGATGGGCGCATAGGCGTCCGGTCCTGCCAGCCGAAATACCCCATCGAAATATACTTCGTTTTGTTCCGCCCATACGCGGAAGTTTTCGTCGCTGATTTCCATTCTTCGCTCACGGATTGGAGGAGGGCGGCATCGCCACGGCTGCAGTCGTCGTCAGTATGATACGCTCACCTTCACTTTCTTCGAATGCCCATGCCATTTTTGCGTCGTAATCGCTCAGAAGTGTGAGTAACCCCAATCCGGAACCGCTTGCTGTTGATATGGCGTTGGTTTCGATTTGCTCAAGAAGAAGTTCTCCGGGGTCCCTCGATTGGAGGCGATGCAATAGCTGCTGAAAGCGAGAGGATGTCACGCCATCGATCGTGTTCTGCACCCTTATCAAAAATGATCCGTCGAATATGCCGGCTTCAATAAGGATCTCACCAGGCTGTCGAAACTTCACGGCGTTTTCGATCAGTTCGTTGCTGAGGTATCCGATGTCGTGATGCGCCTGCACGTAGCCCTTCTTCGAGCCCGAATACCGCAGAGCCATAACCTCCGCTATGAAGTCCGACGTCATTCCGGAGTGTTTCCATCCAAGCTGAAGGGGGCCATCCGTTAAGGTCAGGCGCGTGCCCGAATCCAGACTTATGCCGGCCAAGGATTCGCTGCCGTATACCGTTGGCCTCATGTCTCACCTATGCCGCACTGCGAGTAGCGTGATGTCGTCGTAAATCTTCTGCGATCCGATAAAGAGCATGAGTGTCGCGACAATTTCAGAAACGACTTTCTCAGCGCTCAGATCCTTCAAGCGAACTGCTTCGCGGCACAGGCGTTCGATGCCAAACAGTTCTCCGGCGTCATTTTCGGCTTCTGTGACGCCGTCCGTATGCAGGAGAATGAGATCGCCTTTTTCGAACGCGATTTCACGGGTTTTGATGAAGGCGGAGATATCGGCTTCCAGCCCGATCGGTATGCCCAGATCCATGGTGTCGATGCGCTCAACCTCGCCGTTCGCCCGAACGACGACAACTTCCTCGTGTTGTCCCGATAGGATCATCTCTTTTCCGTCGTAGTCAAGAAACGCCAGAGTGAGGTGCTTGTCGATTTTCGTCCTGACGATATTTTTAAACAGGGCGCTGTTCAGATCCGTGAGAAATTTCACTGCATCGGTGTTTCCGGCTTCCTGCAGGGCGCGGGCGACGGACTGAACCATCAACATCAATACGCCGCTTTCCAGCCCGTGTCCGGTAACGTCGCCGATGCCGATCTTCAACCGACCTCCGTTCTTCAATACGTCGTAATAATCGCCGCCGACTTCTTCCGCCGGCCTCATATAGGCTGCGATCTCGAGCGCCTGAAACTCCTCGAGCTCCTGATCCAGCGGAAGCACCATGAGCTGAATCCGCTCGGCGACGGCGAGTTCCGTGCCAAGACGTCTGTTTTCTCTCTGGAGCTGTGCGTTCAACGTCGAAATCTCTTCCTTTGCGTCTTCGATTTGCGCGGTTCGCTCTTCGACGAGCTGCTCGAGATTTTCGGTGTGATAGCTGATCTCTTCGGCCATCCGATTGAATGCTTCGCCGGCTTCGCCGACCTCATCCTTGCTTGTTATGGCGACCCTGACGGAATAGTCCTTCGCCTGAATCCGCTTGGCGGCACCGGCAAGCGCGCTGATTCCGCCGGTTATTCGTTTCGAGGCCGCAAATACCGCGATCGTCACGATCAGCAGGGACATCAGGATTGCCAGAATTTGGTAGAGCACGATCCGGTTCGTCGCGTCGGAAATTTTGGCCTGGGCGGCATAGAGCGAGGCATCGATTTCCCGCTCGGGCACAACCACGCCAAGCAGCATCGCTTCTTGCCGAACCGGGCCGCTGACCCAGAGATTGGTCGCAGGCAGTTTCTTGACGATAACGATATAGGGCACCTCGTTGCCGTCCTGCTGCAACAGCAAATGCTGGATGCCCTGTTCGCGGTCAAGCGCCAGTTTGGCGATCGCAGGCTGGGCGCTGCCCTTCAGCGAGCGCTCCAGGCCGGTCACCCCGGTACCGCTCGCATCGCTGGCGGACCGCAGACCGAGAGTTTTTTCGCCCGTGCTGTTGATCGCGACGACGTTGCCGTCGGACATGGCGAGAAAGCCAAAACCGGATTGGGCCACTTTGACATTTTCAACCGTCTGCGCCAGCTGGTCGAGTGTGATGTCGGCGCCGGCCGTCCCGGCGACATCCTTCCTGTCGGCTGTCCAGAGTGGATGAAAGAAACTGACGATCAGCTTTCCGGTGATGGCGTCCGTATAGGGCGCGGTCTGGGTGATATCGGCCGCGACCGGCCGCGTCTTCATATCCTTGGCCCAGCCCTGCCAGGACTCGTAAAGGCCGGGAAAAAAGAAGTCCCAGAAATTCGCCTCGTTGTGACCCGGATAGAGCCGGTCGAAGGTCTGAGCCTGGTCGGTATAGGGCGCTGTTCTGAAAATCGGCCGTTCTTTCGATCCGATGTAATACATCTGCAGCTTCGAAGCACCGTGCTGCAGCAAGCTCGGCGCTACAAGATCCAGAACCGCGCTCGCCTGGATATCGGTCTCAACGTCGGGTCTCGGCTTCTGGTCTTGTCCAAGCAAGTAGCCCCAGACGCTGACGACGGAGACTGAGCCCGGCGCGTTTTGAGACCACTTCCCCGTCTGATCGTAAGAGAGGCTGACGCTGCCGGGGGATGTGCGCGCGATTGCCGCGCCGACGTCCGAATTGCGCGCGGGATCGTCGATCTGCGCCTGGAGCACACCTGCGAGCGTGCTGACGTCGCTATGAACCTGGCGCAGCAGCAAACTCACCTGTGCTGCAGTCGAATCGGCATATGTGCGGATATATTCCTGGCTTGCAGCTTCAAGACCCTGGCCGACTTCGAGCGTTGCGTCACGCGATAGCCTCTGAACGTTCCAAAGCGCCAGTCCACCGCTGACCAGCAGGTCAAAGAGGACAGCCCCACCGACAACCAGGATGAACTTTGCTCGAAACGAGCCCAGTCTTATCGGTCCTTTCGACAATGATTTCCCGTCCATCATAACGGCTTTCGGCCGGAAGCCGCCCAAATCGGCCAGCCTGCATAACCCTTGGGGTGAAGGGCAGCAAAGACGTGATCTTTGAATCCTTGCCGGAACCTGCGAATGAAATCCAACGAGTCGCCCCGTCGAACCGCCATCTCACCGGCGTAGACATTTTCCCAGGCTTCGATGATGTCTGCGAAGTCCTGCGGATCCCCGTCAAGATTCGTGACCATGAAGTTATCGACCTTGATGGCATCGAACCCGGCGTCGGCGAGAAGATGACGGCTTTTCGGCCCCATCTCGACATCCATATCGAAGTGCCTGAACAGTTTGGCGACTTCTTCGTAAGTCCATTTTATCGTTTCCGCATGGGGCTCGCCCAGGCAATGCGAATTTTTTTCGTTGGTGATGTAGACGCGGCCGCCGGGCTTGCAGATACGGTAAAGCTCCCGCAGCAGCATCTCGGGACGGTTGAAAATCTGCAGCGAATGTCGGCAGGTCACAAAGTCGAATTGATTATCGCGAAGGAGCATTTGGGACGCGTCACCATAGGTGTACTCTATCCCCTGCAGATCGAAGTCGGCAGCGACCCTGCGTGCATATTCGAGGCTTCGTACGGAATGATCCAGCGCGACAAGGCGTGCCGGTTTGAATTCCCGTTGAACCAAGGCGGCGAAATCGCCAATTCCGCAACAGATATCCGCGATGACAAGGCCGCTGCGCAGACCGTGGCGAGGCAGGAGTTCGCGCTCGTGCCTCCAGGTCATTTTCGTCTGGGTGCGGAGAATGGGAATGAAAGTCTCATCCTCGACAAAGCTCTGGCCTGGATAAAATGACGAATCGTAGACTTCAACCGACAGGTTTGGTTGTGATGCCGCCAACGTTTGGAACAACGAAGTCGACCAGGCCACTACGCTGGACGTGATGATAACAATCTTCCGTTCCGGCTTGGTCCGGCAGCTTGCGGTCAGTATATCGGACAGAGCGACGAAGGCTGTCATGTTGATGTGCGTCAGACGTTTGACATTCAGGTAAACGACGCCGCTGTATTTTTCCAAACTTTGCCGCACCAGCTTGAGGGCATCGGCAATCTCGGTTGCACTTTCGGGCCGCATCTTGCCAGATAGCAACAGCTCCTGATTTGTCGGATCGAAACGGACGGTGAAGGGGTGAGCAAGCAGGTTCATTGAAAGTCCTCGGCCGAAGGGAAATCCGCGATGATCTGGATCCCGTGGGCGCCATCTTTCTCAATTCGGATAGCGGCGCGGAATAGGGTTGCCAAATCTCTAAGCAAAATCGTCCCATCGGACTTCATGACCAAGTCGGCCCCGGCGCCTGGGAGAGACTGGCGTTCGCCTGATCTCGCACCCGCCTGCTCACGGCCAGATGCTTCCTCGCAGGCAAACGCAATTCTCAGCCGATTGAACGTCGCGCCCCGATAGAGACGGAAACTTATCCTTCCCGGCTCACCTGTCGAACGGAAAGCAAGTTCAATGAGCTCGTTGGCCGCGACGGAAAGAAAATTCGAATATCGAGCGGGATCGCTGTGACCTTGGCCGAGAATGTCTGAGAGATATTCGGTAATCCTGTCGCAAAACTGCCACTTGGATTTGAACATCGCAACGTTCAGTTCCAGCGATACCATCGGCGCCAATGCCGGGTCATCGAAACCTGATGCTTCCTCTTCCAATACAGCCTCCATCAGCTTGCCTGGAGCCTCGGGTTGATGCATGCCCTCTCAAAACACGGCGAAAAATCGGTTTCCTGCTATGGCAGCGCGTGGCTTACGGATGTTTCCATGCGGGTGATGAACTCACTGATCGCCTCGACCGGAAGCGGCCTGCTCACCAGATAGCCTTGAAGCCTGTCGCAGCCCACACTGTCCAACCATTCCGCCTGACCTGGGGTCTCGACCCCTTCGGCCGTCACCTGCATGTCGAGACCATGTGCGAGGTTCACGATGCAGCGGACGATCGTCTGGCTTTTCGGATCGCTTTCCAGATCGGTGATAAAGTACTTGTCGATTTTGATGGTGTCGAAAGGGAATGTCTTCAGATAGCTCAAGGAGGAATATTCTGTCCCGAAATCATCCAGCGAGATCCGTATCCCCAGCACGTTGAGAGTGTTCAGCGTGTCGATATTGTTGACGGTCCGCTCAAGCAGGACGCTTTCAGTTATCTCAAGTTCCAGACGCTCGGGCGGGAATCCGACCAGGTCGAGCGTCTGGGATATCCGGTCGGTGAGGCCGCTGGTCAGGAATTCAGCTGCGGACACATTGACGGCGACGACGTAGTTCTCTGGCCAGTTCATCGCCTCGCGGCATGCCTGCTCCAAAACCCATGCACCTATATCAGGCATCATTCCATCAGCCTCGGCCATCGGAATAAATGCCGCAGGTGGAATTTTTCCAAGCAGTGGATGGTGCCATCTCAGCAATGCTTCGAAGCCGACAACGCAGCCGCCCTCGGCGATGGGTTGATATTCGACAAAGAATTGCTGTTGGATCAAGGCCATGCGCAGGCTGCGGCGCAGCAGTTCGCGTTGTTCCAGCGACTCAAGCATTGAGGCATCAAACGCGGCTGCTCGACCGCGCCCCTCTTTTTTCGCGGCATAGAGTGCAAGGTCGGACGCCTTCATAAGCTGCTCTGGATTTGTCCCGTCCGGCGGAGCTGTGGATATGCCGATGCTGGTGCCGACAAAGACCGCGATGCCATCTATCGTGAAGGGTTTCTTGAATGCGGCAACCAAGACTTCTGCTAGCCGGTGCGCTTTGGCCGGCTGTCCCGAGCCCATGGAAATGACGGTGAATTCGTCACCAGCCAGTCGATAGGCTCTGTCATCACCGGTCAGGCAGTCTTGAATACGCCTTGCAGCAAATTGGAGAAGCTTGTCGCCCGCCGGATGCCCAAGCGTGTCGTTCACGGGCTTGAAATCGTCAAGGTCGAGCTGCATCAGGGATAGTGTCTCGTTCGAGCCTGCGGTCTCCCGCAGCAATTCGGTGAGGTCCTCACTGAATTGGCGTCGGTTCGGCAGTCCCGTAAGCGGATCGTGGGTCGCCAGATGCAAAAGGGTTGCGCGCTCGTCGTCGGCGAGTTCCTCCGACCGGACCACGGCAAACAGATCGCCGATCCGATAGATCGTCAGCCCGTGCGACCCAGACCTGCCAAGATCGCCCGATACCCGCAAAGGCTTGCCGCTGTCATCCAATGAGCGGAAAGCAAGCGTAATCGCCGATTTGTCCAGCTCTGGAAAATGCTCCCAAAGTGACGCTGCCGGCTTGACAGAAGCAGGCAGCTCATTGCCCAGCAAATTCTCGATGGGATTGAAATCGCGGTCAAAGAACAAAAGCCGGTCGATTGAACTCGAAGCTTCTGGCTGTGTTTGTCCGAGGGCCGGGCTGGCCGCACGAATTTTCCGCATCTCCAAGCCTCTCCCAGCGAATGTCCTTAACCAGATATCGTAGCAAATTAACTGTCTCACAACTTGTGCACGTCAAGATTTACATTAGGCATATCTGATTCACAATCCCAAACCTTCGCCAACACGCTTACCGTGTGAGTTCACACTACACTGATCCAGCAGGTGGATTTCCATGATTGGAAGGCCGATGTATGGGGGACCAGGCAGTGGCAGCCCACAGCCCACGCACCATCTGCCGAAGCGCCAGGGCCTCCGCCCATCGGTCCGTCTGGTCGTTGCCGCTTCTGCCCGTGATCGCATAGGGTTTGGGGCCCAACTCACAGATAAAGACCAGCTCGGCGTCATCGGCGGCGCGTGATCGCCAGTTACGAAAACCGTACTCCCACCACTCGAGGAAGAGATCGACCCAGGGCCGGTGATGCGGGAAGGAGATTTCGATCTGCACCTGCTCGCTCGAGGCGACCCGGCCGTGAAATGCATGGGCATTCTGCAGGATGCGTCGGATGAGAGCGTGGTTCTCCTCGTCGACCGGAAAGGCGAATTCGCGGCTGACCAGGAAATGCGACAGGTCGGCCAGCAGCGGCAGTTCGGGTCGCTGATCCAGCAAATCCAGCGTAAAGAACAGGTCCGCGGTCATCCTGTCGCGATGGGTTTCGATGAACACGGGAATGCCGGCATCTTCAGCGAGCCGCATCCAGCCATCGAGAAGCGGCAGGCAGGCATCGATGCGGCGCGGGCGGATATCGGGTTGCAGGTTGATGTGACTGACCGGAAACTCCGCGGCCAGTTCCAGCGGCAGACGTAGATCCTCGACACTGCGAGGAAAGCAAACGCCCTCGATCTTTAAGCCGGTGCCCCGGATGGACTCGTTCAGGCGCACGACATCCCGGCGGTTGGTGTAATGTGCGCTGATGCCGTCGAAGCCCGCCTCGGAGATCATCGCGATGTTGTCGTCGAGTGTGCGCTCGAACCCATCGGTGTGCCGGCGCTCCATGGCCCAGAGCGACTGGAAGATCAGCAGCCTCTGCATCACGCCGCCCGTGCGCTTTTTAGAAGCGCTTTGAGGTTCACACCAGGGTCGGCCAGTTCCGCGAGGCTGGGGCTGATAGCTGCGGCAATCAACATCTCGGCGAGCTTGATGTCCCTGGCCAGGCCATTGCCGATGCCAAGGCCGGCGGCTGCCACTAGGCGGCCAGCGTCCAGATAGAATTCGAGCTCGCCATCCGCAGCCGAACGCAGGACGGTCTGATGGGTGGGCTGCGGCATCCCCACCACCTGGAGGCCAAGATCGTATTGGTCGGACCAGAACCAGGGGAGGGCGCTAAAGGTCTCGGTGACTCCGGCCATGTTTCGCGCCGCGGTTTCGGCCTGCGTCCTGGCGTTCCGCCAGCTTTCATAGCGAAAATGTCCGCCGCCGGGTTGGGCCACGGCCGCGCAATCGCCGGCCGCGAAAACGTTCGGCGCGCTGGTGCGAAGACAGGTATCCGTCAGGATCCCGTTGCCTGTGGCCAGTCCCGCTGCTTCAGCCAAAGCGATGTCCGGCAGGACGCCGATGGCGCCGACGACAAGATCGGCGTGCACTAGGCTGCCATCGGTCAGGGTGACGCCGTCGTCGCTGATCGCCGCCACGCTCCGGTCGAGGTGAAAGCGCACACCTTCGGCAGCATGTCTGGCGTGCAGCTTTTCGGCAAAACGTGTGGGGACGGCGCGGCCCAAAGGTCTCGGTGCGGCTTCGATCACGCTGACCGCGACGTCCTTTCTGCGAAGGACCGATGCGAGTTCCATCCCGATCAGACCGGCGCCGATGATCGCCACGTTGCCGCCCGGCGCTACACGAGAGAAGATCGCTTCGGCGTCGGCGTGGGTGCGGAAGTCGAGCGCACGCGCTGCACCTTGACATGTGAGCCGTCTCGGCCGCGCGCCGGTGGCCAGAAGCAGCTTTTCGTAACGCAGTTCCCGCCCGTCGCTCAAGCGCACCGTTCCGGCGCCGGTATCGAGCGTCGAAGCCGACAAGCCCTTGAGATAGGTTATGCCGGCCGCTTCCAGTGCGTCTGCCGCGCAGATCAGCTTCATCTGCACCGCACCGTTGCCGGTCTTCGACAAAGGCGGCCGTTCATAGGGCAGGTGCGGCTCGGCTCCGATCAGCGTGACGGATCCGCAATAGCCTGCTTCGCGCAGGGCAAAGGCCGCCCGGGTGCCGGATTCGCCGGCACCGATGATGACGATACCGTCCATGTTTTCTCCATAGAAAGAGCGGCTGCGCTCGTGAGGAGACGCCGGCCGCACAGGATTAGCCGCATCAGATTTTGATTCATGCGACACGCTTTAGGCCTTGGTTTCATGCATGTCTTTATCCCGGAACCACTGCGCACTTCCGGGCGACATGCTAGCCGAGGGCGACACGAACCTCTCCGTCGATCACCTCTGCCGGATAGGTTTTCAGGTTCTCGCAGGCCGGAAGCCTGATGGCCTCGCCGGTGCGATAGTCGAAGGCGCCGGAATGTTTTGGACATTCCACCTCGAAATCCATGACCAATCCTTCGGCGAGATGGATCGCCTCGTGGGTGCAGAGGCCGGCGGTGCAGTAGACGCTGTCATCCGGACCACGGTAGATCGCGTAGGTGCGCCCGCCATGGTCGAAGCGGATGGCCCCTTCCTGTTCGATCTCGTCGAGCTTGCCAGCTGAAACCCAGTTCATTCGGCGGCTCCCCCGACTTCCAGGCGGGCCTTGCGGGCTGCGAGTTTTTCCTTGCGCCTGCGGTAGCGTTCCTGCATCTGCGCCTCGCCTTCGGGCGAACCGTCGTGCCAGGTGCCGAACCACTTATCGAGCGGGATCAGCGCGTCGCCGTAGTTCACCTCGAAATATTTGTGATGGAGGTAATGCGCATAGGCGTGGCTATCGACCAGCCTCTCCTTGCCGATCTCGACCTTGTCGAAGCCGACATGGCCGGGAATGGCCCCGAAGCCCGCATAATGCAGCTGGTAGAGCATGATGATCGGGTTGGAGGGCAGGAACAGATGGTAGAACGCCGTTCCGAAATAGAGCAGGTGCTCGATCGGATGCATCGACAGCGACGACCAGGGCGAAGGGTTCACCGAATTGTGGTGGACCGAGTGCACCCATTTGTAGAGGAAGGGCGTGTGGATCAGCCGGTGTATGCAGAAAAAGTGGAACTCGTGAATGATCGGCACCACGAGCGCCACGAGTGCCAGCGTCCATGGATTTTCCGCAAAACTCAGCCACGGCGCATAGCCATTGGCGTAGGCCCAGAGCATGCCGACCTCGACGGCGGTCCAGATAGTCACGCCTGACAGGAAGGTGCGCAGAATATTGTCGAGGTTCTGGCGTTCGAACCAGAAGGCGTTGTTCCTGTGGTCGGCCGGGAACTTGCCATTGTACTTGAAGCGGTTTTCCTGCCGCTTCAACACGTAGAGATGCAGTTCGAAGGCACCGTAGAACAGGAAGACCGCGATGGCGTTCACCGCATAGAGCCAGGCGGTCCAGCCGAGGCTCAGCGATTTCATCGTGTCGACCGGGGGAATGATCCAGGCCCAGTAGGCGAGCGCAGAAACCGCAAAAATCAGGTTCCAGGGAAGGAAATAATGCGGCAGCCATTTCAGGACCACCATCAGCCGCGGCGGAAAGACGAAAAGCGGCGCGTTCTCCACATGCTGGTCCGGCGCCCAGTCGCCGCGCTTGTTGCGCTTGCCGAATTTCAGATCATCCATTGGCATCTCCTTAGGGCACGCCGGATGTTTCCGCGTCGCCCACATATCTGTGCTGACTGGAAAATAGCAGGGGCGCTGGTGAATGCCGAAGCCTTCCTTGATCTGATTAGATCAAAGCCCTTCCTTGGTGATGGTGATGAAACGGATCGGTGCCTGGTCCGGTTTGATATCGGTCAAGCCTATCCTATTCAGAACGAGATCGAGCGCGCGCCGCGCCTGCGCCTCCGGCGCCTGATCCAGCACCACATCCATGATGCCGTCCTGCAGCGCCGCTCGGGTGTAATCGGTCAATTCGTGCCCGACGAAGAACACGTCGCGGCCGCGCGGATGCCGGCGAAGCACTTCGATCAGGGCGGCGTTGGCGCCGCCGGCATTGTACAGTCCGGCAAGGCCGGGATACGTTTCCAGCGCCGACCACAGGAGATCGGCGCTGAGACGCTCCTCATCGCCGCCAAATCCCAGCCATTCGAAGCTGGAGGCGCCGGGATAATCACGAAAGTAATTGGAAAAGCCGCGGATCCGATCGCGATGCACTTGATAGATGGGGTGGCAGATTGCAACGACAGGTCCGGCCCGCGGAGCCATTCGGCTGATATAGAGTGCGGCCGTCCGGCCGGCAGCGTTATTGTCGATGCCGATGAATTCTCCGACGTGCTCGGACGCGCGGGTGACGACCTGGACGATCGGCAGGCCCTGCGCATTTACCTTTTCCACCGCAGCACCGATCACCGGGCTGCTCGGCACGGCAAGGATCAGCCCGGCCCGTGAAAGGTCGGTGGACAGGATGCGTCGCGCAATTCCCTCGGCGTTCATCTCGTCGGTGAAGCTGCGATGCACGACGACCAAAGGGTCGAGGGTGGCGGCAATTCTCTCGAAAGCAAGGGAAAGGCGCCGGTAGAAGCTGGTCTCCGGACGAACCATCAGCACTTCGATCCTAAGCAGGCCGCGATGGGTCTCGGGAAGCTTGCGCGGGTAATCCAGGCGACGTGCGGCGGATATGACCTTCTCGACAAGTTCGGGACGAACACCCCCACGCCCGTTCAGCACCCGCTCGACCGTTGCGGTTCCCACGCCGGCATGGCGGGCGATGTCCCGATAATTCGGCTTGCTCACATTCCAGGTCCCTTGCGCGCCCTCGTTGATCTCTGCGCGTCAGATCTTCTCTTCTTACATCTTCGCTTCAATTCTCACAGATGGTATTTGGAGGCTCTGACTTGTGTCGCAGGGGCGACCGATCTATGATTTCTCCAGTTCAACATGAGATTGCAGGCCGTATTTCACCGTAAACCGGACGCGGAAGGTTTTGTCCTCCGGCCGGACCGAAGGAGTTGGGCAAATGAAAATTCTCATGGTTCTCACATCGCATTATCAACTGGGAAACACCGGCAGGAAAACGGGCTTCTGGCTCGAGGAACTCGCTGCCCCATACTTCGTTTTCCGTGACGCCGGGGCCGAGATCACACTCGCTTCGCCGAAAGGGGGCCAGCCTCCGCTCGATCCGAAGAGCAACGAGCCGGCGTTTCAGACGGAAGATACGCGGCGATTTGAACGAGACCCGGCCGCGACGGCTGCGCTCGCCAACACTTTGATGCTGTCTGACATCGACCAGGCGGATTATGACACCGTGTTTTTCCCCGGCGGCCACGGCCCGCTCTGGGACCTGACGAACGACCGCAATGCGCACTCGCTGATCGAGGAGACGCTTGCAGCGGGAAAGCCGCTGGCGCTCGTCTGCCATGCGCCGGGGATATTGACCAATGTCAAGGCGCCGGACGGCGGACCGATCGCGAAGGGGCGGATAGTTGCCGGCTTCACCAATTCCGAGGAGGCGGCCGTGCACCTCGTCGAGATCGTGCCTTATCTGCTCGAAGACGTGCTGAAAGAGCAGGGGGCGAAGTTTTCGGCGATGGAGGACTGGGCCGTGCATGTCGTCCAGGACGGGCTGCTGATTACCGGACAGAACCCAGCCTCGTCGAAACAGGCGGCCCGCCTTCTGCTCGATGCGCTCGGTAAGCACGCGGCAGCCTGACGCCCGCAGGCGGCCTTGAGCATTTCAACACCAGACGAAAGGTGCCTGGCATGAGCCGGAAATATACGGGGAAATGCGCCTGCGGCGCGGTGCAGTTCGCCTTCGATACCGATCCGACTTTCGTCGCCGACTGCCATTGCCTGGATTGCAAGAAGGCCTCGGGCGGCGAAGCCGCCACCTTTTTTGCCGTGCCGCAGGACGATTTCACCCTGACCGCCGGCAGCCCGAAGGCGTTTCACTATATCGCCGATTCCGGCAAGGGTCTCGATCGCAATTTCTGCCCGGATTGCGGCGCGAGGTTGTTCAGTAGCAATCTAGAGAGTTTCCCCGGCCTCGTCTTCGTCACCCTCGGCAGCCTGGATCGGCCCGAGCTGATACAGCCGGGGGTCGAGATGTTTACCAAACGGCGGCTTGCCTGGGCAACACCGCTCCACCTTCCACAGTTCGAAGGCATGCCGGGCTGAAGGGAGATTCGACTTCTATCGATCTTTCTTGAAGAAAAGATCAATCCCGTGTCGGATCGGCCAGATCTTATCCGTCCTTAGCTCGTCCATTCCGTCCATCTAAAAGGATCACGAACATGCCGAACACTATACGCCTGCATCGCGTTCTGGCGACCACCCCGGAGAAGATTTATCGCGCATTCATCGAAGCGGACGCGCTTGCCAAGTGGCTTCCGCCGAACGGCTTCCTCTGCACCGTACATCATCTGGAGCCGAGCGTCGGCGGCACGTTCAGAATGTCTTTCCGCAACTTCACGACCGGCAACAGCCATGCTTTCGGCGGCGAATTCCGCGAGCTCGTCCCAGGCCAACGCGTTCGCTACACCGACAAGTTCGACGACCCCAACCTGCCAGGCGAAATGGAGGTCACCGTGACGCTGAAGAAGGTGTCGGTTGGTACCGAGGTGGATATTACCCAGGCAGGCGTGCCCGACGTCATCCCGCCTGAGGCTTGCTATCTCGGCTGGCAGGAGTCGCTGAAAAACCTCGCGAGGGTGGTTGAACCCGATATCCAGGAATAGCTTGGTTCAGGCAGCCTGTCGGGAGCGGATCGCACAGGCTGGCGCCGACACACAAGAGCGCCTCACTCTGAGGCGCTCCGTTCGACGCCGCGGCGGACCTTACCCGCCGAAATAGGCCGGATGGTCGATATCGGCGATAAGGCCGGGCTGGGTCGGGTGCCAGTCCAGCAGCGCGCGGGTATGTTCGCTGGACGTGGGCACGTCGAAGCCGGCGAACATCGCAAACCAGCCGAAATGTTCTGCCGCCTCTTCCCGCGACAGCGAGACGGCGGGCACGTCGAGCCGCCGGCTGATGACCTCGGCGATCTGCCTGAATGGCACACCCTCCTCAGCAACGGCCAGGAAGGGTCCGCCCACGGCGCCGCGCTCCAGCGCCAGGCGATAGAGGCGGGCGGCATCGAGCCTGTGCACCGCCGGCCAGCGGTTCTGGCCTTCGCCGATATAGGCCGAAACACCCGTTCGCCGGGCGAAATCGATCAGGATCGGCACGAAGCCGTGGTCGCCATGGCCGTGCACCGAAGGCGGAAGCCGGACGGTCGAGGCGCGCACGCCGCGCGCGACAAGCGATACCGCGGTGATTTCGGAGGCGCGGGGATAGGTCTCGGTGGTCGGCATGGGCGGGTCCTTTTCGGTGCCGACGCGGCCGGGCGCATGGCCGAGGCCTGCGGTGACCAGCAGCGGGCGGCTGGAGCCCTGGAGGGCTTCGCCGAGCGCCTCGATGGCGCGCCGGTCGAGGGCGCAGTTTGCGGCGAATTTCGAGAAATCATGGTTGAAGCCGGTGTGGATCACGCCGTCGGCCTCGGCCGCGCCGCGCTTCAGGCTTTCCAGATCCTCGAGCGTGCCGCGATGGACCTCGGCGCCCGCGGCCGACAATTCCTCAGCCCCCTTTTCTGAGCGGGTGAGGCCAAGCACCTGATGGCCGCCAGCGATCAATTCGCTGACGACGGCCGAGCCGACCCAGCCTGTGGCTCCGGTGACGAATACGCGCATGTCGATATCTCCGTTTTCGATGGAGACAGATATCGGGCAAGGCCCTATCATGGTAAAGTAGTGATCTTATCATGGTATAATGGCTAACAGCATGAGCGAATTCGTCACCTTCGAAAACCGGCTGGGCGCCTATCTCAAGGGCCGCCGCGCCAAGCTCGACCCCGCAGCCCTCGGCTTTGCCGGCGAACGCCGCCGCACGCCGGGCCTGCGCCGCGAGGAGGTGGCAAACCGAGCCAATATCAGCCCCACCTGGTACACCTGGCTGGAGCAAGGGCGCGGCGGGGCGCCGTCCGCCGATGTGCTCGACCGGATCTCGCGGGCGCTGATGCTGACCGATGTCGAGCGCGAGCATCTGTTCCTCATCGGCCTCGGCCGACCGCCCGAGGTGCGTTACCGCAGGCAAGCGGGCGTCACGCCCAGGCTGCAGGGCGTGCTCGATGCGCTGGACCCGAGCCCGGCGCTGATCCGCAACGCCATCTGGGACGTGATCGCCTGGAACCGGGCGGCAACCGTGCTGCTCACTGATTACGGCGCGCTGCCGCCCGAGGAGCGCAACGTGCTGCGCTTCATCTTCCTCGATCCACGCGTGCGCGCCGCCCAGTACGACTGGGAAAGCGTCGCCCGCTTCGTCGTCGCCGCCTTCCGCGTGGACGCGGCCCGCGCGGGTGCAGCGGCCGAGGTCGAGCCGCTGGTCGACGAACTCTGCCGCAAGAGCCCGGAATTCCTGGCGATGTGGCGCGACAATGACGTGCGCACCCATGGCGAGGGCGCCAAACACATCAAGCACCCGGTGCTTGGGCTGCTCTCTTTCGAGTATTCGGCCTTCCAGGTGGACGGGCGGCCGGATCTCAGCATGGTGGTTTATAACCCGGCGACGGCAGCGGATGCGGAGAAGATTAGGGCGGTGGTGGGGTGAGGATTCTAGTCGGGGTCTAAGTGCGGAACTGATACGACGCGCACCCGCCTCGTCCTTCGAGGCTCCAGCCTTCGGCTTCCACGCTTCAGGATGAGGCGCTCTTGAGCGTTGGCGCTCGGCAACCTCTTGCGGCATGACAAAATTGCAAAAAGCTAAAATGCCACTTTTACTAGAAAATAATTTGACCTTCCCCTGCAATGGCTGTTTCCTCCCAATCGACCAAGGCGAATGGATCTTGAAGGAGATATCCATGACAGTGTTTGCAAAACCCGTGGCGGTCGATGACTCGCACACCGTCTACGAGAGCGACGTTATTTCAGGCAATCTGCTGGACAACGATATATCAGCGGCCAACGGCAATATGTTTCTCAACTTCTTCGACGGCGAGAGGGTTCTCGCCAAGAAGGATGGGCAGGTCACCGATATCGGGGGCGAGCACGGGACGTTCCACGTCAAGGCTGACGGCTCATACACCTATACGCTAAACGAGGCCGCCAAAGCGGGCTTCCTTAACGGAATGACGCTGAGAGAGACGATCGGCTACAAGATTTCCGACGGCGCCGGCAATACGGATGTCGGACATTTCACGCTAGACATTCACGGGGTGACCAGTGCGCCGGTCGCGGTCGACGATGCCTTTACCTTCCGCGAAAGCGGCGCGATGGCGGGCAACGTGCTTGCCAACGACATTGCCGGGGAGGCGGGTCATATCTTTCTGCGCTCAGTCGAGGGCATCAGCGTAAGCGCCACGCGGAGCACCGACGTCGCCGGTGAATTCGGCACCTTCCATTTTTCGGCGGACGGAGGCTTCACCTACGATCTCGATCCCGCCGTGAAGGCGGGTCTCAACGATGGCGAGCATGTCACGGAGACGCTTCAATATTACAAGGTCTCCGACGGCGCCGGTCACGCGGATGCCGGCGTGATCTCGCTGACCGTCGACGGCGTGACGGACGGCAAGTCGTTGAACACCAATCATGTTGAGTCCCAGGCGGAGGTGGTGCGCCCCTTCCTGGACCATTACGAACTCCAGGGGGTCGCGGTCGATCCGCAAACGGGCAAGTTTTACGTCAGCTCCGGCCATGGTTTCCCGGATGATTCCATGGTGAGCATTTACGACAACGCCTCGGCCTTTGAAGCAGACAATGCCAGCGGCGCCATCTCTCTTGGCGAATATGACCTTGGCGAATATGACATCGGCGGAACCTATTTTTCGGTCCGCGGCGGCGAGATCATCGGAAGAACCAACGAGGTCAAAGGCGAAGGCCCTTTCCCCGATCAGACCTATCTCGCAAAGTGGGACGCCGCAGACGGATCGCTCGATCAGCAGGGCGACCCGATTCCCGGCCTTATCGGCGAGAATGGGGCGGGTACGTTCGACTGCGGTGGATTCACGGCCGTCAATACGATGCAGGATTCGACCGGCATCTATGTCGTCGGCCGCATCGATGATGCGACCTGGCAGGTCTCCAAAATCGATCCCGACACGCTGAACCCGATCGAATCCAAGACTTTCGCCGCCGGCGGGCTGGGATACGGCTTTGCCGTCGACGGCACGTTCTTCTTCGGCGATTCCTTCGGAAGCGAGCATATCGGCACGGCATTCGATTTCGAAACCGGGGTCAAGACAACAATCGATGTCAACATCGCCATATCGGGAGATGACTCCACCACCAACGTGGTCTATGACGCGGCGGCGGACTCTATCTACATCACCAACACTGAGACCGACGAAATCTCCGTGGTGCACAACATCTCGGACATATTGTTTGTCTGACGGCCTTAACCGCGTGACGTCGCCCCGTCCGTTCGTTGTACTGGGCGACGTTTAGCCATGATATCAGCGGCGGCGCTATTGCAGCGTGCGCGTCTGGATCTGCTCTACGACTGGTTGAGAAGCGGAGGCGGGCATGGCACTGCCTTCCAGGCCGGTTGCCACGACCGAGACGCGGAACCTGCCGTCAAGGCTGCGGTCGAAGATGGCGCCGACGACAATGTCTGCGTCTTCCTGCACCTCGTCGCGAATGCGGCTTGCCGCTTCGTCGACTTCGAACAGTGTCATATCCGAACCACCGGAGATCGAGATCAGCACGCCCCTGGCGCCCTTCATCGAGATATCGTCGAGAAGCGGGTTGGCAATTGCCGCTTCCGCCGCCTTCATCGCGCGGCTTTCACCGGAGGCTTCGCCAGTGCCCATCATGGCGCGGCCCATGCCGCGCATGACCGATTTCACATCGGCGAAATCAAGGTTGATCAGGCCTTCCTTGACGATGAGATCGGTGATGCAGCCAACGCCGGCATAGAGCACGCGGTCGGCCGTCATGAAGGCATCGGCAAAAGTGGTTTTCGCATCGGCGATGCGGAAGAGGTTCTGGTTGGGGATGACGATGACCGTATCGGCTGCCTGGCGAAGCGCCTCGATGCCGATCTCCGCCATTCGCATGCGGCGGTTGCCTTCGAAGGTAAAGGGTTTGGTGACGACGCCGACTGTCAGGATGCCGGCCGCACGTGCGGCGCGGGCGATGACGGGTGCCGCGCCCGTGCCCGTTCCGCCGCCCATGCCGGCGGTGACGAAACACATGTGCGACCCGGCCAGGTGATCCATGATCTCATCGATCGATTCCTCAGCCGCCGCATGGCCGACCTCCGGCAGGGAACCGGCGCCGAGACCCTCGGTCACATTGGCGCCGAGCTGGATGCGGCGCGTCGCCTTGGAGGTGGCGAGGACCTGCGCGTCGGTATTTGCGGCGACGAATTCGACGCCTGCCAGGTTTTCCGCGATCATATTGTTGATCGCATTACCACCACCACCACCGACGCCGATCACAGTAATGTGCGGCCGCAGTCCCGAAATGCCGCCCTTGGCGTCCGTCATCGCGCTCTCCTTTGATGCTTCGTTCACGCCACGCCCTCGTCGCGGATAGCGAATCGTCGCTTAGGATAGCCGTCCAACAAGGCAGAGGCGAGGCGAAAGACGTCTCGTCGACAGCGGCGGCGATCGGTAAAGGGGCGGGTCGCGGCTTTGAGGGCGGGAGCATCATGTCGAGAACGGACAGTTATGCTTCTGAGGCGCTCAATTTTCCACCTCGACCTTACCCCGCCACTCCCACCGCCACCGGCAAACACAATATGCACACCAACCCCACCGCCCCAGCCTCGAGCGCCAGCGACCCGCCATAAAGCCCCGCCAACTCGTTCACGATGCTCAGCCCAAAACCATTGCCAGGGACGCGTTCGTCCTCCCGCACGCCCGGCAGCAGCACGGCGGCGAGGCGGTCGGCGGGGATGCCCGGGCCGTCGTCCTCGATGGTGATGCGGGCGATCGGGCCGTCGCGCCCGGCGCGGATGGTGACGCGCGAGGCAGCCCATTTGAAAGCGTTATCGATCAGGTTTCCGAGCATTTCCTCGACATCGCTTTCGTCGCAGGCGACCCGCAGGCCCGGGGGGATGTCGCTGTCGAAGGCAATCCTACGCTCGGCATGGATCTGGCCGATCGCCCGGTAGAGATCGGCGAGCGATGCCGCCATGTCGGTGCTGGCAACATTATTCGACGAGGCCATCACCCGGCGGGCGGCGGCGAGGTGGTGCTTGATCCGGTTGTCGATCCGGGCGGCCAGACTACGCAATGCGCCTTTGGGGTCGTTTTTATCGTCGAGCGACAGCAGCAGGCTCGCCACCGGGGTCTTGAGGCCATGGGCGAGGTTTGCGAACTGCATGCGCGTTGCCGCGAGCCTCTCCTCATTGGCCGCCAGAAGCGCATTGGTTTTCAGCGACAGCGGCGCAAGCTCGGCGCTCGCTTCCTCCGGCAGGCGGGCGCGTTCTCCCCGGTTGATGGCATCGATATTGGTCGCCATGGATGTCAGCGGCCGCAAGCCAAAGCGGATTTGCCAAAGGGTGCCCGTCATCAGCACCAACCCGAGCAGCAGCATGCAGGGAACCAGCCAGAAGAGAGCGCGAAGCGCCGGGCCGACGAGGGCGATCATCGGCGCCGTCGCGGTGATGGTCAGCGTCATGCCGTCGATGCTGCGCACGGCTTGGCGAAGGTAGAGCGGCCCTCTTCCGCGATCGCCGCCCCTGCCTGATGTCGGCATGCCCGTCAGCACATGGCGCAGGTCCTGCCGTGGCGGCGGTGCGTCTATCGTGCCGTTCATCAGGGAGCGGGAGGTCAGGCGCTGCTCTCCGGCGTCGACCTGCCAGTACCAGCCCGATGAGGGGCGATCGAAAGGCGGCGCATCGAGCGGCGCCGACAGGGTGATCCTTCCCTCTGCGTCGCGCATCACGGCGCCGGCGAGGGCGCCGATCTGTGTGTCCAGACGCTGGTCCACCTGCTCGCGCACCACAGTCTTCAGCGCTAGCCAGAGCACGAGGGCGGCCACAGCGAGCGCCAGCGTCACGAAGATGCCCGAGAACATCAGCAGCCGGCCGGCGATCGATCTCGGCTTGAAAGACGAAGCCTTCATGACGCCGCTGCCGACGTCAGAATATAGCCGCGGCCGCGCACCGTCTCGATGCGGTCGCTCCCGAGCTTCTTGCGCAGCCGGGCGATGATGACTTCGATGGAATTAGAGTCGACCTCGGCATCGCCGTCATAGACGCGCTCGGTCAGTTCGCGCCGGTCGACGACCATCTCCTTGCGCAGCATCAGGCAGGAGAGCACCCGCCATTCCAACGCCGTCAGCTTCAGCGGCAGGCCGTCGAGCTCGAAGGTGCCGAGCTGGGCATCGAAGACCAGCGCGCCGCAGGTAAGCCGCGCGGCGGCGTGGCCGGCTGCCCGGCGCACCAGGGCGCGCAGGCGCAAAACAAGTTCTTCCACCTTGAAGGGTTTGGCGAGGAAATCGTCGGCGCCGGCCTTGAAGCTTGCGACCTTGTCCGGCCAGCCATCGCGCGCCGTCAGCACCAGAACCGGCAGGTTGCGGCTGCCCTCGCGCCAGCCCTTCAGCACGCTGACGCCGTCGATCTTCGGCAGGCCGAGGTCGAGGATCGCGACGTCGAAGAGTTCGGTCAGCCCCGCGTGGAGAGCGTCTTCTCCGTTGCGCGATATGTCTACGACGAAGTTTTCCGATCGCAGCACGGCGGCGATCCGGCCGCTCAGGTCTTCGTCATCTTCGACGAGCAGTACGCGCATGGGGCAGGGCTTTCATCGGGGCCGGGCATCTTTGGGGACGGACCAAAACTATCGGGCCGAGCTTAACTCAATCTGAACGGAGAGGTTCAGGCGGGCGACGGGGTGGAACGGCTAGAGTGCGACCACTACTGATGCAAGGAACAGATATATGCCGAATGAAGACCAGGACAACGTGCATACCGAGGGCGCAGCCACGCCCGTCCCGCCAGGACAGCGCCGGCGACGGCTGGTGATCCCCGTCATTGCTGCCGCCGTGGCGCTTGTCATCGGTGCTGTCGGGGGTGCGGGCGCGGTGAAAATGATGCGTCCTATGCCAGAGATGGCGCCGCTGGCGCCGGTGGCGATTTCGGCCATGCCGGCATCGAGCCTCGTCACGATCAAGGGCAAGGTCGCCGAGATCTACGGCAACAAGTTCGTGCTGCAGGACGATAGCGGCAAGGCGCTTGTTGAAACAGGCCGAGCCGGCGAGGGTGGCGCGCTCGTTACCCGAGACGAGGCCGTCACCGTGCAGGGGCGCTTCGACGATGGCTTCGTGCATGCGAGCTATCTCGTTCGCCAGGACGGACGAACCGAAGCGCTGCGCCCGCCGAAAGGTCCGCCGCATCGACCATTTGAGGATTTCGATCACAGGCCTTGACGGGCCGTGAACCAAAGCCGCGTTGCGGTGTTTACAAACGTGCTTCTCAATTCCCGCAAAGGAACAATTCCCATGCAAAGACTTCTCCTATCAGGCCTTGCTCTTGCCGCACTGGCCGGCACCGCCTTCGCCCAACAACCGCCCGCCCCGCCACCCGCCGGAGCTCCGCCCGTGGCGGCCGACCCGGCCTCACCACCACCACCACCGCCACCGCCTGCTTCCGGTGATAACGAGCCGATGATGGTTGGGCCGGATGCGCGGCCGGAAGATCGTCCCGATGACCGGTGGCATGGTTCGAGAGACGATATGGGTTTCCGCGACGACAGGGGTTTCCGCGGTTTCCGCGGTCATCGCCCGCCGCCGCCGCCGCCGTCCAAGGCCGCGCATTTCCGGATCGAGGATGGGGCCACCCGGATCGATCTGAAATGCGCCGAGGATGAACCGATGAAGGCCTGCGCCGACTTGCTGCTCCAGGTCATGGACCGCCTGCAGGGCCAGAACTAATCTTGAACACCCCGGCATAGCCAGGACATCACACGATGATGCAACCGCCCGCCTTCTCGCGCGGGCGGTTTCGTCTCCTTCGGAAGCATTGACGACGAGCCGATTTGCCTTTAGCTGTGACGCTATGAAAATCGCATTGGTTCTGGCAGTGGTGATCGGGCGCATGGGCAGGATGGTGTAACCATCCAGCGAAAGCACCCATGCGCGGTAAGCAGGCTCCTGACGGGGCCTTTTTTATGCCCTGAATTTGGGCGCGGGCCTCGTCGGACTTTCCACACATCATCACACTGATCAAGGAACGGAACCATGAGATCCCGTCATTCCATCGACACCCCGCGCGCGCAGATGACCGGCGCGGAAATCGTTCTCCAGGCGCTGAGAGACAATGGCGTCGAGCATATATTCGGCTATCCGGGTGCTGCGGTGCTGCCGATCTACGACGAGCTTTTCCAGCAGGAAGACATCAGACACATTCTGGTTCGCCATGAACAGGGAGCCGGCCATGCCGCCGAGGGATATGCCCGCTCGACGGGCAAGGTCGGCGTCATGCTGGTGACCTCAGGCCCCGGCGTCACCAACGCGATCACGCCCCTTCAGGATGCCTTGATGGATTCCGTGCCGCTCGTTTGCCTGTCCGGCCAGGTGCCGACGTCGCTGATCGGCTCCGATGCCTTTCAGGAATGCGATACCGTCGGCATTACCCGCGCCTGCACGAAACACAATCGGCTGGTCGGCGACGTCAATGATCTGGCGGCGGCCATCCACGAAGCCTTTCGCATCGCCGGATCGGGCCGGCCCGGCCCCGTTCTGGTCGACATGCCGAAGGATGTGCTGTTTGCGAGCGGAAATTATACACCGCCTGAGGCAGTCGCCCCGAGGACGAGCTATCAGCCGGACCGCCTAAGCGACATCAGGGAGATCGAGGCTGCGGCCGCTCTGATGGCGACGGCACGTAAGCCGATTATCTGCGCGGGCGGCGGTGTCATCAATTCCGGTCTTGAAGCGTCAAAACTGCTGAGTGAACTGGTCGATCTCACCGGCTTTCCCGTCACGTCGACGCTGATGGGGCTCGGCGCCTATCCGGCTTCCAGCCCGAACTGGCTGAAGATGGCCGGGCTTCACGGCTCCTACGAGGCCAACATGGCAATACATGACTGCGACCTCATGCTCTGCATCGGGGCGCGCTTCGATGGCGGGCTTGCCGCCAGCGTCGATGGTTTCTCACCGAATTCCCGGAAGATCCAGATCGATATCGATACTTCCTCGCTTAACAAGACTGTGCGCGCCGATATCGCCATCCGGGGCGATGCCGCGGGTGTGCTGGCCGAGCTCGTTCGCCTGTGGCGGGCGCTGCCGCAGGCGCCGGACCGGGCGCGGCTGACCGAGTGGTGGAGCGCGATTGCCGACTGGCGGGCGCGCCGATCGTTTTCCTATGCGAAGCGCGAGGACGTCATCATGCCGCAATATGCCATCGAGCGGCTTTATGAACTGACGAAGCATCGGGATACCTACATCACGACGGAGGTCGGCCGGCATCAGATATGGGCGGCGCAATCTTACGACTTCGAGCGACCGAACCGCTGGGTGACGTCAGGCGGCCTGGGGACGATGGGATACGGGCTGCCCGCCGCCCTCGGCGTGCAGATCGCCAATCCCAACAGCCTTGTCATCGACATCGCCGGCGATGCCTCCGTGCAGGTGACGATGAAGGAAATGTCGGCCGCCGTGCAGCACAACGCGCCGATCAAGATCTTCATTCTCAATGGCGGCGATCAGGGAACGCAGCGCCAGCACGGAAACCCGGATTTCGTGAAGCTTGCCGAAGCCTATGGCGGACATGGCATTCGCTGCGAGAGGCTGGCCGAACTCGACGATGCAATCCTGGAGATGATCGAGGTGGACATGCCTGTTCTGTTCGACTGCCGCGTCGCCGACAGTGCCCACTGGCATGGCACACCGTCAACTTAACCCAGCGGCACACCGATCAGCCCTCATCCTGAGGTGCGCAGGCCAAAGGCCGGAGCCTCGAAGGACGAGGGCGGGTGGCTCGGCGCTTAAGTCCACATCCACCGCCAGATGAACCGCCACTGGCCACCCTCGTCCTTCGAGGCCCCTACGGGGCTCCTCAGGATGAGGGTGGAGAGAGGGCGCGGCTTGTGTCACCGGAAGGTCCTGCGGTGTGCCAACGGCCAGACTCCGCCCGGCATTCATCCTCTGCATCGACCACTGAAAGCTGTCGTATCAAGCAGGTCGCCTTGCGCCGCCGGCCGTCATTGCTGCGTCAATGCGATCTCGCTCATTAGCTCCACAGGCGGAAATCGGACACAGTCTGCGGCATCGAAATTCACCGCGAACTGCATCCGGTTTTCGTTCGCCCAGTTGATCGCGATCTCTGATTTTGCCTTCGGCACTTTTGCGGCGACGGTGCAGTGAGGTACCCAGTTGCCGGGCCTATAGTGCTCGTGACAGCATGCGGGATCGATCTCTTGGTGCAGTGCCGCGTGCAACTGGAAAAGCGCGTCGTCCGCAATCGGACGCGCCCATAAGACGATGAACTCGTTCTCGAAATAACTGGCACCCGAAAAGTTCACGGTCACGGTCGAACGCGTGCGGAAAACACGCTCGAACGCCTCGGCCAACCGATCGGAAGCAAGCTCTTGATAGACGGCGAGGGTGAGGTGGCGAGGATAGTTCAAAGCCCGCATCGAAGCGATCTCTTCGAATACAGCGGCTTCCTCCCAGAGTTTGAAAACCGGCGACGCGGTCTCGTTCAGACATTTGAGGCTGACCCCGTAAGACATGCGCGAGCGTTATCAGTCTATCCCGGCTGAACCATAGCTTTACATCGTTGCCGATGTCGAGCAGCCGCCGGCATTGCAGGATATCGGGCGGCTTTGTCTG
Organism: Rhizobium sp. NZLR1b; assembly: GCF_019685155.1. Taxonomy (NCBI): domain Bacteria; kingdom Pseudomonadati; phylum Pseudomonadota; class Alphaproteobacteria; order Hyphomicrobiales; family Rhizobiaceae; genus Rhizobium; species Rhizobium sp. NZLR1b. Next base: position 95,775 of record NZ_JABDWC010000015.1, read on the forward strand.
TTTTTCCGCCGCGGGGATTCGACTATCATGGGATGCTTGAACGAGGCGCAGCAGGGGTGACGACGCGGCCGTTGGCAAAAGCTTGCCGAGGGAGGTAGAAATGTCGAGTTTCAGGAGCGCCGTGGTTTCTTTGCCCGGTAAGGAGCGGTTGGCGAGAACGCCCTTCGGCGCGAGGATCGTCATCCATGCCACGGCCAAGGAGACCGGCGGCGCGTTCGGGATGTGGGAAACCTTCACCCCGCCGGGTCATGGTCCGGCCCCGCACACGCATACGCGGGAGACGGAAGTCTTTCGAGTCATCCATGGGCTCTACCAATTTCAATGCGGCGACGAGGAGTTCGATGCGCCTGCGGGAAGCGTCGTCGTTCTGCCGCCGCATGTACAGCACAGCTGGCGAAACATAAGCGACGAACCCGGTCAGATGTTCGGCATGGTGACGCCGGGCGGATGTGAGCAATTGTTCATCGATATCGACGCCTTCGGTGCTGATACGCCCGCGAAAATCGCGGTGATCGAAGCGCGATTGGGGATCATCAACGACATGACGCTGGCGCTCGGATTGAAGAGCCCATGATGGCGCTGATCGACCATCGCGGCCTTGCGTAAGATTGACAACGGAGCTTATGGGGGCGGCGTCCTCCAACGCTGCTCATCCTTGAGGTGCGGAGCCCGCAGGGCGGAGCCTCGAAGGACACGCGGCGGCACTGCTCCGCATCAATATTGCCGCCGCGCCGAGCGCCCGCCTCGTCCTTCGAGGCTCCTTCGGGGCACCTCAGGATGAGGCTCTCTTGGGGGGCGCCGGGGCTGGCGGAAAAGGGCAGGATGCGGAAGCTTTGCCGACCAGGTAAATGCTATCGGCTCGATGTCTGACGCCCACTCTCGCTCTATTCCCGCGCCATCGCCCGCCAGGCGACCGGCGGGATGGCGAAGGCGCGGGAGAAGGCGCGGTTGAAGGCGGCTTCGATGGCGTAGCCGGCATCATTCAGGTTTGCGGACTTGCCGCAGGCGCGGGGAACGCCAGGCGGCTATTCTTGCGCTCGGCAATATACTTGTGAGATTGTATCGATATACATGCGATACTGCATGATGCAGGTAGCATGGGGGCTTCGATGACATCCGTGAGGGTCAATGAGCTGATATCGGTGACGGGACAGCCCGATGCCGCGGGCTTTGCCGCTTTTGCGGCAAACGGCTTTGCCGGCGTCATCAATGCCCGGCCGGATGGCGAGGAGCCGGGGCAGCCTGGCAATGCCGCGGAAAAGGCTGCTGCTGCTGCCGCGGGGCTCGCCTACAGCTTCGTGCCGGTGAAAGGGGCCGAGATCACCGAGGCCGATATCCGCGCTTTCCAGATGGCGATGACGCAGGCGAAGGGGCCGGTCGTTGCTCATTGCAAGAGCGGCACACGGGCGCTGACGCTCTATGTGCTGGGAGAGGTGCTCGACGGGCGGATGCAGCCCGGAGAGGTCGAGGTCTTCGGCCAAAGACTCGGCTTCGATCTTGCCGGCGCACGCCGCTGGCTGGAAAAGCGGGCTGGGCAGGCGGCTGGTGTGAAGGCTTTCTTCGAGCCCCGCAGCTGCAGCGTGCAATATGTCGTTTCAGACCCGGTGACAAAACGCTGTGCCATCATCGACCCGGTGCTCGATTTCGACGAGATGTCGGGCGCGACGGGAACGGCGAATGCCGACGCCATCCTCGCTCATATTGACAGCGAGGGGCTGACGGTCGCGTGGATCCTCGACACGCATCCGCATGCCGATCATTTCTCCGCCGCGCATTACCTCAAGAGAAAGACCGGCGCGCCGACGGCGATCGGCGCCCATGTCACCGACGTCCAGGTGCTCTGGAAGGAGATCTACAACTTGCCGGCACTCGAAACCGACGGCTCGCAGTGGGACCGGCTGTTTGCCGATGGCGACACCTTCGAGATCGGTGGGCTTGAAGCCCGTGTGATGTTTTCGCCCGGCCATACGCTTGCTTCGGTGACCTATCTGATCGGCGATGCCGCCTTCGTGCACGACACCGTATTTACGCCGGATTCCGGCACGGCGCGCACGGATTTCCCCGGCGGCAGCGCCAGCGCCCTCTGGCACTCGATCCAGGTCATCCTGTCGCTGCCCGATGAGACCCGGCTCTTTTCCGGCCACGACTATCAGCCCGGCGGGCGCCACGCGCGCTGGGAAAGCAAGGTGGCCGCCCAGAAAAACGGTAACCCGCATATATCAGGCATCGACGAGGCCGGCTTTGTGGCGCTGCGCCAGGCGCGCGACCGCACGCTGCCGAAGCCGAAACTGATGTTGCACGCGCTACAGGTGAATATTCGGGGAGGCAGATTGCCGGAGCCGGAGGGAAATGGGCGGCGGTATCTGAAGATACCGCTGGATGCGTTGTAGCAAGAAGTAGCGTGCGGCGTGCTTCGAGGTTTCGCCCTCTCGGGCTGCGCACATCAGCATCAGGGACGTTGGCGGATGCCGCGCTCACGACAGCGGGAACGGGAGAAAGCGGCGCCAACGCTCAAGAGAGCCTCATCCTGAGGAGGCGAGGATGCAGGTATTACACCGGCCAACAGGCCCCCTACGTTCCGTCTCTATTTTTCACCCGCACGAACCCAATCCTCCGCAATAGGCATTGACGTCTTGCGGGCAGGCGACGTAACTGGGGGCGACGGTTCCCTGAAGATGACTCCAAGGGGATTAATAGGGAACACGGTAAGGACGACCCAGCAGGGACCGAGACCGTGGCTGCCCCCGCAACTGTATGCGGATTGTCGATCATCTCAGGTGTGGCCAGCGACTGGCCATCTCTGAAGGGCTTATAGCCCTGCCACTGCGAGATATCGCGGGAAGGCGGATGAACCGACGGATATCCGCAAGCCAGGAGACCTGCCGTCAATCACGATCCAATCAACCGGGCGGGGATGCCCGGACAAGGAACAGACATGATTGACCTTCTGAACCTTCGCCGAATTTCGGCATGCATCCGTCTCGATTGGGCCTCCTGCGGTTAGCGCACGTATCACCGTGCCTTCGGCCGCGGGTGCGGCATAACCATGCTTTTTCTCTTCAATCGAGGTTTTTCATGCGCCAGATTCTCGCCACCATGACATTTGCCTTCGGGCTGATCGGCCTTGCGGCACCGAGCCTTGCCGCCACCCAATATCCTTTGACCATCACCAATTGCGGTCAGCAGGTGACGTTCCAGAAGGCGCCGTCGAAGATCGTTTCGATCGGCCAGGGCATGACTGAAATTCTCTTCTCGCTCGACCTTGCCGAGAAGATTGCTGGTACGGCCGTCTGGGTCGGTCCCGTCCTGCCGCAATATGCCGAGGCTAACAGCAAGATAAAGCGTCTCGCCGACAATGATCCGAGCTTCGAATCCGTTGTTGGGCGGGAGCCCGACCTGGTGGCGGCCGAGTTCGAATGGCATGTCGGCGCGCAGGGCTCCGTCGGCAAGCGGGAGCAGTTCCAGGATCTCGGGATCAATACCTATCTCGCGCCGGCCGATTGCGTCGCCAAGGTCAACACCGATGGCGGCGACGGTGTGCGCAAGGAGCTGTTCACGATGGAGCTGGTCTACCGTGAGATCGCCGAGCTCTCGGAGATCTTCGACGTGAAGGAGCGCGGCGATGCGCTGATTTCCAAGTTGAAGAAGCGCGAGGCGGATGCCGTCGCGTCGATATCAGGCGCATCGGGCAAGAACCTGCCCATCGTCTTCTGGTTCTCCAGCAAGCAAGTCAATGGCGATGCTTTCATCGCTGGCAAGAACAGCGCGCCTGCCTATATCCTGAAGGCGATCGGCGCCAGGAATGTCGTGACAACCGAAGAGGAATGGCCGCTGGTTGGCTGGGAAACCATTTCTCAGGTGAACCCGGCGGTTATCGTGTTGGCGACCATGGACCGGCGCCGCTACGCCGCCGACGATCCGAAGGTCAAGATCGATTTTCTCGAGAACGACCCGGTGACCAAGGAGCTTGACGCGGTCAAGAACGAGCACTTCGTGATGATGGACGCGCAATCGATGAACCCGACGATCCGTACGATCGACGGCATCGAGACCTTGGCGAACGGCATCAAGTCCTTCGGTCTCTCGCAGTGAAGGCAATGTCGGTCAGACAACACGGATGGTGGGCGCTTGGCGCGCTCACCATTTCTGCCTTTCTGCTTCTCGGGCTGATGATCAGTCTCGCTGTTTCGATCGGGGAGATCGCGATCCCGCTAGCGACCACGGCGGAGGCGGTGTCGAACCGGCTGTTCGGCACGGATTTCGAGCTCAGCCGCATCCACCAGGGCATCGTCTGGGATTATCGGCTGAGCCGGGCGCTGGTTGCGGCCAGCGCCGGCGCGTCGCTCTCGCTCTGTGGCGCCGTGCTGCAGGCGCTGCTGCGCAATCCGCTGGCCGAACCCTACGTGCTCGGCATCTCTGCCGGCGCCTCGACGGGAGCGGTCTGCGTGATGATCCTCGGCTTCGGCTACGGTGTTTTCGGCCTGTCGAGCGGCGCCTTCATCGGCGCGGTCATCGCCTTTCTGCTGATCGGCTTCCTTGCGACGGGTGCGGGGGGAACCGGCGAGCGCATCATCCTTTGCGGCGTCGCCGGCTCGCAGCTCTTCAATGCGCTGACCTCCTACATAGTGACGACATCGGCGAATGCCGAGCAGGCGCGCGGCATCCTGTTCTGGCTTCTGGGGTCGCTCAGCGGCGTGCGCTGGCCGGATGTCTATCTCTCGGTGCCGATCGCGCTTGCCGGCTTCGTCATCTGCATGGCCCATGTCAGGGCGCTCGACGCCTTCTCCTTCGGCACGGATGCGGCGGCCTCGCTCGGCATTGCCGTGCGCCGCGTCCAGATCCTGCTGTTCGGCCTGACGGCGGCGATGACGGCAAGCGTCGTCAGCGTGGTGGGCTCGATTGGCTTCGTCGGCCTCGTCATTCCGCATGCCGCCCGCTTTCTCGTCGGGCCGGGCCATCGGCGGCTGCTGCCGGCAACGGCGCTCGGCGGCGCAATCTACATGGTCGGCGCCGATATCGTCTCGCGCATCATCATCCCGCAGCAGGTCCTGCCGATCGGCGTCGTCACGGCGCTCTTCGGCGCGCCGGCCTTCGCCGTCATCCTCTATCGCGTCCGGAGGAGTGCATGAGCATTACCATCGATGCGGTGAGTTTCGCCGCCGGCGACACGGTCATCGTCAACGGCGTCAGCCTGACGGTGGCAAAGGGCAAGGTGCTCGGTCTGCTCGGGCCGAACGGCTCCGGCAAATCGAGCCTGCTCAGGCTGATCTGCCGGCTGCGGAAGGTCCGCAGTGGCGTCATCCGGCTGGGCGAAGACGATATCGCCTCGCTGTCACGCGCAGCCCTTGCGCGGCGCATCGCCTTCGTCGAGCAACAGTCGACGACCGATACGCAGCTGACGGTGCGCGACGCGGTGCAGCTCGGCCGCACGCCACATCGCGGGCTGCTCTCGCCCTGGGGCGCGGAGGACGATGCCGCGGTCGATGAGGCCTTGTTACGGGTCGACATGGGGGAGCGGGCGGGCCAGCTCTGGCAGACGCTGTCGGGCGGCGAGCGCCAGCGTGTCCATATCGCGCGGTCGCTGGCGCAGGCGCCGAGCGAGTTGTTGCTCGACGAGCCGACCAATCATCTCGATATCCAGCATCAGCTCGACATTCTCCAACTGATCTCGAAACTCGGCATCACCTGCATCGTCGCGCTGCACGATCTCAACCTGGCGGCGATGTTCTGCGACAGCCTGGCGGTGCTTCAGAAGGGCGAGGTCGTCGCCTCGGGCGCACCGGAGCATGTGCTGACGGAGGATATGATCGCCCGTGTTTTCGGCGTTCGCGCCCATGTCCAGAAATCGGCCGTGCATGGCCGGCATCATATCCAATACGTCATGGATTGAGCGGCTGGGAATTCGTTCTCAGGGAGAGGCTTACTGGCATTTTTCCAGGACTGGCGTATGATTTCCTGGGGCGCGCGCGCCCGGTCGAACGGAGTTTCGCGATGCTCGAAAGAAATCAGTTTCCCCTGCGCCCGGTCGTTCCCGGTTTCGCGGTCGCCTGGGTCGTCATCATTTCAGGTGCTAGCGTCGCTCTCAGCCTGCTTTTTGCCTGCGTGACGCCCTTCGTGGCCTTGGCGGCGGTGTCAGCGGTCATTCTTCCTCGGCGGATGGCGGTGACGGCGGTTTTGCTGGCCTGGCTCGCCAACCAGATGGTCGGATATCTCCTGCTCGGTTATCCCCAGACTTGGGACAGTTATGCCTGGGGCTTGGCGATCGGTATCGCTGCAATCGCATCTCTGGCGGCAGCGCTCGGAGTGCTTCGTCTCGCGGCGGACCTTGCCGTCACCGCGGCTGGCGCCTTCATGGCCGGCTTCGTTGCCTATGAAGGCGTACTCTTTGCCGCAACGGCGGTGCTTCCGTCAGGCGAGAGCGCGTTTTCGGCGTCGGTCGTGGCAAATGTCCTGCTGATCAATTCTATCGCTGCGATCGGGCTCATCTGCCTTCATGCCGGCGCGGCGGGTGGCCGTGCGCTGGTTGCAAGACAGCCGGGACCGGCGCTGTCTTAGGCCTCTGATTTCATGCACGTCGTTCGGCCAAAACCGCTGCGCAGTTGTTTCGGCCGACCTTTACAGGCCTCGAAGGGCGAGGTGGGTGCGCCAGCGGAAGGAGCAGCGCTGCAGCGCGTCCTTCGAGGCTTCGCCCTGTGGGCTACGCGCATCAGGATGAGGGGCGTTGGAGGTTTCCGCGCCCGGGCTTCGGGGATGCCGGGGGTTTGCTCTTGCTATTCCACCGCGGCAGTCACTGCAGGCGCCAATACGCCAAAGTCCAAGAGCCTCATCCCATAGAGGCTTGTCGTTATATCCGCCAACCGCTATCTGGTGCTGACCCAGGCGGACCCGCCGAAAACGACAAGGCCTTTCATGATCCCCAATTTTCTCGTCACCCATTCCGGTGGCTTCCATGCCGACGAATTGCTGTCGAGCGTCATCCTGACCCGGCTTTTCCCGCAGGCGCGCATCGTCCGCAGCCGGGCGCCGGAATGGATCACGCCGGGCAAAGACCGGATCATCTACGATGTCGGCGGCGTCTACGACCCCGATGCCGGGATATTCGATCACCACCAGCGCGGCGCGCCGTTGCGCGACGATGGCCAGCCTTACAGCTCGTTCGGCTTGATCTGGAAGCATTACGGCCGTGATTATCTCGCAGCCTCCGGCCTTCCCGAAACACATGTCGATGTGGTGCATGGCTCTTTCGATGCCGGCTTCGTGCTGCCGATCGATCTGACCGACAACGGTGCGCTCAGCCCCTCGGGACCGCTGGCGGGGCTAACGCTGCCGGCGCTGCTGGAGACCCTGAAACCGGTTTTCGACGAAGCGGACCCCGAGGCAGACGATCGCGCCTTCCATGCGGCTCTTGCCATTGCCCGCAGTTTCGTTGAGGCGAGGATCGCCCAGAGTGCCGCAAAACTGCGGGCCGAGGCGATGGTGCATCGGGCGATCGAGGTTGCGGGGCAAGGGCGTGTTCTGGAATTGCCAAGAGGAATGCCCTTCCGTCCCGCCATCGTCAAGGCCGGCGCCGATCACCTGCTGTTCGTCGTCCACCCGCGCGAAAAAGATTGGTGCGTGACCGGCATCCGCCGTGCCGAGCAGGGTTTCGAGCTCAGGGCCGATCTGCCGGCAGCCTGGGCCGGTCTTGCTAATGGAGAGTTGGAGGCGGTTTGCGGCATAGAGGGTGCGACCTTCTGCCACAACGGCCGCTTCATCGCCGCCGCCAGAACCCGCGAGGCGACGCTTGCCATGGCCGAGTTGGCGGTAAAGGAAGCGCTCTCGATCGGGGAGTAGTCAAAAAGGGCGTCAGCTGGCGTGGCAGTTATCCGCGTCGGGTCCACCTGGTATCAGAGGCGTTCAGGTGACCCAAATGTGGAAGCGATTGACTTGCATCCGCGAAGGACTAAGCTTTGGGCCATAACAACCACCACCCACACGCGAGAGATAATGGACGGTGTGAGTGGCTGGCGACCTTGAGGAGGATGAGGTTTGCCATGGATTACCGTGTTGTTCTGCTGATTGGTGCAACTGTGACTGCCCTTTTCCCTGCTGTCGCCGGGGCGCAGGAGGGTGATGCGACGGCGGGCGCCACCGTTTTCAAAAAATGTGCGACCTGTCATATCGCCGAGTCCGATACGAACAAGGTCGGCCCGTCGCTGAACAAGCTGTTTGGCAGGAAGGCGGGAACGCATCCTGATTTCGCCTATTCGGCCGGCATGAAGGCGGCAGGCGAAGGCGGTCTCGTCTGGGACGAGACGGTGCTGCGTGACTATCTGCACAATCCGAGAGCGAAGGTGAAGGGCACGAAGATGGCGTTTGTCGGCCTGAAGGACGACCAGGAGATCACCGATCTCATCGCCTATCTCAAGCAATATTCCCAGTGAGGTTGAATACTCCAAATGACGGGTCGCGGCCGACGGCGCATGCCTAAATTGCCGTAATTGCCGATATTTTCTATCTGTGCGATAATAAACACGGACTTTCTGCGGAATGCGGTTTCACGGTCAACCTGCTCGAGGAGGAGCGGAAATGGCTGTCGTGCTGATCCTCGTCCTGATTGTCGTCGGCTCGGTGCTGTTCCATGTGCTGAGCCCGTGGTGGTGGACGCCGATCGCGTCCAACTGGACCTATATCGACAGTACCCTCGTCATCACCTTCTGGATCACCGGCACCGTTTTCGTAGCGGTGATTTCGTTCATGGCCTACTGCGTGTTCCGCTTCCGCCACAAGCCCGGCAACCGGGCGCATTATGAGCCTGAAAACCGTCGGCTGGAATTGCTGTTGGCAGGGGGAACGGCGGTCGGCGTCGCGGCGATGCTGGCGCCCGGCCTCATTGTGTGGAACCAGTTCATCACGGTGCCCGCCGATGCCGCATCGGTCGAGGTCGTCAGCCAGCAGTGGCTGTGGAGCTTCCGCCTGCCGGGCGCGGACGGAAAGCTTGGCCGTGCGGAGACGCGCAACGTCACTCCTGACAATCCGCTCGGCCTCGACAAGAACGACGCAAGCGGCCTCGACGACGTCATCATCGAGGGCGGTGAGCTGCATCTGCCGATCGGCAAGCCGGTGCACATATTGCTGCGCTCCGTCGATGTGCTCCACGATTTCTACGTGCCGGAATTCCGCGCCAAGATGGACATGATCCCCGGCATGATCACCTATTTCTGGCTGACGCCGACGCGGACTGGGACCTTCGAGATCCTCTGTGCCGAACTCTGCGGCGTCGGCCACCCGCAAATGCGCGGCACCGTCGTCGTCGACGACGACGCGGACTACCAGACCTGGCTCGGGCAGCAACAGACTTTCACCCAGCTTACGGCGTCATCGGGAGAGCCGCCGCAGGCAAACTGACTTCGGCGCAGCCGCCGGAGCCGCTTGATGGCTCAGTTAACCGGCGGGGAAAGGGAAGAGAGATCATGGTCGAGATTCCATCCGGCAGCATTCCATCCGCCGAAGTCGAGGATGTCGAGCTTTACCATCCGAGAAGCTGGTGGACGAAATATGTGTTCAGCCAGGATGCCAAGATCATCGCCGTGCAATATTCGATCACCGCCATCTCGATCGGCCTGGTGGCGTTGGTACTCTCCTGGCTGATGCGGCTGCAGCTTGCTTTCCCCGGCCATTTCGCCTTCATCGACGCCGATCACTATTACCAGTTCATCACGATGCACGGCATGATCATGGTGATCTATCTGCTGACCGCGCTGTTTCTCGGCGGCTTCGGCAACTACCTCATTCCGCTGATGGTCGGCGCGCGCGACATGGTATTCCCCTACGCGAACATGCTGAGCTATTGGATCTATCTGCTCGCGGTGCTGATCCTGGTTGCGGGCTTTTTCGCCCCCGGCGGTCCGACCGGGGCTGGATGGACGCTTTATCCGCCGCAATCCGTTCTCTCCGGCACGCCCGGCGGCAAGGACTGGGGCATCCTGCTGATGCTCTCCTCGCTGATCGTCTTCATCATCGGCTTCACCATGGGCGGCCTGAATTATGTGGTGACCGTGCTGCAGGGGCGGGCGCGGGGGATGACGCTGATGCGGATGCCGCTCACCGTCTGGGGCATCTTCACCGCCACCGTGATGGCGCTCTTGGCCTTTCCCGCGCTCTTCGTCGCCTGCGTCATGATGCTGTTCGACCGCGTGCTCGGCACCAGCTTCTTCATGCCCGCCATCGTCGAAATGGGCACGCAACTGCAGCATAGCGGCGGCAGCCCGATCCTGTTCCAGCACCTGTTCTGGTTCTTCGGGCACCCCGAAGTCTATATCGTCGCGCTACCTGCCTTCGGCATCGTCTCGGACCTGATCAGCACGCATGCGCGCAAGAACATCTTCGGCTATCGCATGATGGTCTGGGCGATCGTCATCATCGGCGCGCTCAGCTTCGTCGTCTGGGCGCACCATATGTATGTCAGCGGCATGAACCCGGCCTTCGGCTTCTTCTTCGCCACCACGACGCTGATTATCGCTGTCCCGACGGCGATCAAGGTCTACAACTGGGTGCTGACGCTGTGGCGCGGCGACATCCATCTGACGCTGCCGATGCTCTTTGCGCTCGCCTTCATCGTTACCTTCGTCAATGGCGGCCTGACCGGTCTGTTCCTCGGCAATGTCGTCGTCGACGTGCCGCTGTCGGATACGATGTTCGTCGTCGCGCATTTCCACATGGTCATGGGTGTGGCGCCGATCCTCGTCATCTTCGGGGCGATCTATCACTGGTATCCGAAGGTGACGGGACGCATGCTGAACGAGGCGCTCGGCCAGATCCACTTCTGGATCACCTTCCTCGGCACCTATGCGATCTTCTTTCCAATGCATTATCTCGGCCTGCTCGGCGTGCCGCGTCGCTACTACGAGCTCGGGGAGACGGCCTTCGTTCCACCTTCGGCCCATACGCTGAACATCTTCATCACGGTCATGGCGCTGATCGTCGGGGCCGGGCAGATGGTCTTCCTGTTCAATCTGGTCTGGAGCCTTTTCCGGGGCAGGGAGGCCGGCGGCAATCCATGGCGGGCAACGACGCTCGAATGGCAGACGCCGCAGACGCCGCCGGCGCACGGCAACTGGGGCAAGGACCTGCCTGTCGTCTACCGCTGGGCCTATGATTACAGCGTGCCAGGGGCGGCCGAGGATTTCATCCCGCAGAATGTGCCGGCAAGCGATGGCATCACCCGGGAGGTGCCGGCATGAACGTCATCCTGCTCTTCCTTGCCGCAGTCGGCGCCATCATCTTCTGGTGGCTTTCCGGGCAGCGGCTGACCTCGAAGCCCTGGCTGGAAGCCGGATCCATGCAACTGCCGGATCATCATAGCGCCGATCGGCCACCCGTGCCGGCGGTGAAAATCGGCCTGTTCGTGTTTCTCGGCGTCGTCGGCGCGCTCTTCAGCCTTGCTGTCAGCGCCTATTTCATGCGCATGGCGTCGGCGGACTGGTGGGGGATGCCGGTTCCGCGCCTGCTCTGGGTGAACACGGCAGCACTTGCCTTGAGCAGTGCCGCGCTGCAATGGGCCAAACGAGAAGCGCGGCACGGCCGCATGGAAGCCCTGCGGCCAGCGCTTGTGACGGGACTTGCGCTTGCGGTCTTCTTCCTCGTCGGACAAATCCAGGCTTGGCGGGAACTGACTGCAGCCGGCTACGTGCTTGCCGACAATCCCGCCAACAGCTTCTTCTACATGCTGACCGGCCTGCACGGACTGCATATCCTCGGTGGGCTTGCCGTGCTCTCGCACACGACCGTCAGGGCATTCTCAACCGACGTCGCGCCGGACAGGCTACGCCTCAGCGTCGATCTTTCCGCCATCTATTCGCATTTCATGCTCGCCGTCTGGCTGTTGCTCTTTGCCCTCTTTGCCGGGTGGGCGAATGATTTCGTCGATCTCTGCCGCACATTGCTGAAATAGGGGCTGAAATAGGGGCTGAACCAGGGGCCGAACTAGGAGGTTGCAGATGGCACAGACTATCGAGACGCACGGCGAGCCGGACCTCAGGCCGGTCGGTCTGCGCGGTATCGCCGCCGATTTCAGCTCGGATCAGCGCGCCTTCAAGACGGCGTCCTGGGGTAAGGCGATGATGTGGATCTTTCTCCTCAGCGACACCTTCGTCTTCGGCTGTTTTCTGATCGCCTATATGACCGCCCGTATGTCGACGCCGGTCGCATGGCCCAATCCGAGCGAGGTTTTCGCGCTCCATATCGGGGGCGAGGATGTTCCGCTGATTCTGATCGCAATCATGACCTTCGTGCTGATCTCAAGCAGCGGCACCATGGCGATGGCGGTCAATTTCGGCTATCGCCGCGACCGCCACAAGACGGCGATGCTGATGCTGCTGACCGCACTTCTCGGAGCATGTTTTGTCGGCATGCAGGCCTTCGAATGGACCAAGCTGATCACCGAAGGCGTGCGCCCCTGGGAGAACCCGTGGGGGGCAGCACAGTTCGGATCGACATTCTTCATGATCACCGGCTTTCACGGCACCCACGTCACGATCGGCGTCATCTTCCTCCTCATCGTCGCCCGCAAGGTCTGGCGGGGCGATTTCGACGAGGAGCGCCGCGGCTTCTTCACCAGCCGGAGAGGGCGCTACGAGGCCGTCGAGATCATGGGCCTCTACTGGCACTTCGTCGACCTGGTCTGGGTCTTCATCTTCGCGTTTTTTTATCTGTGGTGAGGTCGTCATGAACGAGACAACGGCGCATGCACACACCCAAACGGCGCATGCACAAACACCGCATTCACAAGCCCCGGGACAGCAGCACCCGATCCGGCTCTATCTCTTCGTCTGGGGCCTGCTCTTCGTGCTCAGCGCCTGTTCCTACATGGTCGATTATCTCGGCATCCAGAGCTATCTCAGGTGGACGCTGATCCTTGTGTTCATGATGCTGAAGGCCGGGCTGATCGTCGCCATCTTCATGCACATGGCCTGGGAACGGCTGGCGCTGGTCTACGCCATTCTGCTGCCGCCGGTGCTGGTGCTGGTTTTCGTCGCGCTGATGGTATCGGAGGCGGACTATACGATTTTCACCCGGCTCGCCTTCTTTGGGGCTGGGCCGTAGATATCGGTCATCGGTTCCGAATTTTTATCGAATAGACTATTTCAACCGGAAGCAATTATGGCCGAGATTTTGCTGTTCCACCACGCACAAGGGCTGACCCCTGGAGTGCGCGCCTTCGCCGACGAGATCAGGGCAGCCGGCCACATCGTGCACACGCCTGATCTGTTCGACGGACGCATATTCCACAGCATCGAGGAGGGGCTTGCCCATATTGGCGAGATCGGCTTCGACGCCATCAGGGAGCGCGGCGTCCGGGTCGCCGACCAACTGCCTCCCGAACTGGTCTATGCCGGGTTCTCCTTCGGGGTGCTGCCGGCGCAGAAGCTGGCACAAACACGGCGGGGCGCCCGCGGGGCCCTGCTTTTTTACTCCTGCCTGCCGATCAGCGGCGAATGGGCTTTTGGACCTTGGCCGGACGGCGTTGCGGTGCAGATCCATGGTATGGACAACGATCCGATCTTTGTCGGCGAGGGTGACGTCGACGCCGCCCGCGAGATCGTGGCGAAGGTCGAGGACGCAGAGCTTTTCCTCTATCCCGGCGATCAGCACTATTTCGCCGATAGTTCGCTGCCATCCTATGACGCGGATGCGACTGCGCTCCTCACCACCCGCGTGCTTGAGTTCCTGCATCGCCTCTGATCCTGGCGTCGGCCCTGTCGTAGGTGTGACCTCCGGGAGGTCAGACATCTTCGTCGGCGCACGCATGGAGAGGCGATGCTCGGGCGATTGAACGGCCCCATCCCGGCGTCACCCTGTCGCTCATCGAGCAATCAATCCGCATGCAGCAGCGGCGAGGCCTTCAGCGTCCCGACGATGTGGTCGATGAAGGCGCGAACGCGATGGGGGATGGGGCCACCGGCAACGTGGACGGCGTGAATCAGTTCCAAGTCTCCCGGGTTGCAATCCTCCAGCAAGGCGACAAGGCTTCCCTCGGCAATTTCGGCCGCAACGTGGAACCGGGCGAGACGGGCGATGCCAGCGCCGGCAAGCGCCATCTGCTTCATCGTCTCGCCGTTGTTGACCACAAGGCTTCCCGACACCGGCTGTTCGATATCCTTGCCGTCGCAGCGGAAGGGCCATGACGGCCGGGCGCGGCGGAAGCTGAAGGTCAGGCAGTCGTGATGTTCGAGATCGGCCGGGATCTGCGGCCGCGTCTTCAGCGCAAGGTAGGATGGCGAGGCGCAGACGACGCGCCGGGACTGGCCGAGCTTGCGGGCGATCAGGCCGCTATCCGGAAGGTTTCCCATGCGAATGGCAACGTCGGTCTTCTCAGCGACCAGATCGACGATGCCGTCGGTGAGGCTCAGCTCGACGATGAGATCGGGGTTGCGGGCGACGAAATCAGGCATGGCGGGTGCGACGAACATAGTTCCGAGGGGCACGGTGACGCTGACGCGCAGCCGGCCGCGAACAGCGCCGCCCGCCGCTTCCTGATCGGCGTCGTTCAGATCCTGCAGGATTCTGAGTGCGGCGCGATGATAGGCTTCGCCTTCCTCCGTCAACGTCAGGGCGCGCGTGGTGCGCAGCAACAGGCGCGTTCCGAGCCGTGCTTCCAGGCGGGCGATCAGTTTGCTGACGGCGGACGGAGTGATTTCGAGGCTGCGGGCTGCGGCCGAAAAGCCGCCCTCCTGGACCACGCGGGCAAAGACTTCCATCTCGCCTGAACGCTCCATCAGAACGCGCATCATTGAGGAACCTCGTTCACAGGTGCATGTCCATTTCAGGCAATAGTTCTTTGTCTTCTCAGATCATAAATTGGTCCAGAACGCAATTTGGAGACCTCATGATGGACTTGAAACTGACTGACAGGACTGCACTCGTCACCGGCGGCACCGCCGGCATCGGGCTGGAAATCGCCCGCGCGCTGGCCGCCGAAGGCGCACGTGTTATCATCACCGGCCGCGACCGGAGCAAGCTCGACACTGCCATCGCCGATATCACGGCATCGGGCGCCAAGGGCGTCAGCGGGATTTTGGCCGATGCCGGTACCGGTGAGGGGGTTGCCGAGATCGCCAAGGCGGCACCCTCCATCAATGTCCTGGTCAACAATCTCGGCATCTATGAAAGCAAAGCATTCAACGACATCAGCGATGCCGACTGGAGCCATCTCTTCGAAGTCAATGTGATGAGCGGCGTGCGCCTGTCACGCATCTATTTGCCCGGCATGCTGGAGCGGAACTGGGGCCGGATCATCTTCATCTCGAGCGAATCCGCGCTCGCCATCCCGCAGGATATGATCCATTACGCCACCACCAAGACAGCGCAGCTTTCGATTTCACGTGGATTGGCACAGTTGACGCGCGGCACCAACGTCACCGTCAATTCGGTGCTGCCCGGGCCGACCCGATCCGACGGCATCGAAGCCTTCCTGCGCGGCCAGGCGAGCGATCCTTCCGCGCCCATCAAGCAGATCGAGGCCGAATTCTTCGCAACCGCACGCTCCGCCTCGATCCTGCAGCGCATGGTGGAGGCCGAGGAAGTGGCAAGCCTGGTCGCTTATCTCGCGAGCCCCCGTTCGTCTGCTACCAATGGCGCGGCGCTCCGGGCCGAAGGCGGCCTCGTCAACACCATCGCATAAGGGATGGTGTGACCGATACACTGCTGACGATCACCGCCGTCACCTTTGCCGAACGGAGCAAGGAGGCGGCCGTGGCCGCGGCCGGATTGCTGACGAGCACAGGATGAGCGCGGAGAGGCGGAGCCAAAAATCCCTACCTAAAACGTGATGGAGGTCGCTTCGGGCGAGGATCTCGGCAATGATGACCATCTATTCGCCACGATCCTATCAGGCCATGCTGTTTATTCCGCTTCCCTTCGCCGTTGCCCTTCTGCTGCTTGTCCTCTTCGTTACCGTCCTCAGGCAGGACGAGGAGGCGGCGCCGAACCGGCCGTTTCTGGCGCTTATCCTGCTCGCCGCGCTGCAATCCGTGCTCTCCGGCTTGCGCTGGGGCTATGGGGTGCAGACGGTGGGGATGGTCGCGCCGGTGATCGCGGCGATAGTGCCGCCGCTCGCCTATGCCGGGGTTTCCCGGCTGGTCCGGACGAGCCGGCGGCCGCTGCCGGTGCGGATTGCGCTGCATGCCGTGCCCGCCGTCGTTATCCTGCTTCTGACGGCTTTCTGGCGGGATGCGATCGATATCGCGCTGGTGCTTGTTTTCGTCGGTTATGCCCTGGTCATCCTGCTTCTGATGCGCCCTGGCGCAGATGCGCTGCGGCTGGCGCCCTTCGAAGGGGCGGTGCCGGCCTATCGGGCGATCATCTTTACGGCCGCCGCCCTGTGTCTCTCGGCCGCGGTCGATACCTTCGTCTTCCTCGACCTTACCTCGGCACACAGCGAGCGCGCGCTGACGCTGATCAGTATAGGAAATCTCGCCGTCCTCGTCATCCTCGGTATCGCGGCCGCCGTCGCCAGCCGAAGCCGGGCGCCTGCCGAGACGGTGGAGACAGCCCTGCGGCCGGAGACGAGCGAGGATAAGGAGACGATCGCTGCGGTCGATGCGCTGATGGAGGCAAGGAAACTCTATCGCGACGCCAATCTCAATCTCGACCGGCTGGCCCGCAAGGCCGGCATCCCGGCGCGGCAGATTTCGGCGGCGATCAACCGGGCAATGGACAAGAACGTCTCGCAATATGTCAACGACTACAGGATCGGCGAGGCCTGCCGGCTGCTCGCCGCCACCGAGAAACCGGTGACCGAGGTAATGTTCGAGGTCGGCTTCCAGACCAAATCCAATTTCAACCGCGAATTCCGCCGGGTGACTGATATGACGCCGCTGGCATGGCGGCAGCGGAAGGGGTGAGAGGATGTTCAGCCTGAGCCGACGAGTTCCAGGCCGCCTCTAGGGAAGCGATGGCGGCTGCCGGTGAGCCGACCGCGACCTCTCTCCGCCCTCATCCTGAGGCGCCCCGCAGGGGCCGCGAAGGACGAGGCCGGCCACTCCCACGTACACAATCGCGATCGAGGACTCCCTGGATCGTGTTCCAGGTCGCGATTTCTGCCGGGTCGGCGATGTTTGCCGGCATGAACACCACATCCGAACATGACCGAGACCTTGCCGCCAAGCTCAGATCGCTTTCGATCGAGCCCGCGGCCTTCGAGACAGAGCCGCCGAAGCCTCATGCCCGGCGGCGCACGACCCCTGGCGCAATGCTCGTCATTGCGGCGGCGGCATCGCTGGCGGCGGTTCTTTCCAATGGATCCGAGGCGCTGCAGCGAATCGAGACCGCGCTTGCGGGGTTTTCGGGCAGCGACCTTGGGATATCCGCCGATGGGGTGGAGGCGCCAGCCAGGCGCGGTGCCGCCGTTGAGGGGGTACGGACTCCGATCGAGGATGGAGCGAAGGGCACGACTGCTTCGACCCGGGAAATCACCGGCTCCGGTTATGTCACCGCACTCGTTATCACCACCGTTTTTTCCAAATATGAGGGCCGGATTGTCGCGGTCGGGGTGGAGGCGGGCGATAGCGTCGTCGCGGGGCAGGTGCTGGTGCGGCTCGACGATGCCGGCGCGGGCTTTTCGCTTCGGGGCGTGGAGATTGCCGGGCGGGCGGCGGCATTGGCACTTGATGCGAGGAATATCGAACTAGCGCAGGCGCGGTCGTCGCTTGCGCGCGCAGGGCGGCTCGCCCGACGTGATGCGATGTCGGCGCAGGCGCTGGAGGAGGCGGGGACAGCTGTCGACCGGGCCGAGAATGCAGCCCAGCAGGCAAGACAGGATGTCAAAAAAGCGGAACTCGAGATCGACAAGGCGCGTGAGCAGGTGGAGGCGCTGACTGTGCGTGCGCCGATCTCCGGCACTGTCACGCGGCTCGACGCGCATGTCGGCGACACGGTGCTGTCGCGCGAGGACAGCGTGCGGGAGGATGAAAGCCTGCTCGTCATTACCGATATGGCGAGCCTGGTCATCGATGCCGATGTGGCCGAAGCCAATATCGCGCTGATGCGGCCGGGCTTGTCAGGCGAGGCGGTGCTCGACGGCTTTCCCGGCCAGCCCTTTGAGGTCGAGGTGTCGAAGATCGCGCCTGTCATTTCGCGGGAGAAGGGGACGGTGACGCTGCGCCTGTCGCTGGCGTCTCCGCCGCCAGGCATGCGGCCTGCCATGGCTGCGCTCATCCGGCTGGTGGTGGGTGAGGGGGCGGATGTGGGTGCGTCGGCGGGTGGTGCCCATCACTCGCCCCCGTCCTTCGAGGCTCCGGCCTTTGGCCTGCGCACCTCAGGATGAGGGCTGATTGGGGTGCCGGCGGGGCTCCGCCTTCGGCCTCAGTGCCGCAGAATGAGGGCGGGTTGGCGTGCCGTCTGGCCGGGGATGATTGCTGTGCTGGGTAGCTGCGGCTTGCGGCGCGGCAAACCGCGACTTCTCTCCGACCTCATCCTGAGGTGCCCCACAGGGGCCTCAAAGGACGAGGGCGGCCACCGGTTACCGGCCACGGATCAACGAAGCACCAAGGAGCAGAGCATGACCGACATTCAAGACCCATATATCGCGCTTGCCGGCGTCAAGAAGGCGTTCAGGATCGGGGCGAAGACCATACCGATCTTCTCGGGGCTCGACCTTTCCATTCCGCGCGGCGATTTCGTTGCGGTGATGGGGCCGTCGGGTTCGGGGAAATCGACGCTGCTGAATTTGCTTGGCGGCATCGACAGCCCCGATGCCGGCGAGATCCGCATCGGGCGCAGCCATCTCGAGCAGATGGGCGAGGGTGCAAGAGCCGCCTGGCGGGCGCACAGCATGGGCATCGTCTTCCAATTCTACAATCTGCTGCCGATGCTGAATGCGGCGGAGAATATCGAGCTGCCGCTGCTGCTCAAGCCGCTGGGGCGCAAGGAGCGGCGGGCGCGCGTCGATACGGTCATGGATCTCGTCGGGCTTACCGGGCGGCAGCGGCAGTTTCCGTCGAGTATGTCGGGCGGGCAGCAGCAGCGCGTCGGCATTGCGCGCGCCATCGTCTCCGATCCCGATCTCATTCTCTGCGACGAGCCGACCGGCGATCTCGACCGGAAATCGGCGAATGATATCCTCGAGATGCTGGGCCTCCTCAATCGCGAGCTTCGGAAGACCATCATCATGGTCACGCATGATCCCGAGGCCGCCGCCTTTGCCCGGCGCACGCTGCATCTCAACAAGGGCGAATTCGTCGAGGGGGAAAGCCGATGACCTTCGTCGAGCTCATGCGGCGCAATGCCTGGCGCAAACGGCTACGCGCCGTTTTGCTGATGTTTTCGGTCGGCATCGCCTTCCTGATCTACGGGCTGACGGCGAGTTTCGTCACCGGCAGCCAGAGCGCGGCCGGCGCCAGCGACAATCTGCTCGGCGTCTTCAACAAATCAGGCCGGGGGCTGCCGCTGCCTTTTGCTTATCTCAACCGAATCGCCGCGGAGGGTGATGTCGCGGCCGTCGCCTATACGGCGCGCATGCGAGGCTTCGTCGAGGTCGAGAAGAATGTCGTGGCCGTCAGCGCGGTCGATCCGCAGGCGATTGCCGCCGCCAATGGCGCCGAACTCGGGTTGACGCCAGAGCTGATCGCGGCGCTGGAAGAGGGTCGCGACCGGGTGCTCGTCGGCAGGGCATTGGCTGAGGCGCAGGGCTGGTCGGTCGGCCAGCGCATCGGCGTCACCAGCCAGATCATGAAGGCCGACGGCAGCCGGAACTGGAGCTTCACCATATCAGGCATCTTCGAGGGTTCCGATGCCGGAACCGACACCTATTTCATGCTCGCCCGCTACGACATGGTCAATGCCGCCCGCGCGCGCGACAAGGATACGGTCGACGCCTTCGTGGTGCGCCCGCGCGAAGGTGTCGCCTCAGGCCCGCTGGCGGCGCGCATCGATGCGCTCTTTACCAATTCGGCGGCGCAGACCCGGACGCAATCGGAAAAGCAGTTCCTCGAGGCCTTTCTGCGGCAGTTTGCCGATGTCGGGCTGATCGTCAGCCTCGTCGTCGGCGCCGCCTTCGTGACGATCCTGATGATATCGGTCAACACCATGCTCTTCGCCATCAGGGAGCGCCGCTTCGAGATCGGCGTGATGAAGGTGCTCGGCTTTTCTCGCGGGGCGATCATGGCGCTCATTCTCGGCGAGACGCTGTTCATCTTCGCCGTCGGTGGCGCCGGTGGGCTCCTCCTCGCCAAGCTCGCAACTTTCTCCATCGGGCCGGAATTCGGCCTCGTCTTCAGCTTTGAGGTACTGCTCAAGTCCGCCGCGATCATTGTGGGGCTTGGCTTGCTGACCGGGCTGTTGCCGGCCCTGAACGCCATGCGCCTGCCAATCGTCAACGCCTTCAGAACGAGATAATCCAATGTCATCAGCGCTCAAGCAGACCTTTCTCATGATCAGAGTCAACCTCGGAAGCCTGCCGCGGCGGCTGTGGATTTCGCTGTCGATGGTGCTGTCGGTCGCCCTCGTGGTCGCTGTTTTGTCAGGCTTTCTGGCGATGGCGCGCGGCTTCGAGGCCGCTCTTGCCGGCGCCGGCTCGCCCGATATCGCCATCATCCTCGGCGGCGGCACCAATCAGGAGACCGGCTCGGACGTGCCGGCCGATGCGATCCGCAGCCTGACTGCCATGAGCGGCGATACCGGGATTGCGCGCGATGGCGCCGGCGGGCTGGCGCTGTCGCGCGAGACCATCGTGCCGATCGATGTAAAGGGGAGCGACGGTGCCGAGCAGACGCTGTCGCTGCGGGGCATGGACCGGGCCGGGATCGATCTCCGGGGCCGCGCCCGGCTTTCGCAAGGGCGGCTGTTTGTATCAGGCGCGCGCGAGATCGTCGTCGGCGCCGGCATCGCAGAGGCTTTCCCCGGCTTTGGCGTCGGCCAGACGGTACGGTTCGGCGCGGTCGACTGGACCGTCGCCGGCCAATTCACCGCCGGCGGCAGCGCCTTCGAATCCGAAATCTGGGCGGATCTGGACGCGGTGCAATCGGCCTTCGACCGACAGGGGCAGGTGCAGAGCCTGCGCGTGAAGCTTGCCGGCGTCGACTCCGCAACAGCGTTGGCGACGCTGCGCCAGCGCCTATCTGATATACCGGGCACGCCGCTCACCGCCATCCCGGAGGCCGATCTCTATGCCGCGCAGGCCGAGCGGACCGAGAGGCTGATCCGCTTGTTTGGCTGGCCAATCGCGCTGCTGATGGCGATCGGCGCGACGGCGGGCGCTTTGAACACGATGATGAACTCGGTCTCCGACCGCGGCGTCGAGATCGCCACGCTGCGCCTGCTCGGGTTTTCCAGCCTGCCGGCCTTCGCCGCTACCTGGTTCGAGGCGGGGCTGCTTTCCGTGGCTGGCGCGGGTTTCGGCATCCTCGCCTCCCGCCTTGCCTTTAACGGCTGGCAGGCGAGCACAATGGGCGCCAACAACACCAAAATGGCGTTCCAACTCGATGTGACGTTTGATGTGATCCTGACTGCCGGCGTGCTGGGGCTTGCGATCGGCATCCTCGGCGGCGCCTTGCCGGCGCTGGCGGCTGCCCGGCTGCCGCTGAGTTCGGCGTTGCGGGCGAGGGGGTAGGAGGCGCCGTGATTGTCACCCGCCCTCGGTCGGCGCGCTTTGCGGCCCAGTCATCACAGAACCGTGCGACGCCGTCGGTTCATGCAATTACCGCGCCGGATATTTTTCGGATAAGTTGCATCTTTCCAATATCTTAGTCGACTGGGGTGTTTGCCTGTGGAAGAAGGCCCGCGAACCTTCTCGCTGCCGCATTGACAACATCTTGTCGCCTTCTTGCCGTGGCCGGTTGCCCCCGCTGCGTCGGATCGACCGATACCGATTCGATTCTCGCGGCTCATAGCGATCCGACCAACAAGGCAACACGGCGATATGACAACCTATTATGTGAATTCAGCAATCGGCTCCAATCAGAACAGCGGAACGAGCGAGAAATCAGCTTTTGCGACTTTATCCAAAGTGGAATCTTTGACGCTGAAAGCCGGCGACAGCGTGCTTCTCGCCAAGGGCAGCGTGTTCAACGAGCAGTTCGATATCAAAAATTCCGGCAGCGCGAGCGCGCCGATCAAGATCGGCAGTTACGGGACGGGGGACGCACCTGTCATCCATAGCGGCGGTGACGGTATCCACAGTCTTTATGCGTCGAACATTGTCATCGAGAACCTTAAGATATCGAACACGGGCGGTGCGGCCATTTATGGCGGCGATGTCACGAACTGGACGGTCCGCAATGTCGAGATCGCCAAGTCGGGAATGTCGGAAAACGCCGGTGCCGTCACCTTCAGGAACAGCAAGAACGTCACGATCGAAGACAGCAAGATATCGGATGTCAAAGGCGACGGCTTCTGGATCGAAAAGGTCAGCGGCGTCAAACTTCTCAACAATACCGTCACCAGCGCCAATGGCTCGACGGCCGATGCCGTGCAGGTCAACGACAGCAGCAATATTCTGATCAAGGGCAATCATCTCGACCAGACTGATGCCAGCAGCCCGAAGGGGGTGATCGCGCTGGTGCGGGCCACGGATGCGGTGGTCGAGAATAATACGCTCACCGGGGGTGGCTTCGGCATCAGTGCGCCCGCGGGCAAGAATGTCGCCATCCGCGACAACGACATATCCGGATTTCACGGTTACAGCTGGTCTTTCGCCGTTGGTCTCGGCGATCAGGGTAGTGCGCGAGATTACGACATATCGGGCAACCATATTCACGACGGCGCCTGGGGAGTGGCCGTCAGCGGCGCCATCGGCACCAGCTATACCCTCACGAATATCAAGGTCCACGACAATGTCTTCGACGACCTCACGCAGTCAGCGCTGAAAGTAGACCGGCCGGCATCGGGCACGTTCTACAACAATACCATCGAGAGCGGGGTCAATGCCACCAGCCTGTCGCCCGCCGTCGTTGACGCGCACACCTTTTCCGTCAGTAACAACCATACGGTCGCAAATGTCGAGACGGCGCTTGCAAGCACGAATACCAAGGCTGCCGCAGTGACGGACGCGGCCGCGGATCCGGCGATTGCCGCTGTTCATGATAACCTGAAGATCCTGACCGATACGGGCGCCGCCCATCATGGCAATCTTCTCGAAAACGACAGTTCGGACAACGGCACCCTGGTGCTTCGCCGCTTCGGAGACGAAAGCGTGGGCAAGCACGGACTGACTCTGACCGGGGACTATGGTTCCATCCACGTGGACAGAGAGGGCAACTATGCCTACACGCTCGATGACACGAAGCTCCCCGACCATAGCGGACATGTGAGCGAGTCCTTCAGTTATGGTGTCGACGATGGAACCTCGCATCATAGCGACGCGGATACGCTGACTGTCTTCATCCATACGGATGGCTTGCTGAGCTGAGGGTAGGGGACGGCCTCTCGCCGCCCTCACCCTGACGTGCCCCGAAGGGGCCTCGCAGGGCGAGGGCGGCCACCCCCAGTGCTATCGAATATTTCAGATGGAGTTAGGGGCGCTCAGCCACCCCGCCCTCGTCCTTCGAAGCTTCGCCCCGCTGGCTACGTGCCTCAAGCATGAGGGCTGACCGGTGTGCCTTCTAAATGGTGCACCGATTGGTAAGCCACACCTTCTCTTCGGCCTCATCCTGATGGGGCCTGGGCTCCGAGGACGAGGGCGACCACCGAAGAGAACTGGTCTGCTGGGTACCTCGCCTGACCGTCAATAAAAGGTAGGTTACCGTTCATTCACCTTTCGGTCGTTATTTTATATATTGTTTACGTTTAAGTTGTATTATTGAGGATGCAGCCACCGCCAGGCTTCTCGGGAGCAAGGCAGGCCAAAGGCCTGTCTATCGCCGTATGGCATAGAAGGCCCTCCAGCCTTTCGCCCCGACCGCATCCGATCCACTCGTCGCCGCTCATTCAGAGGGCTGCGCGACAATGCGAGAACAAGGCGATATGACAGTCTATTATGTGAACTCGGCAACAGGGGCCAATAGCAACAGCGGAACGAGCGAGGACACGCCTTTTGCGTCCTTCTGGGCGGTGGAAAATCTGAAGCTACAGCCCGGCGACAGTGTGCTGCTCGCTGCCGGTAGCGTGTACAACGACCAGCTCGACCTCAAATATTCCGGCACCGTCAGCGCCCCGATCACCATCGGCAGCTACGGGGTCGGCGATGCGCCCGTCATCCACAGTCCCGGCGACGGCATTCACAGCCTCTATGCCTCCAATATCGTCATCGAGAACATCAAGATTTCGGATACCGGCGGTGCAGCCATCTATGGCGGCAGTGTTTCGAACTGGACGGTGCGCAATGTCGAGGTCGATCACACCGGCTTGGCAGGCAAGGCCGGTTCCGTCACCTTCCGAACCGGCTCGAACATCACCATCGAAAACAGCACGATCAACGACGTGAACGGCGACGGCATCTGGATCGAGAAGATCAACGGCGTCACCCTCATCAACAATACCGTCACCAACGCCCATGGAACTGCGGCAGACGCCGTGCAGATGAACGACAGCAGCAACATCCTGATCAGCGGCAATGTTCTCGACCAGACGGGTGCCATCAGCACAAAGGGCGTGCTGGCGCTCATCAGGCCTGTGAATGCCCTAATCGAGGATAACACGCTGGTTGGCGGCGGCTTCGGGGTGAGCGCTCAGGCGGGCACGAATATTGCCATCCATGACAACGACATTTCAGGATATGGCGGTTACAGCTGGTCCTACGCCATCGGTCTCGGCGACCAGGGCGATACGCGGGATTATGATATCTCGGGCAATTATATCCATGACGGCGTATGGGGCGTGGCGGTCAGCGCTGCCGGCACCACCAGTTATATTCGTGAAGATATCGATATCCATAACAACGTCTTCGACGACCTGTCGCAGGCAGCGCTGAAGGTCGACAGACCTGCATCCGGCGCCTTCCACGATAATGTCATCGCAAGCGACGTTACGCCCTACAGCATATCGCCGGCAATCATCGCGGCGAACACCTTTCCGGTCAGCAACAACACGACGCTCGACGAGGCCCAGGCGACGCTTTTCGCTCACGATAGTCTCACTGCGGCAGATACGACGCACGTGGACGCGGCCCCGGCGATTGTCGCAACCCATGACAGCCTGAAAATCTCAGCCGACACGGATGGCGCCCATCATGGCAATCTCCTTGAAAACGACAGCTCGGCCAATGGGACCCTGCTGCTTCGCCGCTTCGGGGGCGAGGTCGTCGGCAAGGATGGCCTGACGCTGACCGGCCAATACGGCAGCATCCATGTCGACGATCACGGCGACTATAGCTACACGCTCGACACGACGAAGCTTGCCGGGCTTAGCGGAAACGTGAGCGAGACTTTCCTCTATAAGATCTCCGATGGGGTCGCGCATCATTTCGACACGGATACGCTGAGCATTTCCATCCATGTGGATGGCGTGCTGACGTGACGGGGGATGCCGGCGGCAAACTCATCAGTCGCCGAGCAGGATCCCGGTGACGTCGATTTCGATTTCCGCGCAGATGATCTCGTATTCGGTAATGATCGCCGGATCGGCCGACATATCCTTGCGCATGCGATCGAGGACGGCGCAGGCCTCGCCATAGGCTCCGCACAGTTCGTAAAGATGGGGCTGGCTCGCCGCGGCCGCTCGGATCGTTGCCCTCGTCGCGGGCAGCCTCATCATCAGCCTGGCCAGCCCCTGTTCGGCGACCTGCCGGGTGATGTGTGCTACACCTTCATTCCTGACCATGCCATCGACCCTCGCTGCCTGTATTCTGCTGTCGAGAGTTAGTACGAAGGAATGCTGCATCTGGTTTCATGCCGGATGCGGAATTAGATTAGCGCCGCGTGTCTTCCGCTGAGCCCGGCATTGCGCGCCAGAATTGGAAAGGCACTTGGTCAACCGCTGGCGATTGGCGGCTTTCTCCCTGGGTTGTCCGCTCAGGAGGAGAGGCCGATCGTGATGGTGGCGGAAAGCACGCCGCCGTCGAGCTTCTCGAAATCGAACATGTGATCGGCGGCATCCTCTGGGATAAGGCCGTCGGCTTCAGTGCGGGTATCGCGGGGAGGGCGTCCAAGATAGTCCGGATGTTCGCCATAAATGATGTCGCTCAGCGTATCGTCGAAATAGATTTGGCTGACGAGAAGCTCCTTGCCTTCGACCAGGATGCGGCAGTGAACATGCGGCGTGCGGCCCTTGTACCATCCGGGATAGGCCGTCAGGAAGCTTGCCTGCCCCTCAGCATCCGTCAGTTGGCGCCCGCGAAAGGCGAGCCCGCCGACCGCCTCGGCGTCGCCGAGCGTACACATGTCGGCCGCCTCGCGTCCGGAATAGACGCCGCGATGATCGGTATGCCAGATCTCGATATCGGCATTTTCGACCGGGCGGCAATCGGCGGCATGGACGATGCGCACGGCCAGCCGCAACGGCAGCCCCGCCTTTCCTTCCGAGAGGTCCTGACGGGCCGGAATATTGTTGACATGGCAGGGGCCAAGGGTCTGGGCGGTGGTCACGATGCAATTCGGACGGCTGCGGAAGAGCGGCGCAGGCAACTTTTCCAATGCGACCGACTTTGTGCCGCCGCTCAGGAAATCCGTTCCCTTCCAGTCGAATGTCCTGGCGGCAACGGTGATATGCCGCCGTGGCCAGATGGCTGCCGCAGCCACGGTTGAAGCGACAATAGTCGCACCTCCAAGCACGAGGGTTCGCCTTTTCATATGTCTTCCTTTCTTGAAGACGCAGCGTGTAAGGAGGATGCGCAGGAAGTTCCAATTAAATCCAGACAATGATTGATGGCAACCTGGGCCGAAGTCTCCAATCTTGCCATCAACGAGCTCCCGCTGCGTCTTATAGGCTTGCCAGATATCCTCCTTGGTCGGCCGCTGATGGCAGAGGCGGAAATTATCTTCGGCCGCATCTGGACCAAAACAGCCATTTCCGATCTTGCAACCTTTACAGCGCGGCGCGTCTTTTCAGATGCGCAACGTCGCTGTAACTCTTTGGAGCAGGCATCCGACATTCGTTGCTGAGCCAGGGCAGGGCACATGGAACCAACCCACTTATTCGAGCTTGTTATCGCGATGTTTCTGGCGATCATCGCGCTGCACTATGCTGCCCACAGGCTCGGACTGCCGCCGTCCGTCGCGCTGCTGACCGGGGGCGCTTTGCTGGCCTTTGTGCCGGGGCTGCCGGCGATATCAGTCGATCCCGAGCTGGTGCTGGTCATCTTCCTGCCGCCGCTGCTGATGGATGGCGCCTGGTCAATTGCGTTGTCGCGGCTGCGGCGCCATATGATCGGGATCGCCTCGCTTGCCGTCGGCGCGGTACTCTTCACCTGCGCCGTCGTGGCTGTTGTCGTCCATCTTATCTTTCCATCACTTCCCTGGGCCGCCTGCGCGGCATTGGGCGCGATCGTTGCGCCGCCGGACGCGGTTTCAGCGCGCGCCGTGCTGGAGCGCGTAAGATTGCCAAGGCGCCTTCAGATTCTGCTGGAAGGCGAGAGCCTGCTCAACGATGCGAGCGGCTTGGTTCTCTTCCGTTTTGCCGTTGCCGCCGCCGCAACGGGAGCCTTCAGCGCGGGGGAGGCGGTTGGTAACTTCTTCGTGCTGGCGCTCGGCGGCGCCATCGTCGGCATCGTGATCGGAGCGGCGTGGGTCAAACTTATCCGGCATCTCGGCGACGACTATCTTATCATCGCCGCCACCGTGTTGCTCGGCTGGATTTCCTATCTGTTTGGCGAACTGCTGCATGTTTCCGGCGTCATCGCCACCGTTACCACGGGCCTGATCGCTTCCTGGCACCAGCACACTGTATTTTCAGCGGCGACGCGCATGCGAGGCACCTCGTTCTGGACGGTGATGATCTTCCTTATGGAGGCGGCGGTCTTCACACTGATCGGGCTGTCGCTCCGGGATGTCGTCGAACGCGGCGGCGGCTTTAACACTGTGATCGCGACGATGGGACTGCCGATGCTGGCGATCCTCGCGACACTCGTGGTCGCGCGTTTCGCCTGGGTCTTCGCCTCCGATCTCGTCATCAGGTCGTGTGCAGCGCTCGGGTTCACGCGTGCCCGGCCGCTCGGAGCAGGCGGGGCGACCGTTCTGGGCTGGGCAGGCGTGCGCGGGGTGGTCACGCTCGCTTTGGCGCTGAGCCTGCCCGAGGATTTCCCGGGCCGTGACTTCATCCTCGCCACGTCCTTCGCCGTCATTCTCGGAACCGTGCTGGTACAGGGCACGACATTGGGGCGGGTGATTGCTTGGGCGCGGCTGGCGCCGGAGACGGAAAGAGCGCGCCTGACAATGAGCCAGGCCGAAGCCGCCATGGCACAGGTGCAGCTCGGGATCGTCCAAAACCTGGCATATGACGCAGAGGGAAAGCTCATCCACCCTCAATTGCTGGAGCGCTATCAGCGCAGGGCGACAGCCATCGTCGACTACGCCGAGAGAACCGAGCATTACGTGCCGCTGCTCCATGCTCATTTTGACGTCGTTCTCGAAGCGGTTGCGACAGGGCGACGGGAACTCATTCGTCTCCACCGCGCCGGCGACATCGATGACGAGACGCTGGACGAGCTGGAACGCGATCTCGATCTCGAGGAACTGAGCGCGATCTCGGCCAAGGCCTGACGTTCAGTGTCTCACGCGTGGAGCTCGCGAAGCGGGCCAACTGTCGGAGCTCTCTTCGCTGCCACGCTCTAGATGGCAACCTGTTCACCGAGCTCGACGACACGGTTCGAGGGCAGGTTGAAATAGTCGGAGGGATCGATCGCCAAGCCTTCCAGCGCCATGAATATGCGCTCCTGCCAGCCGGGCAGTCCGGTGTTCGGCGTCCTGACGAGGTTCCGGCGGCCGAGATAGAAGGAGGTCTTCATGATCTCGAACTTGAACCCTCCCTCCCGGCAGAGGGCGAGCGCTCGGGTGACATCGGGGTCGTCCATGAAGCCGAAGGTGAGATCAAGCCGCACAAAGCGCGGCGAGAGCTGGCTGATCTTAATGCGGCGGCTGTCCGGAACATAAGGTTCGTCTTCGGTCCAGACGCTCAGGATGACGTTCTGTTGGTGGAGCACGTGGTTGTGCTTGAGATTGTGGAGCAGAACATTCGGCGTCCGATCCGGAACGCTGGTCAGGAAAATCGCCGTTCCCGGAACGGTGACCGGCGAATGGTCCGACTTTCGTTCGATCGACCTTATGAAGGAATCGAGCGGGATCTCGTTGTTGGCACGCAGCCGCTTCAGATAGGCCTGCCCTCGGGTCCACGTCCACATCAGGATCATGATCGCCAGCGCAAGGGCGACCGGAACCCAGCCGCCATCGTAGATTTTCAAGAGGTTGGCTGCCAGGAACAGGACTTCGATGAGGAAGAGCGGCAGCAGCACGACGGCGGCGAGCACGAGGGAGTAGCCCCAGACGGCCCGGAGGAACTGGAAGACCAGCATGGTCGAGATGACCATGGTTCCGGTCACCGAGATGCCGTAGGCCGTCGCCAGCGACTCGGAGTCGCGGAAGGAAAAGATCAGCATCAAGACGCCGATCAGCAGGAGAAGATTGACGCTCGGCACGTAGATCTGGCCGGTGTTGGTCTCCGATGTGAACTTGATCCGCAACCGCGGCAGGAAGCCGAGGTGAACCGCCGAGCGGGCCAGTGAAAATGCGCCGGTGATGACAGCCTGGCTGGCGATGATCGTCGCCATCGTCGCAAGCAGAACCACCGGCAGCAAGGCCCAATCGGGATACATTAGAAAGAACGGATTGGCCGCCGTTTCGGGATGGGCGAGAACCAGCGCGCCTTGGCCAAGATAGTTGAGGAGCAATGCCGGAAATACGAGCACGAACCATGCCGTCTGGATCGGGCGGCGGCCGAAATGCCCGAGATCGGCATAGAGCGCTTCGCAGCCGGTGACGGTCAGAAAGACGGCACCGAGCACGATGAGGCCGACGGTGCCGGCATGGGTGAGGAACAGGAATGCATTGATCGGATTGAGCGCCTCCAGGATTGTCCAGTCGTCACCGATATGGATCAGACCGCCCGCCGCCATGGCCAGAAACCACAACACCGTAATCGGCCCGAAAAACATCGAGACGGCAGCCGTTCCCCGCGACTGGACGCCAAACAGAACGATCATGATCGCAGCCGAGGCAAGCGGCACGTATTCGGCAAAGGCCGGTGTGACGAGCTTCAGGCCTTCGAGCGCCGACATGACCGACAGAGCAGGCGTGATCATCGCATCGCCGATGAACAGAGCCGCTCCAATCAGCCCGGCGAAAAAGAGCACAGGCACGTTTCGCCCCATCTTCTTCATCAGCAGGGCGAGAAGCGAAAGCGTGCCGCCTTCGCCATCATTGTCCGCTCTGAGAAGGAAGAGCACATATTTGAAGGTCACAATGATCGTCAGCGTCCAGACCATCAGCGAAATGAGGCCGACGACCTCGGCCTCGTGGACGCCATCGGCGGCAAAGGGCCTCAGCGCCTCACGAAGGGCATAGAGCGGGCTGGTGCCGATATCGCCATATACGACGCCGATCGCGCCGACGACCAACCCGACGAAGCCCTTTCGGCCGGTACCTTCACCCGTTCTGTCTGCATGTGTCGACGTCATGGTTCCCCGCTCATGCCACCTGGCCTTGAACACAAACATATGCCGCATTGCAGAACGGCAAGTAAATTGATGTGGCGTGCGATTTTTTTGTGAGCAGTCAGGACGCCCAAACCGGTGCAACCATACGGTTAACACGCGCGGCGGCTGTCGGTTGTCCTGGGGCATTCATGTCCGTAGCCGGCAGGGGTGATTACCGGCTTTTGCTGGGTGATTGGAGCCATGTGCACTGTATTACTTGGCGCATCTAAAGTATTATTCATAGTTATCTTGAATGTAGCTCGTATAGGTGACAACCAAAATCGCACACTATCGTCAACTCCCTGGCGAATGATCTTGGCGCTCAAGCACTTGCGGGGTGCGGTGCGTCGCCTCTGAATGAACCTCGTTCGGATAGCGGATGTCTAGCCAACTTGCCTGCAAAATATGCGTTCTGCCGGGTTTGCGATGGTCGTGTCCATCCGAGATCGATGGCTTGCACTGGGTGATTTTCGGTCTCGTTTCGGACAAATTCTTGCCGCCAAAATGCCAGTATTAGTTGTTTCTAAATCACGCCATAATTGGCACCTACGTTGCCGCTCCTGATTTATTCTTTGCCACATTTCTGAATTTCAACATTATACAAACAATGGTGGGTAACTATGAAAGTTATTCTCGTCATCGTCCTCACGGTGCTTGCCGTGCCCTGTGAGGCGGACATGCTGGGCACGGCATCCAAGTACAAGAGCATGCACGAACGCTCCATTTCCTTCCTCAGCATCAATCCCCGCAGGGTTTCGTGGTGCGGGGCGTTCCTGGCCTTTGTCGCCAAGCGATCTTTCCGGCAGCCGCCGCCCAATCCTAATATGGCGATATCCTGGAAAAATTTCGGCAGGCCGGTCTTCTTCCGCTCAGCCAGGCGGGGAGACGTGGTGGTGATCCGAAGCGGCCGACGCTTCCATGTCAGCCTGTTCGATCACATCGACCAGCGCCGACAGTACGTCTACCTGTTCGGAGGCAATCAATCCAACCGGGTGCAATTGTCCAGGTATCGCGCCAGTTCGGTCGTCGCAGTGCGACGATGATGCCGGCTTGCAGGCCGAGTGCGCGCGCGTGGCCGGTGGCCGACCTCGTCCTTCGAGGCCCTGCGGGCACCTCAGCAAGGATGAGGTGGGAGAGAGGGTGCGGCTTGTGTCGCCGCGCCGTGCCAGGGGCCAGACTCTGCAAGGCAATGGATTGGCGACGGACGCAATTGCAGGTTAGCGCGGATAGGAATTGCCGCTGACACTCCTGAACGCGGTGATGATGCTCTCCACCGCCAGTTCTGCATGATCCGATGTCGTTTGGAAATTGGTGACGGAGAGGCGCAACACGTCGCGGCCGCGCCATTTGGCGCCGCCGGCGAAGATCATGCCGTCGGCCTGGATCCTTTCGATCGTCTTTCGGGTCAGGGCGTCGCCTTCTTCGGAGGGCAGGTCGGCTCCGAAGCGGATGACGAGCTGGTTCAGCGTCACCTCGTTTAGAATGGCGATGCCGGGCTCGCGAGCAAGCAGATCGGCTGCCAGCCGCGCCGAGGCGCAGCACTGGTCGATGAGGGCGGCCACACCCTCGCGGCCGAGATGTTTCAGCATCGCCCAGGTGGCGAAGCCGCGCGCGCGCCTCGAAAGCTCCGGCACGTAATGGGAGGGATCGCGTTCGCCTTCGCCGGCGAGCGGCAGATAGCTTGCGGCGATCGTCATGGCGCGGCGATGGGCGAGCTCGTTGCGGACGATCGCATAGCCGCAATCATAGGGCGTCTGCAGCCATTTATGGCCGTCGGTCGCCCAGCTGTCGGCCGCTTCGATGCCGCGGCTGAGATGGCTGGTCTTCACTGACGCCTGCGCCCAGAGGCCGAAAGCACTGTCAACGTGCACCCAGGCGCCTTTCGCTTTCAAGAGGGGGATGATGGCGGCGAAGTCGTCGAAGGCGCCGGTATTGATCTGCCCGGCCTGGAGAATGGCGATGACGGGACCGGAGACCGTATCGAGCGTGCCTGTCAGCGCGGCCAGGTCGATCCGCCCCACTGGATCTGTGCGCACGCGCAGCACGCGATCGTGGCCGAGGCCCAGGAATTGCAGCGCCGAGAACACCGTCGTGTGGGCGTCGTCGCCGATCAGCACGGTGATCTCGGGCCCGCCGAACAGGCCATTGGCATCGGCATCCCAGCCGACTTGGCGCAGCACCTCGCCGCGTGCGGCGGCAAGGCAGGTGAAGTTCGCCACGGTCGCGCCCGTCACGAAGCCGACCGAGCTTTCGGCCGGCAGCTTCAGGAGATCGAGAAGCCATCTTGCAGCAACGGTCTCGACGGCGGCCGCGGCCGGAGCGACAGTATGATTTCCGGCATTCTGGCCCCAGGCGCTGGTAAGGAAATCAGCCGCGACACCGACCGGATGCGAGCCGCCGATGACCCAGCCGAAAAAACGCGGGCCGGTCGTCGCGTGCAGGCCGGGCTCGGCGCCATCCGAGAGCTGCCGGATGACATCGAGCATATCGGAACCGGCGGCCGACAGCGGCTCGTCGAAAGCGGCGAGGGAGGCGGCGTAGTCGTGAGTGGGCACATGGCGGGCGGGCGCTGCTTGCCGGAACGCGGCCGCAAGCCGAGCGGCTTCCTGAAACAGAGATGCGATTGCCGACATGCGGATCCCCTTCTGTCGTCGATCCTGAAGGGCCGCCGCTCAAAGCGAACTGCTCTATCAAGGCAGTTTAGCCGATATCGCCGGCGCTGTCGTTGCGCGCCTCGAGGACGCATATTGAGGTTGGCGCACAGTATGCCGAGCGCTCCTGCCCAGGGCACTGCCCGAAATCGTCGTTGCTACGAGTGCGAGAGCTGTAGCCCCGCGAAGTCCTGGCACATACAGGAGGATTTGAGTGGCAGCCGCCTTCGGCGCACGTCTCGCCTTTACCGGGATGCTTAAGATAAATCGAGCATAGCGGGAGATGCCTTCTTATTCTCTCCAATAACCACCCTACAATATGCTGTTCATTTCTGAAATTATTAACATCTGCTTAAAATCTATTGCATTTTACCAAGTATCATTCAATAATGTGGAAATATCATTCGCGCCGCTGTCAAGGCCGCTCTGCCAATCAGCGAGGGATATGCATTGAAGTATTTCGTTGTCTACGCGCTGGTGTGCTCTATGGTCGGGATAATTCTTCTCGTCTTCATCCATCAGATTGCACCCTTCAAAATGGACAGACTCAGCGATCAAGCGACCGCTTGGTCAGCCGCTACATCGGCGACCGTGTCAGCCGATACGCCGGCGACTGGGTCAGCCGATCAATCGCCGACCAGGTTAGCCGATCAAATGGCGACTGGGCCGAGCGAACAGCCGGATGAGCTGGTCGTTCGGTCGACGCGCGAACCGGCGACCGACCAACCAGCCGTCCAGCCGCCCGATCAATGGGACCTCCGGCCATCGAACCAACCGGTGGTCATGCCATTCAATCAATCGGGCGTCCGGAAGGGCGGCCGGGTCGGAACTTCGGCGGAGTAATCGCCAGCGGAGCATCGGCCTCGCCCTTGGAGGTTCTCGCGGGGCGCGACTCAGAGTGAGGTCTCCTTGGAGGCGCGTGCATCCTTCTGCGCCGGCTAGCATATGCGCGGCATCCTCCAACTCATCCTGAGGCGCGTAGCCATAGGGCGGAGCCTCGATGGACATACCGCAGCGGCTTCTTGCATTCTTTCCACGTCAGTGCACCCGCCTCGTCCTTCGAGCCGTGCAGGCGCCTCAGGATGACGCTCTCTCAGGCGCTGGCGCGAGGGGTGGCGCAATAGGAGCAGGAATCGAAGTCATCGCGTCGGCTTGCATCGGCCGGAGCCCTCTGTAATGACGTAGCTGAGATTTCCGAGGAGGTCTCCGATGGATGCGAGCGGCGTGACGATCAGGCTTATCCAGGCAGACGAAGTGGAGGCTTTCCGGCGTATTCGCCTGGAAGCGCTACGCGCCGAGCCGTCCTCCTTTGCGAGCCGCTACGAAGATTGGGAGATCTTGCCCGACGAGGAGTGGCGCAATCGCCTGAACGAGCCGGTTTTCATTGCGTTTCAGGATAATGAGCCCGTCGGTATAATGGGCCTGCTGCGGCAGCGCTCGAGCAAGATGGCCCATCGCGCGACGATCGTCATGGTCTATATCCGCGCCCACCTGCGCGGAACGGGTCTCGCTGGAAAGCTGCTGGAGGCGGTTTCCGATCACGCAGGCGACTTCGGCATTCGGCAACTGGAACTGTTCGTCAGCGCGGAAAACCCCGCGGCAATCCGCTTTTACCAGCGGCAGGGCTTCTCCGAGATCGGCAGGATCCCCGGCGGGGTTCTGGAGGAGGGCAGGGAGATCGACGACGTTATAATGGCTCGCCGTCTGGTCGATTGGGCCTGACGGGGTAATTCAGCTCAAACCCCTTTACCTCATCTATTGACCTCAAGCGCGGTTGGGGTCGCAGGATGCCGGCATTAAAGCGCGTCGCGATCTTTCAGAATCGCTCCTTGCGCTTTAGCTCGTTGTTTTTGCGCATGTCGTTGCCGCAAAACCGCTGCACACTTTTGCGCGACATGCTTTGGGCTGGAGGTTTGCCGTGACGAAGATTCTGAGAGACGAGGATCTGGCCGGCAGTGCGTTGATGGGCGTGGCGATGGATGCGCTCGAGACCGCTTTTCTCGCGAGAGCCGGCAATCGGCTGGTCTCTCCGCCCCGGCATCATGTGTCCTTTCCCGATCAAGGCGATCTCGTCTTCACCGTCGGCGGTATCCTTGGCGACAAACCGCTCGCGGGCTTTCGGGTCTATGAAACATTCGGCGGGACGGAGCATTCGCAAATCGTCGCGGTGTGGTCGGCCGACGATGCCAGGCTCAAGGGCATCGTCCTCGGAGAACGCCTCGGCAACCTCAGGACCGGCGCCATCGGAGGTCTCGCCATCCGCCATCTCAGCGCGCCTGATGCCAGGATCGTTGGGATCCTCGGCAGCGGCGCGCAAGCGCGAACTCAGCTTGCCGCAGCCGCCGCCGTTCGAAAACTGGACCGTGCCCGCGTCTATAGCCGCGACGAGAAAAATCGCGCCGCCTTCGCGGCCGAAATGCAGCACGCCCTGGGGCTGGAGGTGGACCCTGTCGGTAACGCTTGCGAAGCCGTCGATGACGCCGACATCGTCATCTGCGCGACGACGAGCCAAACGCCCGTCGTCCATGCGCGGGATCTGAAGCCCGGCGTGCATGTCAACACCGTCGGCCCGAAAACGCTTCGGGGATACGAGCTCGGCCTGGATGTCGCTGATGCCGCAGCGGTAATCGCGACGGATTCTCCCGAACAGGCCCACGCCTACGCTTCGCCCTTTTTCCTCGCCGGTTCCGGCAACGAAGATCGTTTGGCCGACCTTGCCGACATCATTGCCGGGAGGACGGCGGGGCGAGGATCGCTTGGAGAGACGACGCTGTTTTGCTCGGTCGGCCTGGCCGGAACCGAAGTCGTCGTCGCCTCGGCAATCCTCGATAGGTTAGGGGTGTCGGTGTAGGCTTTGATTCGGGGGCGCGGCTTTAAGCGTTTGTTTTTATTCATGTTATCGTTGAGTAAGAGGCGAGGCAGGGATATCTACGACGTCAAATAAGAGGGCACGACATCCTCCAACGTCTGGCCGTGCGGCAACCAGAGATGCGCTCAGAATCTGATTCAAGGACGCGCTTCAAGCCTCTGTTCACCCTGTCCATTCGCTCCTTCACTCCAGACCCAGGACATCCCGCATGCCGTATTCGCCGGGCGCGCGTCCTGCGACCCAGCGGGCGGCGGCAAGCGCGCCGCGGGCAAACATGCCGCGATCGAGAGCCGAATGCGAAAGTGTTATGACTTCCTCGGCGGCGGCAAACAGCACGCTGTGTTCTCCTACCAACCCGCCGGCGCGCAAGACGGCGAAGCCAATCTCGCCGGGCGGCCGCTCGCCGGTGATGCCATCGCGCCCGCGCCGCTCGACGGATGCCAGGGAAACGCCGCGGCCCTCGGCGGCCGCTTCGCCGAGCATCAGCGCCGTGCCGGACGGCGCGTCGATCTTCCTGTTGTGGTGGGCCTCGAGGATTTCGATATCCCAGCCATGCGCGGGAAGGGCGCGCGCCGCCTGAGTGACGAGACCGATCAGCATGTTCAAACCGATGGAGAAATTACCAGAGCGCAGGATCGGAATCGTCCGGGCAGCCTCAGCGATCCGGTCGAGGTCATCCGGCTCGAAACCCGTCGCTCCGATCACCAGTGCCGGACCGCCGGCTGATGCGCACAAGCCGGCAAGTTCGGCGGCAGCGCTTGCCGTCGTGAAATCCAGAATCACATCGGCCTCCGCGATCGCATCCGAGCGGTCGATCAGCCCGGCGCCTGCAGAGCCCTCACGACCGATGCCGCCGACGAACGCAAAAGTCGGATCGGCTGCCAGCAGCGGCAGGATGGCACGACCCATGCGGCCGTTCGCACCAGCGACGGCTATTTTGATTGATGAGTTCACGGTCTTTCCTAGCTGGGATATTTCCGACGGGAGGGCTGTTTGCATCCGGCATTCGCGCCGGAGAAGGGGATTTGCAACTACCGCATTCGGCTGCCGGCGCAAAGCCGGGTCTCCTGTGGCTGCCTGACGTTACCAGTTGCCGGGGTCGGCGGTGTGATCAATGCTGGCGAATTCATCGGCCTTTTCCCGATCCAGCTTCACCTCCCTGGTCACCCTTGTCTCGTCGGTGACCGCATAGCGGTCAGGGACCGGTCCTCTTGATAGTTCCTGATATAGGAGCAGTGCAGCCTCCTCGGCAGTATCTGCCTCGATCTCCCGGGTGATTGATACGGTGAACTTGTGCATGGCTTCTGCCCTCTCGATCGGCGCGCAGGCTTACCCGTGGCTTGAGCAGTCTGACACGAGTTTTGTGTCGAGGACACAAAAAGCGTGTCGTCTAGAATATGATTCATGCGATGGTTTTAGGTCTCTGTTTTTATGAATTTCTTGGTGCCAGAAGCGGCGCATACTTTTGAGCGAACTCGACCGGTGAGGAAAGATCATGCGCTTGAACCAGGTGACCGTTACGATGCCTGACCTCGATGCGGGCTGGGACTTCTACTGCGTCCTCGGTCTCAGGCCCGTCGTCGACGCCCGTCCTCGGTATGCGCGCTTCGTCTGTCCCGACGGGGACAGCACCTTCTCCCTGCATCAGGGTGAAAGCGGCGGTGGGGGAACCACAGTCTATTTCGAGTGTGAGAACCTAGACGAGACGGTCGGCCGCCTTAGTGAGGCCGGCCTTCACTTTGTGAGCGGACCCGAGGACAAGAGCTGGCTCTGGCGCGAGGCGGAGCTGCTCGACCCCGGCAGCAATCGCATCATCCTTTATTTCGCCGGATCGAACCGCGTCGATCCGCCGTGGCGAGTGGATCAAGGCAGGCCCGAAGTAGGGGCTTCGGCGCCGAGGGATCCCCGCCGCTCCCCGAATTGACGAATCGCGGTCGCCTCGGCATCTTTAACTCGGCGTGGCCTAACGCCGAACCTCCCCAGACCTTCCCCAGCAGGGTCTTCAACCGGAGGCAAAGGGGTTTTCGTCTCGGGTCGTTACTTTGGTCCTGATGTTTCGGGCCTGTTGCTGGGGAACGATGTCCGGAACGTGAGAGGCCCTGATATGACTGAGAATGGAAATTTCAAGCGGCGGGTGCGTGCGCGCGCCGCCAAGACGGGTGAATCCTATACCACCGCCCGCATGCATCTGCTGCCCAGCTCGGCGGAAGACGTAGCGCCCGAGGTGAGGCGCCTGCGTCTCGCTGTGGCGCAGACCACTCATGCAGACGATCCCCGTGACATCGACAAGCTCCGCCGCAGTGGTCAGGAGATTCGCCTGCTGATGCGGCAGGCGCGGCAGGCGGGGGCACGGCTCGTGCACTTTCCCGAAGGTGCGACGTCAGCGCCGAACAAGCGCATCATGTCGGAAATCGGGCCGCGAGAGATCGGGCCATCCGATTGGCGGCGGTTCGAATGGGCCGTGCTGCGTGAGGAACTGGATGCAACGCGCAGGCTGGCGCGCGAACTCGAGCTCTGGACGGTCATCGGCTCAGTACATCCGCTGACGGAACCGCATCGACCGCACAACAGCCTCTATGTTGTCTCCGACCACGGCGAATTGGTGACGCGCTATGACGAACGCCTGCTGTCCAACACCAAAATTTCCTTCATGTACACGCCGGGGTCGATTCCTGTGACCTTCGAGGTCGACGGCATCCGCTTTGGCTGCGCGCTCGGCATGGAATGCCACTATCCAGAGATTTTTAGCGAATACGAGCGGCTAGACGTCCATTGCGTGCTGTTTTCGACGACAGGCGGTTCACCGGCTACTGAACCGTCTTTCGCCGCAGAGGCGCAAGGGCATGCGGCGAGCAATAGTTACTGGGTCAGTTTCTCGATCCCCGCCCATCCCGGTCAGGCTGATCCTGCTTCTTCAGCGATCGTCGCGCCTGGCGGCCGATGGGCGGCGCAATGCCCTACGGATGGCACGGCCGCGATATCGGTCGCCGATATCGACGACAATCCCGGCGATCTTTCCCGTCCTTGGCGGCGCAAGGCGCGGAGCGGGCTCTACGAACCGCATCGCGTTGCCGGCGACCCGCGCAGCGACGGCCGGGATATGTTTTAGAGCCACGTCGTGTCGAACCTCACCCCGAGGCGGCCAGCAAGGCCTCGAGGGGTGAGGCGTGCCCGAGACGCTGCTGCAAGTCGGAGGTGTCGATCTCCGACATTGAGCCGCGCTATAAATCCGCAATGAATTTTGGCGGGCCGCGGCGGTCACCAGGCATGAACCCTTGTTACGCAACGACGTCGGATATCGTTTCGGCCGAAGCGCCTACCAGACTGAACTCGCCGTCGCGAAGGCGATAGAATCCGTATTGGGGAACGGGCAGTTCCAGCATCTCTCGTTTTGAAAGGCCAGAATAGACACCGCGGACCAATCTGCCAAACAGCCCGTGAGAAATCGCGACTGTCGGTCCGCGTATGCCTGAGATCCAGTCCTTCGCCCGGGCACAGGCAGCATCAAAGCTTTCTCCGTCGGGAGATTTGAAATACCAATCAAAAGCGTCGGACCCGTCCAGCATTCCCGGAAACTCGTTGTCGATTTCGAACTTGGTCATGCCGTCCCAACAGCCGATGGTCACCTCCATCAGCCGCGGTTCCTGGTGGGATTCCAAAGGCAATATCCGTTTCACTCGAGCCGCAGTCTCTTTCGTTCGACCTAGCGGGCTAACTTGGAGTTGGAATGAACGCTCGGTGCCTGCGACTTCCTTTTTCAGAAGCTTCGCCGCCTGTTCGGCCTGTTCGATACCGCGCTCCGTAAGGGATGAATCTTTCTGGCCTTGGAAGCGGCCTAAGCTGTTCCAAATGGTCTCGCCATGGCGAAGCAGGAAAATCATCAGCGTTGTTCCAGGCAAATCAATGCAACAATGAGGGGTTTATTGAAGCGAAGAGGACGGTGCAGCAGCTCGCTCATGCTACAGATCAATGATGACTGCAATTGGCGCGATCCGGGAGAGCCAGGCCCTCTTTTATCGGCTCTTTGCGTCCGCTTGGCAGCGCTCGGCAGTCCTTCCCGAGAAATTGCTACCATGGGCTGGAGAAAGACGGTTTGCCTCATATCTAACGAAGGAAATGCGAAACGAAGAGCGAAAGGACCGCGCAATGGCGAAGAATACGATCTGCGTATGGTATGACAAAGACGCCGAGGAGGCTGCCCGCTTTTATGCCGCGACGTTTCCAGACAGTGCCGTAGGCGCCGTCATTCGTGCACCGGGAGATTATCCGGATGGCAAGCAGGGAAACGTCTTGGTCGTTGAATTCACCGTTGCGGGTATTCCTTGCATCGGCCTGAACGGCGGTCCCGCGTTAAAACACAACGAAGCCTTTTCATTTCAGATTGCAACCGACGACCAGGAGGAAACCGACCGCTACTGGAACGCCATCGTCGGCAATGGCGGCCAGGAGAGCGAGTGCGGCTGGTGCAAGGACAAATGGGGTGTGTCCTGGCAGATTACGCCACGTATCCTTTCCGAAGCGCTCGCGGCAGGTGGCGACCAGGCAAAGCGGGTTTTCGATGCGATGATGACCATGAGGAAAATCGACGTCGCGGCGCTCGAGGCGGCTCGGCGCGGCTGAACCTTCACGCAGTAGGTTTTCCGGAGTGTCGGGTCCGGTGAGATTGACCTACATTTCCAGGGTCCTTCGGAAACGGGACAGGCTGTCAAAACCAGAGATCGCGCACGCAGCGCTCTTTGGACGGAAGATCTTCGAACGTATCCAGGCCGTCGAAGTGATCGATTGGCAGATCGGCGACCAGATCCGGCGGCGCAAGCCGGATGTTGACCGCCATGCGCCGGCGGCCATCCTTTTGAAGCCGCAGGCCGCG
Source organism: Rhizobium sp. NZLR1b (assembly GCF_019685155.1). NCBI lineage: Bacteria > Pseudomonadati > Pseudomonadota > Alphaproteobacteria > Hyphomicrobiales > Rhizobiaceae > Rhizobium > Rhizobium sp. NZLR1b. The sequence goes on from NZ_JABDWC010000015.1 coordinate 136,760, forward strand.
CCAGCTCAAGACACAGGCGCAGGATGGGCAGAACAAGATTTCGAGGGACGAGGTCTCCCGGCCGGAGCGGGTATAGGAGGCGGTTTCTCCGCTGAGAGCGATACGCTCTCCTTCGTAATCATAGGCCCAGAGCGTGCCGTAGCGGCGGCAGAGAGTGCAGTTGCAGGCGGTGATCGAGCCGGGATCACCTCTAAGTGTCCAACTCGCCTTGCCGCAATGACATGAGCCCGTCAGCATGAGCGTCGGTTCAATCCTGCTTCTTGTTCAAGGACAGCATCCTGCCTCAATGGCGCGACGACCGCAATTGGGGCTTTCGGGCGCTCGCTTTCCCGCGCTCGCCAGGCTCTGTTTTGGCGATATTCCCGTTTGGTCAATTTATAAAAGTTCTAGTTGAGATGGCGGCCAAAAGATGATCCCATACGACTTGGCGTAGTCCGAGTCCACGCTTCCTCCCAATTTTGATCCGAGCGGCCCATGTCGATTTCCGATGCGATTTACCGTCCCTTCGAAACGTTGATCCGGCCGCTCGACATTCCCTACCGGCCGCTGCCTTCCAAAGGTCCGGTGACGGTGCTCCTGCACTTCATCTCGATGTTCCGTGGCGTGCTGATCGCGCTAGCGCTTTGCTCCATGGTGTTCGAGTTGATCAACCTGACGATCGTCTGGGGGCTTTCGGTCATCGTCGATGGCGTGACGCAACAGGGCGCCGCCGCCTTCTTGCACAATGAATGGCTGCTGTTGACCGTTCTCGGCTTCCTGATCTTTCCGGTCATGCCGATTGTGTCGTTCATGCTGAATACGCTGAACTCGCATACTTTAGGCATCGGCATGCCGGCTGCCATTCAATGGCAGGGACATAAGGCGGTGGAGCGGCAAGACCTTGCCTTCTTCCATGATCTCTATGCCGGCCAGGTTGCCTCACGCCTCTCGCAGGTATCCTCCGCCGTCCAGCAGCAGATCCTTGCCGGCTTCCAGTCCATCCCGCGCTTCCTGATGCAGCTGGTGGGCTCTGTGATCCTGCTGAGCGCACTCGCCTGGCAGCTTGCCCTGCCTGTCGTCGTCTGGATCGCGCTCAACATCGCATTCACCGCCAGGATCGTGCCAACCTTCGTCCAGCGCTCGCGCCGCAACGCCAAGCAGCGCAGCCTGGTCGCCGGCGCCATCACCGATCTTTATACCAACATGCAGATGATCAAGCAGTTTGCGGCCGAAGACAGCGAGGCCGGCGCCATCCGCCGCATCATCCAGAGGACCGTGCAGACGCAGCACAGCGAACAGCGTATCTATCGGTCGTCGGAAGTGACTGTCGTCATTCTCAACACGCTGCTGTGGCTGACCATGCTGTCGATCGGATTTTCCGGCCTTGTCAAAGGCTTCCTCACGGTCGGCGAGTTCGTCGGCGCGGTCTACATCCTCAACCGGCTGTCGTCGCAGATCTTCGTCTTCCTCCAGATGGGCCAGCAGATCTTCCAGGCGATCGGCACGATCAAGGACGCCATGCCCGTCATGACCACACCTCCGACGATCACCGACCGGCCGGATGCGACCGAGCTCAGTGTTCAGCGCGGCGAAATACGTTTCGAGAACCTCCACTTCGCCTACAAGTCAGGCAAGCCTGTCATCAACGACCTGTCGCTGACGGTCCGGCCCGGCGAGAAGGTGGGTCTGGTCGGCCTCTCCGGCGCCGGCAAGACCACGCTCGCAAATCTGCTCCTGCGCTTCTACGACATCGGCGACGGCTCGATCCTGATCGACGAGCAAGACATCCGGGCGGTCACGCAGTCAAGCCTTCGCCGCGCGATCGGGGTGATCGCGCAAGACGTCGCACTGCTGCACCGGTCGGTCGGCGACAATATCCGCTACGGCCGTCCAGAGGCGACGCAGAACGAAATCGAACGGGTGACGAAGATGGCGAGCGCCGATGCCTTCATCGCTGATCTGACTGACAGCGAGGGCCGCAGGGGCTATGACGCCTTCGTAGGCGACCGCGGCATCAAGCTCTCCGGCGGCCAGCGCCAGCGTGTCGCTATCGCCCGCGTTCTGCTGAAGGACGCGCCGATCCTGGTGCTCGACGAAGCGACCTCCGCGCTCGATAGCGAATCCGAAGCCGCCATCCAGGGGCGGTTGAACCTCGTCATGGAGGGAAAGCCGGTGATCGCCATCGCCCACCGGCTGTCGACCATCGCCAGGATGGACCGGATCGTCGTGCTCGATCGCGGGCGGATCGTGGAGGAGGGCAATCCGGACGAACTGGTCGAAGGCGACGGCCTGTTTGCCCGCCTGTGGAAACGCCAGACCGGCGGCTTCATTCCCGAAGACATCGTTGAAGCATTTCCGGCCTCACCCAGGGCTGACTGAGTCGTTGAATTTTTTGTCGCGGCAGACTGAGTCGACGCACCCCTTGACGATCACGGCGGCAATCCTGCCTATTGCCTGCAAGGGAACCGGGGCAGGGTGGTCATGATCAATCCGTCGAGTAACTCGGGAATGCGCGACGCCGATGTCACCATCCGTCGCATTCTCAAGGTCAACCATGCGGGCGAGTTCGGTGCTATCAGGATCTATGGCGCCCAGATCCTGATGGCCCGGCGGCTGTTTCCCGACATCGTGCCGGCGCTTGAAGAGATGCGTGAGGACGAGATCGACCATTGCCGGCTTGTTTCGCGAGGCAATGCCTGCAAGGAGCGCCAGGCCCTGCCGCGTCATGGCCTTCTGGAGCCTCGGCGGTTCCGTACTCGGCATCCTGACGGCGCTTGGCGGGCGCAACATGATCTGGATCTGCACAGAGGCCGTTGAAAGCACGGTCCATCGCCATCTCGAAGACCAATTGGCCTTCCTCGCCAAGCGCGATCCCGAGCTTCACGCCCTGATCGCCTCGATACAGGAACAGGAGCTGGCGCATCTGAGGAAGGCTGAGGACAGTCAAAGGAGACGGGGCCTGAACCACGCCTTGCTCCTGCCCATCATCGGCTCTCTGACCGATCTGATGATCTGGCTCTCCACCTGGGGTGACTCGAGCTGGATGCGCGCCGAAATGACACGTGCGGGGAAGGGATAGGCTTTGACGGGGAGGTTCGGAGGAAGCAATGGCGGCAGAGGCAACGGTAAACTTTGAGGTCGGTGGGGATCATGTTGTCGGAACATTGCGTCTGACGGCCTCGGCAAACGCACCGACTGTCGTGCTTCTCCATGGGTTCGGAGGAACGCGGCACGAACTCATGATTTCTCAGACCGGCACCGGTATCTTCACGCATACGGCGGAGAAGCTCGCGTCTCTCGGTTTTTCGAGCCTAAGGATTGACTTTCGAGGTGTCGGCGAAAGCGGAGGACGCTTTCAGGACACGACATATAATCGCCAAATCGAGGATTGCATCGCCGCCATGGACTTCGTCAGCGATCTGCCGTCGGGTGGTCCGAATGCGATCTTTCTGCTGGGATGGAGCCAGGGTGGCCTGGTTGCTGCCGTGGCGGCGGGCCGAACAAATCGACCAGCGGCGGTCGCGCTCTGGGCCCCTGTCGGCGAGCCGAAACTATCCTTTCCAGCCTTGATTGGGCGTGATGTGTATGAACGGGCGCTCGAAAACCGATCGCCCACCAAGCTTCAACTTCCGTGGGGCTCGTCCATAACTCTCGGCCATGACTTCTTTGCCGACGTCGAAAGCCTGGATCCGCTGGACGAGATTGCTAAGTATGATGGACCGGTTTTCCTTGCGGAAGGCAGCCTGGATACCGCCATTCCTGTGGGAACAGCGGCAAAGTTCGCTCGGGCGCATAAGGGGGCACACCAAGTTTGGGAGGCTCCCATGGATCACATTTTCAACACTTGTAAGAACGTCGATATGCTGGACCGGCTGATCACGGCCACGGCAAGGTTTTTTGGTGACCGGCCGGATGATAGATGAGGCACAAGGCTCAACGCCCGCCTCGATGAATACCGGTTCTATTCGACAAGCCCGAGGATCGGGCCGTAACCGCCGTGCCAGGAGCGGTCGTTGCGGCCCATTGCCGGATGGTAAAGCCCGACACCGTTTCCGCCATCGAGAAACAAGGCGTCGGAGCATTTCAGCTGTTCGCGGAAGAGCCGCGCGAAATCGTCGAAATTCACCCCGTCTTCACTGATCACCAAGCGAACCGTGCCGGCCGCGCAGACGCCGACACCGCTTCGGCGGGTTCGATCCGTCGAGCCTGGGATGAAGATCGGGTTCAGCGTGCCGGCGATGACAAGCATCGGGCCGGACTGTGTAGCGAACCGCACTTTGGGCGCAAGCTTCAGAAATTCATCTGTAGGGAGGATGCCTGCGCCGGTTTCACTCAGAAAGAACACGCCGTTCGGCTTCTTGTAGAAATTGGGTACCTGGCTGGCGGAGCTTTCGGCCTTTGCGGTATTGGCGGGTTTCAATTCCCTGCTGTTTTCGACATACAGTCCCATCGGCGAAAAATCGGCCCGGTACATGCCGGCGTTGACGGCCAACACCAGCGTCTTCCCCGCCGCGTGAACGGCTTCGGCAAGGCTTGAAAAGGTGCGGTACGGTGCGCCATCGGCGCCCTTCCAGAACAGGCGGAGGTCGGCTTTTTCAAGGTCCAACGTGCAGACGACGTATGCCGCATCTTCAAAGGTTTCCCGCTCGCATTGTCCGGCATGCGCTCGATGTGGGGACATCATCATTGCTGTCAGCATCATGGCCGCGGCGAGCATGCCCTGTTTCAGATAGGTCATTGGTCTCACGGTCTCGACCTCGTCAAAATGTGCCCGACAAAGCCGTGCAGGCGAGTAGCACGCCCGTCAGGATATTGGCGAGGAAGAGGCGGTAATTCAGGTCGGGGCGGGCAAGGTCGATCCGCCGGGTCTGCCAGGCGAGATGAGCGGCGATGACCAGCATTCCGATTGCATAAGGCGGCGACATGTCCAGCAGCCAGCCGCCGAGCGACCAGGCCCCGACGGCCAGAGCATAGAACAAGCCGATCCACATCTTGCCGTGCCTGCCGAACAGGATTGCCGTCGACTTCAGGCCGAGGCGGGTATCATCCTTCAGATCGACATAGGCGTAGACCGTATCATAACCGATCTGCCAGGCGATGGCCCCGCCCCACATCAAGACGGCGCCGGCCGGAATATGGCCTGCAAGCTCGGCCCATGCCATCAGCATCCCCCAATTGAACGCTGCACCCAGGACGGCCTGGGGCCAGTGGGTGAAGCGCTTGCAGAGCGGGTAGATGAAGACCAGCGGCAGAACCGAGATTGCCACCAGGCACGTATAGGGTGTCAGGAAGAGTAGAAGCGATGCCGCAGCCACGAGTTCCACGGCCAGAAAGACGAAGGCGTGCAGGGTGCGGAGCTCCCCGCTTGCAAGGGGCCGGAAGCGAGTCCGTTCCACATGGCCGTCAAACTTCCGATCCGCGATGTCGTTGACCGTGGAACCGGCACTTCTCATCAGCACGGCGCCGAGAGAGAAGATCGCCAACTGCAAGAAGTTCGGCAGACCGTGCGATGCCTGGATGAGGGCGGCCCAGCATGGGAAAAGCGTCAACCAGATTCCGACCGGGCGATCGAGCCGCGCCAGTCGCGTGTATGGCCGCCATGCGGCCGGTAACCGGCGATCCACCCAGTCGCCATGGTTGATGTCGCTGAGATCAGGGCGGCTGAGTGTCGTCATGATGTGATCTAAAATTCCTATCGCAATAAACCGGATGCCTCAGCTTTTCATCGCCATCGGTGACGCCGAGAATAGGAATTTTTGCAAGCACTGCAACGGCAGTCTGCCGTGACTAAAGCGCGTCGCGATCTTTCAGATTCCCTCCTTGCGCTTTAGCTCTTTGTTTTTACGCATGTCGTTGCCGCAAAACCGCTGCAAACTTTTCCGCGACATGCTTTAACATCCCCGCCCGCATGACCTGCCGAATGGATACGCCGGTTATGCGTGAGCCGGCTGGATGCTGTCCTCTACAACGCTGAGGTCCAAGTGTCGCAATTCAATCGTTACGACTATTCCTATCTCCCCGCCCATATGACGTGCGGGCCAGCGCCGCGATCCGGTGCATCCCTTGGCAGGCCGAAGAAGCGCTTTGCCATTTCGGTGGGGCCGAGATCCTCCAGAGATACGAACCCCAGGCTCAGCAATCGCTCGGAGATTTCCTTCGGATCGAAGTGTGTCAGCCACGGTTCGCCGGCCGCAGCCGTGCGCGATCCCATTTCCGCCGCGCGGGCACGGCGTTCGGGTGAATAATTTTCGAGGGGTTCGCTGTAGTCGAAGACGACGGATGCGCTCGGCAGGCCGGCGACGAAGCGCAGCAGGGAAAAGACCGACGCCTCCTTGAGATAGGGCACGACGCCGAGCCAGATGAAGAAGGATGGCGTTTCCAGCTTGAAGCCGGACGCGACGAGGCACTCTTTGAGATCTTCTTGCTCGAAATCGACCGGAACGAATGTCGGCGGGGCGTGCGTCAGCTCGGTTTCGTTCAGCCGCGTCTGCTTCCACCTTTGCGTGGCAGGATGATCGACTTCGAAGACCTTCAGGCCGGCATGGGGATTGCGCAGTGCAAAGGTGTCGAGCCCGGCGCCGAGGATAACTGCCTGCCGGACGTCTCTTGCTACGGACAGGGCAAGGCAGTCTTCGGCATATCGGCTGCGTGCCGCCATGAAGAGGCGAAAGGATCGCGTAGAGGGGTCCCGGGCTTTCAGGTCAGCCTCGGCGCTCGCCTCCTCACCGAGTATCCGGCGAGCGTAGGGGTCGAAGAAGATTGCGCCGCCATCGACGTTCTGGTGCGCCGCCCTGTAGGCTGCAGCGCCCAGCGCGGTGCGGCTTGGTTCCGATGCTCGCATGAAAGCCTCGTTGTCTGTAAACCTTGGTCCCGACGCCCGGACCGTAGCTGACCCTTGTCATCGCGGGCAGGTTAAAACACGATTTTAACGATGTAAAGATTAGATCAAGACATGACTAGGGATAAAACAGCGACCCGCTATCATCACGGCAATCTGCGCCCCACGTTACTGGCGATGGCAAGGGCGCTTATCGAGGAGGGAGGCCCGGCGGCGCTCAGCATGCGGGAAATCGGTCGCCGCGCCGGGGTCTCGGCTCCGGCGGCCTACCATTATTTCAACAGCCTTGACGCCATCGCGGCGTCACTTGCCGAACAAGGCTTTGCCGAACTCAGCGAAACCATTGATGCCGCCCTGGATGGTCCCCGGCGACACCTGCTTGCCGGCGGCATCGCATATGTCGCCTTTGCCCGCGCGAATCCGGGCCTCTATCGGCTGATGTTCGGGGAGAGTTTTCAGGCCTATTCCAAAGGAAATGAAGCGATCCGCGCCTCGCGGGCGCGGATTTACCGGCAGATGAAGGACGATCTGGAAAAACGGCTGACGCCTGAGGATGTGCCGATTGCCGCGCTCTTTCTTTGGTCGTTGACGCACGGCCTTGCCTTGCTGATGATAGACGGCCAGGTCGAACCCGACGCGGATCTCGACACGAAGATCGAGGATATCCTGAAGTTCGCCGGCATGAGGCTGCCTGCAGCGAGATAGGCGGTCGACGCCTTGAGCAAAAGCGAAAGGCACGAACATTCGGCAAGGAGCCCAAGACATTCGATCATTACCAAGCGGTACGAGCGGTACCGAGTGCCGTGGTATGAGAGGAAGAAACGTGGGCGACGTACGCCTTGAGCGACACGACACAGTTTCCCGGACAGCTGAGTTTGTGCAACGTCAAGTGCTTCAGCAATAACTCTGCGTCGCGCTTCTCGGATAGCGGAAATGTCACAGTCATGCGAGTTTCTCCAACGAACAACCTGAGCGTCTACAGAAATAGTGGTTAAATTTTTTTGCGCTGCAACAAGAAAATTTTAATAATAAAATTAAAATCGATTAGCTTTTCGGGTGGAATTTTTAAAATCGTTTGAAATTTGGTTCTGCGCTGGAAGCTTTCAATTCGCCGTCGGATGCAAAGCCGACCGCTCATGTTCCCTTGCGGGCTGCCCAGCTTCGGAGCCGCAATCCGTTCAGCCTGATGAAGCCTTCGGCGTCGTGGTGGTCGTAAGCGAGGGAGCTCTCTTCGAAGGTGACGAGGTCGGCGGAATAGAGCGAGCGAGGGGAGGTGCGAGAGATGACCGAGGCGCATCCCTTGTAGAGCCTTAGCGTCACTTCGCCGCTGACGAAGGCCTGGCTCCGGTCGATCAGGGCTTGCAGCATGTCCCGCTCGGGGGCGAACCAGAAGCCGTTGTAGATCAGCTCGGCGTAGCGGGGCATGATCTCGTCCTTCAGGTGGGAGGCGGCGCGATCAAGCGTAATCGATTCAATGCCTCGATGGGCCGCAAGCAGGATCGTTCCTCCTGGCGTCTCGTATACCCCTCGCGATTTCATGCCGATGAAACGGTTTTCGACGAGATCGAGCCGGCCGATGCCGTGTCGGCCTCCGATCCTGTTGAGCTCGGTGAGCAAGGTGGCCGGCGTCATCGCTTCGCCGTTTACGGACACCGGATCGCCGCTCTCGAAGCCGATGGTGACGGTCTGGGGGGTATCGGGAGCGTCGATAGGGTCGACCGTGCGCTGGTAGATGTATTCGGGCGCGACCTCGGCCGGATCTTCGAGGATTTTGCCTTCGGTCGAGGTGTGCAACAGGTTGGCGTCGATCGAGAAGGGCGCTTCGCCGCGCTTGTCCTTGGGCACCGGAATCTGATGCTTCGTGGCATATTCCAGTAGCTGGATGCGGGAGCGGAAGTTCCACCGGCGCCAGGGAGCGATGACCCTAATCGATGGATCGAGCGCATTGACGGCGAGTTCGAGGCGGATCTGGTCGTTACCCTTGCCCGTCGCGCCGTGGGCGACGGCATCCGCGCCGACCTCGCGGGCTATGGCGACCAGATGCTTGGCAATCAGTGGCCGGCCGATGGAACTGCCGAGCAGATACTGCCCTTCATAGAGCGCGTTGGCCCGCAGCATCGGAAAGACGAAGTCGCGGGCGAATTCCTCCCGTAGATCGACAATGCGGATGTCCTTCACGCCAAGCATCTCCGCCTTTGCCCGCGCCGGCTGAAGCTCCTCGCCCTGGCCGAGATCGGCGGTGAAGGTGACGACCTCGCATCCGTAGCTCTCCTGCAGCCATTTGAGGATGATCGAGGTATCCAACCCGCCGGAATAAGCGAGCACGATTTTATTCATTTTTCCTACCATTGGTCATCTCCACATCGATGTTTGGAACGATAGGTCATGTCTTGCGCAATGAGCTTGCGAAGCGTCCTCAAAATTGCAAATAATTGGCATATTCTGCCATTTGTATGGAAACTGGAGCTATAACATGCCGACAGGGCTCGATGCGATCGATCGCCATATTCTGCGCGTACTTCAGCGCGACGGGCGCATTTCGAATGTCGAGCTGGCAAAGGAGGTGGGCCTGTCACCTTCGCCCTGCCTGCGCCGCGTGCGGCTGCTGGAAGAAGCCGGGATCATCGATCGCTATGTCGCCGTGCTGGATCCGGCAAAGGTCGGGGCGGGGCTGACGGTTTTCGCCCGCGTATGGTTCAAAACTCAGGATGCCGAGGTCACCCTGCGCTTCGCCGAAGCCGTGAGACGGTTTCCCGAGGTGATGGAGTGCTACCTGACGACGGGCGAGTGCGACGCCGTGCTTCGCATCGTCACCACCGATTTACACAGCTATTGGCGTTTTCAGGCCGACCACCTGACCCGCATTCCGAGCGTCCTCAGCGTCAAGACCGACGTGCCGATGGAAACGCTGAAGCGAAGCTACGAGCTGCCGTTGCGATAGGTCACGCGTGGCTCCTTGCCCGTCGGATGGGTGCCGACGGGTGGCCAGCCCCGTCTTCGAGGCCCCTGCGGGGCGCCTCAGGATGAGGCTGGAGAGAGGGCCGTGCTGATACAGGGTCACATCGGTCAGCCCTCATCCTGAGGCGCGGAGGCTGAAAGCCGGAGCCTCGAAGGACGAGGGCGGGTGATTGGGCGAACGGTTGCAACATGTTCATCGCATCCCCACGTGCCCTTGAAACGGGTAACGGAGCAGCCATGCACGACCGGGAGCAGAAGCCGAGCAATGGGGGATTCTTTCATGATTTTCAGTCGGGATTGGAAGCTATTGTCGAAGGGATCTGGGAGTTGGATTCCGAGATCGCTCTTCTGCTGGCGGTCGCACCCCTGCTGATCCTTGTTATCTTCTACGCATTCCGCGCTCTGTTTCGGCTGGGACGGTGGGTCTGGAACGCTTGCCGATCCGGCCGCGCCAAGAAGGCGGTTTCCAGATCGGCTGAGGCGTGATTAAGGAGCGCCGTTCAGGAGACTGTTGCTCCAGGGGTCAGTGGCCCTCGATTTCAGCCTCGGCCAGATGAAACTCGCAGGTCCGCAACGCTTCCCGATTGATCGAAAATCGGATTACTCCAACATCCCACCATTGGAAGCGTGGGCCCTCGGAATCGCTGCAGAGTTGAAGCAGGAGAATTGCATCGTCTTCGAGGTCGGATTGTAACCCGTCGCCGGTTCCCACCATGCGGTGTGACAAGTACCCGTTCAGCTCGGCCTGATTGGCGGGATTTCCGGCAGCAACCAATTCCGGTTCCATTTCAGCAATGCCGGGAAAATCGGTAAGAAGGGTCGTCAGAGATGCGCGGAAGGCCGTTTCGAGATGCGGGTGCAATCCGTAGTCTCCCGCTTGTTTTCGTAGTTGACGGCCCTCTTCCACGACGTTCAGAACCTTTTCGCGAAGTTCGGGGGAAAGCTTGGTTGCTCTGCCCAATGCGGTGAGGCTGCCAGTCAGCGCCATCGCTTGCTTCTTCCAACCGTCGTAGGCCTGCATCAAGGTGTCGGAGGGTTCACCCCAGTGCTCAAGAACATCATCCAGCGGCAGCGCATTTTCGCACCACTCATTTCTGGCTTCGTTCAAAAGCATGACCGCGTCTTCCACGCGGTATGGCAGGCTCCATGATTTCAGCTGGATTTTAGAGTGATACCAGTTTTCTCCCTCTTCTCTCCGCAGCATTGAAAGGCAGTCATATGCCAGGTCGCTGATGTCGGACATTTCGACATCCACGCGAGCTTGGGGAGGCTGCTTTTGAGAGGTCTCAAGTGTCTTCGGCGCCTGGAGCTTGAACGGATTTATCCTCGTCCAAAAATTTCGGATGGCATCCGGAATGCCATTTGGCTCGTCGAAATCGGCCGGCTCCATGGCAATGGCGTTCTCAAAAGGCCGGACCCGAGGATCGTCTGATCCTGAAAATCGTGGGATGTCCCATAAATCGATCACGGTGAAGCGAACGGTGCACCTCGGGAAAAGCTCGCCTTTCGGGCTCTCTGGATTTCGATAGTTGCTTCCCGGTGTTTCACCGTAATCTAGATGATCGATTCTCCACCCGGCGTCCTCAGGAACTGAGCGGCTGGGAAAATCCGCGGCGTTGCCAGGGTAATAGAGAACACGCCAGGCATCCGAACCGTAGGTCTGGAGCGGCTCGTTGGATTCCGCCAAGGCAAAGAAATAGAGCACCCCCGTTTTCGGAAGCGCGCCGCGAGCCTCGATTTCAGGCAGTTCCTCCAGATTGATTTGCGCCAGGAAATCCAGCGATGCCTTTGTCCCATCCTCGAATTCGATCGTGGGCCAATCGAGGCTCGGCGGAAGATTCGGTTCTCCTCCGATCTGTGACAAGAGCCCCAGAGCTTCATTCGGTGGCCAAACCCGGTCCAACCTGATGCTTTTCGTGCGGTGAGGGCGCATCAGTGCAGCCGCCTGCTCGATTGTAACTGTGGGCGCCGTTCGATTGATCATTATGATTTTTCCGACTCTTTGCAGATAAGTGCCGGCGGGCGTGGATCCTTCAAGTCAGTGCCGGCTGAGCGTTGCACGCTATCTCAACGGTGCCCAAGAATCGTAAACTTGTTCAGCCGTTGGCGTGCCGCTCTGTGTGGCATTAGGCCGCTGGCCGGCCGGTGCGTTTCAACCACATCCGCCGCGTCCAGCGCGTCTCGCAAAAGGTTCTTTCGCAACGCTGCGGAAGCCAGAGCGCGGGCGCCGATTTGGCCCCGAAGCTTTGGGGTAACCCTGTCAACTATCACAACGCGCGGGACGCTAATTATCCGGAGCTGACATTGGAATTCCTGACGGCGAAAGAGGTCTTTCCCGTCCGCAGCCGCGGCTTCCTCAAGCGTGCATCGGCGGGACGCGCCTGAGGATCTGAAGCAGCGCACGTTCATTCACGACAGATTCCTCATCGACTGGGCGGCTTGGCTGCAAAGCACCGACTTCAGGGGTTGCCTGCGACGTTCAAAACATGATTTCGAATAGCGGCCGCACTTTCCCCAGGTGATGCGAATGTTACGTCCAAGACGAGCGTATTTTGATGCCGCGGATCGAGAACAGAAGCTCGTCGGCTGCGTTCTCTCGAGGCTTCTACATCTATTGATTTTAAGTGGACGCGGCGTGCGGGTGTAGAAATGCGGCGTGCCAACTCATCCTCGTCGCATAGCAATCGGATCGGCGCCAGCAAGGCCTGGCGCTGTTGAGCCGCGGCAGCAATTTGTTGAAAAGTGCGCATGCTACGCTGATCGCCGTCAATACCGGCATGCGTGAAGATGAAGTTTGCCGAGGAAGCGCTATAGGCGACGATCGCATCCAAGACGGCTTGCCGAACTCTTCCGGTGTATTCCCATATTCCGTTTGGGAGGGGAGATGTCCCGTCATCATCGATGAGGCGCAGTATCGGGTTATTGAACCAATGATTGTCGACAATCTTTGCGGAAAAAAGGGGGCTCAATTCTTTGGCGATCGCGAGTTTCCCGACGCCTGGAAAACCGATCAGCAGAATGAAAATATTCATACGGAGCAAACCTCCCCACTCTCGTCTGACATAGTCCGTGTGGCGCAATAGGGCTTTTCAATCCTTGCAGCTTACGCTCATTCAACTTGGATATGGATATGGTCGTCGTGGCGGGCCGCGCGGCAACCTTGGAAGCGGACATGGCTGTCGGTAATGCCAAGCGCGTTCTTCAGATGCGGCTCGATGAAGATCTTCTGCAGGCCGAAGCGCGCCACGCCTTCGCTCGTCAGCCAGGCGACCGCGGCCGATGTGCGCTGCTCCTCGATGCCATAGGCCGGAAACAACGGCTGCAGCGCGTCGAAATCCCAGCGTGTGGTAAGCCAGTCATTGCGCCCTTGGCATGGCAATTCGTCGCCCGGCGCGGGCTGCTCGAAAGCGAAATAACCGATCGGGGAGCGGGTGACGCCATCCAGGAAAGCGTCGTCCGCATCCTTGTAATAATAGGCGAAGTCGAGCTTTTTTCCGTCGGCATGCGAAAGGTGCGGCAGCAGCGGAAAGCCGTTGACGAAGGGGAAATTCGCATCCAGCGCGACGGTGACGGTACCGGGAAATTCCTCGTTCATGTGGGCGGCAAGCGCTTTTGCCAGATCGCGCAGGTGAGGGGTGACGTAGTTGCGGTTCAGCAGGCAATAGATCGGGGAGCGGACCACGAGCCTGTCTGTGGCGCTTGATATGCAGGAGAGGGGTACCCGCCCGACCATCGGGGCTGCGAGGCTCGCGGCAAATGTCGCACCGGCATAGCAAAACAGGAAGATGGCGAGCTTCGTCAGAAAGCGCCGGATGCCCCAGGCGCGCGACGCGGCCAAGGCGATGAGATAGGCGATGCCGCCGATCTGCGTGAGCAGCGTCAGAAGGAGAACGATCAGGACGTGGAGAGCAAAACGGAACACGGGGGAGGCCTTGCGGGACGTTACCATCCCTTAGGCGAGGGGATGGGGATCCGCAAGATGGCTGCAAACCGCCGACCGGCGAGACCTCTGCTTTTGATCTCAGAATTGACAGGATCAATTATCTGACTTAAGTCAGATAATATGGCTTGCGATCCTGTCTCCCGCGTCCGTCGCTTCAACCGTGCCGTCACTTCCGAAGTCGGCGCTCTCGACAGCTCTTTCCTCGGGCGCGGGCGTCCGCTCGGGGCTGCCCGCGTGCTCAATTCGATCGGACGGGGACAATCGGATGTTGCCGTGATCCGCGATTACCTCGGTCTGGACTCGGGCTTGATGAGCCGTCTGCTGCGCAGTCTGGAAGAGGAGGGGCTCATCGAGACGGTGCCGAACCCTCAGGACGCGCGTCGCCGCATCGCCAGATTGACCAAAATCGGTCAGTCCGAGTTCCAGGCTTATGAAGCGCTTTCCAATGCGCAGGCGGAGGGATTTCTGGCACGCCATCGCCGCCCGGAAGAACTCCTACGCGCCATGGACATCGTTGCTTCCTCGCTGAGGCGCGACCAGATCGTGATCGAGGAGACGGACCCTCGGCACGAGGACGCCAGCTATTGCCTGAGCGAATATTACGGCGAACTTTCACGCCGGTTTGAGAAGGGCTTCGATGTATCGCTGTCCCGCGATCCCGACGCCAAGGATATGACCCGTCCGCGCGGTGCGTTCCTGGTGGCTTTGTCCGATGGCCTGCCGATCGGCTGCGTCGGGTTGAAGGGTAGCGGTGGCGAGGTCGCGGAGATCAAAAGGCTCTGGGTCGCCCCCTCCGCGCGTGGCCTCGGGCTCGCAACACGCCTCATGTTTGCCGCCGAGACCATCGCCCGCGAGCTATCCGTCAAGCTCCTCCGTCTGGATACGAACAGTGCGCTTTCCGAGGCGCAACAGCTCTATCGCGGAACCGGCTGGCATGAGATCGACCGGTTCAATGACGACCCATATCCCGACACGTTTTTTGAAAAGCGACTTTAAGCCTCTCGAGCCACCGCCGTCGGGTCCTACTGGTGGTCCAACTGCTTCGACAGCTCGGTAAAAAGCCTGTCGCGGTCAGTGTTCATCTGGATGAGATCGACGGCAATGGTGATGGCGCGGCGCCCTTCGATGCTGTCGATGTCGAGCTTCCTCTCGCAGCACCATAGCCGAACTGCATCGGTGACGATTGTTATTTCATCATCATTGAGTGAGATGAGCGATAGGAGCATCGTCGTGCCATCCGAAAAGCGGCAAGAGCACCTATGGTCTCTCAAGCGGAAGTGCCGATGCCGATGGGCCGATGGCGCTCACTCTACGCTCATTCCCCAGCTAAACCACCGCTATTTCTCTGACACGGTTTGGTGCCTGCCCGGCCGGACGCCCGTATCCTCTGGCAATCTGAGCTTGTCGATCGGCATCATGCTCAAGACAGAACGTTTCGAGGAATGCGTCCTCGGAGCGTTCGTAGATCTCGACGGACATGCGCGCGAATTGAAGAATGCCGGCGCCTTGTTCTTTTTCTCACGGCCGTCAGACCGGAACCTGCCATGACTGCTTGATCTTCTGCATCGGGATTTCCGTCTTGATGTTGCGGACGCCTTCGATGCGGCCGAGGTGTTCCATCTGGAAGCGCCTGTAGCCGTCCAGATCTGGAGCCACGACCCGGAGGATGAAATCACAGTCGCCGGCCATCAGATGGCATTCGACGATCTGGGGCAGCTTCTCCGCCGCACGGCAGAAGGCCGCCGTCGTCTCTTCGTCCTGAGCCAACAACCAGATGCGGACAAATACGCTGAAGCCCATGTCGAGCTTCACCGGGTCCAGCAATGCGACGTAATGTCTGATGATCCCGGCTTCTTCGAGCATCCTGACGCGCCTCAGACACGGTGACGGAGACAGTCCGACCTTGGCGGCCAGTTCGGTGTTCTGGATTCTGCCGTCCTGCTGCAGGACGCGGAGTATGGCGCGATCTATGGAATCCAGCTTCATTGGCGTCCTCTGCTCGTGATTGGCTAGTCATTGGCACGGGATGCCAATAAAATGGCAATACATATTTGAGAACGCAACCAATCGCTCTCGGGATTGCGATAATAATTCAGGCGACGCACCGCTGTTCGCGGCACGCTTTCGATAACAAGGGTTACCGAGGTGACGGACTGCATCTCTGAAGACATCAGCATGCCCGCAAAAGGGCGATCCGAGGCATGGCGCGGCCTGAAGGCGGCGATCCCGATCATGCTGGGCTTCGTGCCGTTTGCGCTGGTGCTCGGCGCGCAGGCCGCCGGCAAGGGATTTACGGCCGTTGAGGTGCCGCTGATGACGGGGCTGAATTTCGGCGGCGGATCGGAGTTTGCCGCTGTGGAGCTTTGGTCCTCGCCGCCGCACGTGCTTCTCATCGCCGCCATCACCTTTCTCGTCAACAGCCGGCATCTGCTGATGGGAGCAGCACTTGCCCCCTTCATTCGCCATCTGTCGAAAAGACAGGCGCTGATGGCGCTGTTCTTCATGTGCGACGAGAGCTGGGCGATGGGACTGGCGGATGCGAGGAAGGCCCGGGCCAATCTCAGCCTGGGTTATTTCTTCGGCGTGGCGCTCGGCCTCTATTTTTGCTGGGTCATCTTCACGACCATCGGCGTCTTGGTCGGACCGATCCTCGGCGACGTCACCGAATACGGTTTCGACATGGCGTTTCCGGCCGTGTTCCTGGTGATGCTCGCCGGCATGTGGAAGGGCGCGAAAGCAGCACTTCCCTGGCTCGTCAGCCTGTTCTTCGCGGCTGCAACCTACCTGGCGCTACCGGGGGCCTGGTATGTTCCGGCAGGCGCGCTATCCGGCGTTGCCGCGGCATTCCTGATGGCGCGCGCCGATGGCTGATCCGCTTTACCTCACCGCGATCGTGCTGATGGCGACGCTCACCTATCTCACCCGCATCGGCGGCTATCTCTTCCTGCGCAACCGCGCGCTCGGCCCGCGCCTGCGCATCGTCATGGAGAGTGCTCCGGGCTGCGTATTGATCACTGTCATCGCACCCGACTTCGTCACCGGCCGGCCGGCGGATCTGATTGCTCTTGCGGTGACGATGCTGGCGGCAGCCCGGCTGCCCGTGCTGCCGACCGTCATCATCGCCATTGCCGCCGCAGGCATCCTGCGGCACGCGCTGGTGTGAACGAATGCCGATTCCGATCGGCGGCTCGTTTATTTTGCGAGCACGATGTGCGTGGCGTGTTCGGTGGCGACATGCTCGGCGACGCGGAAGCCGAGAGCGGGCAGGTCGATGCCGGTGAACATTGCTTCGCCCTTGCCGAGCACGACGGGCGAGAGGGCGAAATGCAATTCATCGATCAGGCCGGCCTGAAGATATTGGCGCACGGTGCTGACCCCGCCGCCGATCTTCACATCCTTGCCGCCGGCCGCGGCCTTCGCCTTTTCAAGGGCGTCCTCGATGCCGCCGGTGACGAAGTGAAAGGTCGTGCCGCCCTCCATGACGAGGGGTTCGCGGGGATAGTGCGTCAGGATGAAGGTTGGCGCATGGTAGGGCGGGTTTGGCCCCCACCAGCCCTTCCAGGCCTTATCAGGCCAATCGCCGCGGATGGGGCCGAACATGTTGCGGCCGAGGATGAAGGCGCCGAAATTGGCCATGCCACGGGCGGCATAATCCTCGTCAATTCCTTGCGAGCCGTCGTCCTTTCCCTGCATCGCGCGAAACGTGCGGGTATGGAGAAACCATTGAAACATCTCAGTTCCGCGCTTGCCGAGTGGATCTTGCATGCTTTGCTCCGGCCCGGCGCCGAAACCATCCACGGAAAGGGAAAATGCTGCGACACGAACCTTGGACATGGTTTCCTCCATCTGATTGCAAATTAAAACTGGTTGTTTTGTCGCATAAGTGATCCTATAATGCAACCAGTTTTTTGAAGGAGATGCCTGGTGGATATCGAACTGCGCTCGGGCTGCCCGATCAACCTGACGATGGAAGTGCTGGGCGACAGGTGGACCCTCATCATCATCCGGGACATCATGTTTGGCAACCGCCGCCATTTCCGCGATCTGCTGACCCATTCGGAGGAGGGGATCGCCTCCAACATTCTAGCAGCCAGGCTGAAGCGCCTGCTCTCGCTCGGGTTTATCAGCAAGCGGGACGATCCGAGCCACAGCCAGAAAGCAATCTACAGCCTCGAGGAGCCGGCCATCCAGCTTGTTCCCGTCTTCGTCATGATCGGCGCCTGGGGGCGGCGCCATCTGCCTGTCAGCGAGGAACTGAGCATCCGCGCGCAGCTTCTCGAAGAAGGCGGGCCGCCGCTCTGGGACGAATTCATGGAGGATCTCCGGCAGATCCATATCGTCGATCCGATCGGTGGAGCCAACGGCACGTGCACTTCGGCGGTGCTGGCGAAGCTGACGGCGGCGTTCCTCGAGGTCCGCGCAAAATCGTCGGCGCCGGTCTCCTGATTTCGAGAAAGGTCAACCGCCGGCGCCCTGGTATTTGCCGGTGGCGTATCGCCAGTGAGCGATCGATATCAACACCCAAACGGGGCCGGCGGCGAGCGCCACTGGCCCGGCCCAGTCCCCAAGGAGCGGGATAGATTTGCCGAGCAGGGCGCCGACCGGGACCGAACTGGTCAGGGCCAACGGAACCGCGGTGATGAGGGTGATCTGGATGCCGCCGGGAAAGATGTTAAGGGGGTAACGGGTCAGTTCCCAAAAGCCGAAGAAGATCGAAAACAAATGGTTGGACCGCACCCACATCAGCGCCGTCGCGCCGATCATGGTGATCAGCGCACCGGTCAAAAGCGTCGCGCTGATGAGCGTGGCAATGAGGAACGACACGGACCAAACCGACCAGGTGAAGTCGACCGACAGAATGGCCCAGCCCATCAGCGCCGCCGCGAGGATGACATGGCCGGCATAGCCGATATTGAGGCCGGAAAAGACCAGATAGGCCCAGGGGCTGAATGGCTTGACCAGCAGCGTATCGTAAGTGCCGAGTCGCACCAGTTCTTCAAGGTCGCGCAATTGCACGAAGCTCATCGCGGCGCCGAGAGAATAGGCGAGCAGCTGGAAGCTGAACAACAGCGCCAGCTCCGGCAAGGTCCAGCCGCCCAGCGTGTGAAAGCGGGCGAGCAGGATGCCAATGGTGGCGAAGACGCTGCCATAGGACAGGATCTGCGCGAAACGATCGAGCCAGAAAGCGCCGCGATATTCCATCTTTGAGCGGACATGCATCCGCACCAGCAGCGGAATGACGCGGAGGTAATGAATGAGCACGATCAGCCTCCTTGCACGGTGATGCGGCGGGAGGCTGAGCGCCACAGCCAGAGGACGCCCAAGAGGAACATTCCGGCCCAGCCGAGACCAAGGCCGAGATGAAACCAGGTGTCGGCAGCCGAAAGCCTGCCGAGATAGACGGCATTCGGATAATAGACGACCCAGGCGAAGGGCAGGTGGCGGGCAATCGTCGCCAGCGGTTCGGGGAAAAACCAGAAGGGCACCAGCAGGCCCGAGAAGAGATGCAGCAAGGCGCCGAGGATCCAGTCCAGCGAGAAACTCGTCATCAGCCAGAAGGCGACGAGCCCGAAGACCGCCGACATCAAAAATACGAGCACGAAGGACAGCGCCCAGAAGGCAATGAACATCAGGCCATCAAACAGGCTTGCCGGCGGCAGCATGCCGTAAAACAATGCGGTGAAGGCGACGGTCGGGATGACCTGCGTAGCCAGGCGATAGAAAAAGCTGCCGGATTCATTGGCGAACAGATAGAGCGGATAGGACAGCGGCTTGAGCAACCAGACAGCGATATCACCGGTCTTGAGCGACCGGCCGATCTCGCCGATGATCCTCTCAGGCCGGGTGGCGCCCATCACTGCGCCGCCGAGCAGCGCATAGGTCACCATCTGCTGCAGCGAGACGCCGTCGACCACGGTTGCACCGACGCCGGCATAAACGGCCAGCCAGATGGCGACCCGCGCGACGACCTGCACCAGTTTGCCGAAGATGTTGGCCCAGACCTCGTTGCGATAGGCAAGCTGCGCGTGGAAGGCGCTTCGGGTGAAGGCGAAATAAGCGCTCATGGTGCCCGCGCCCGGGCGTTTCGGGTGAAGGCGAGATATGCGCTCATGGTGTCCGCGCCCGGGCGTTGCGGGTGAAGGCGAGATAGGCGCTCATGGTGTCCGTGCCCGGGCACTGCGGGTGAAGGCGAAATAAGCGCTCATGATGCTCGCGCCCGGGCGTCGCGGCCCTGGTAGAAGGTGCGGATGACCTCTTCGATGTCGGGCTCGTGCAGCGCCACATCCTTGAGGTCGCGCTCGCTTCCCACCTCCGAAAGGATTTTGACCAGCGATATGTCTTCGCGCTCGATCAGATAATTCTTGCGCAGGCCCTCGTCGCTGACCAGCGACGCCGTTTTGAGCGGCAAAGGTCCCGGATCGCTGGCAAATTCGAGTGTCAGTCGCCGGGCCGAGCCCAATGCCCCGCGCAGGCTCCTCAATTCGCCGTCGAAGATCAGCCTCGAGTGATCGACCATGATCAGCCGCGGGCAGATGGTTTCGATGTCCTGCAGGTCATGGGTGGTGAGGATGATGGTGACGCCGCGCTCGCGGTTGATCTCCGCAAGAAAGCGCCGCACCGCATCCTTGGCGACCACGTCGAGCCCGATGGTCGGTTCGTCCAGAAAGAGGATCTTCGGATCGTGCAGCAGCGACATGACGATCTCGGCGCGCATGCGCTGGCCGAGGCTGAGCTGGCGCACCGCGCGGTCGAGAAAGGGCGTGAGGTCGAGCAGCTCGCTGAAGCGCCGGAGGTTATCGGCATAGCGGGCGGCTGATATATCGTAGATGCGCTGGTGCAAGGTGAAACTGTCGACCAGCGGCAGGTCCCACCACAGCTGACTGCGCTGGCCGAAGACAACGCCGATCTCGCGCGCATTGTCCATTCGCTTGAGATGCGGTGTGCGGCCAAGCACGGTAAGCGTGCCGGCGCTCGGTACCAGGATGCCGGTCATCATCTTGATCATGGTGGATTTGCCGGCGCCATTGGGGCCGAGATACCCCACAGCTTCGCCGGCCGCGACGTCGAAATCGATGTCGGAAACGGCCAGAACCTCTGTATATTCGCTCGTCACCAGCGTCTTTAGCGCGCCCAGAAAGCCCGGAAATCTCTTGTGCTGCCGGAAGCGTTTGCTGACGCCCCGGGCTTCGATCAAAGCCGTCATATGTATTTCCCGCCGACTCGGCAGCTGTGAGGATTGGAACCCAGGCTAACGCCGGGCTCGGCCAGTGCAAGCAAAAGTCGCTTTTGGCTGTCACTCAATCGCCCAATTCAAAGTGCTGCGGCATCCTTCGCGCATCCGAAAAGACGCGCGGCGCCGCAGCCTTTTGCGTTGACAGCGGTGATCAATCGATCGCTGTTGGGGTCATGAAGATTCTCGCAATATCCGGCAGCGCTCGGCGCGATTCCACCAATACGGCCATGCTGCGGGCCATCAGCGTCGTCGCACCAAGTGAGATCGAGATTGCGATCTTCGATGGCGTGGGATACCTGCCGGTATTCTCGCCTGATCTCGAGGGGGAATCCCTGCCGGCGGCGGTGCGGGATTTCATCGACGTGATCGCTCGGAGCGACGGGGTGATCATCGCCAGCCCGGAATATGTGCGATCCATTCCCGGCGGCCTCAAGAATGCGATCGACTGGCTGGTGTCAGGAGAGCAGATCGTCCACAGGCCCGTTGCACTGCTGCACGCATCACATCGGGGCGATGACATGCTGGCAGGTCTGCGCACGATCCTTGCGACCATCACCGACCGCTTCGCGGACGATATCTTTCTGCGGCTTCCTTTGATGAAGCTGGAACCGGCCGAGGTGTTTCGGGCTGTCGCGACGGTGGAGAACCGTTTGAGGGTGCAGGCCTATCTTCAGGCCTTCTCGGCCTATTGCAAGGCAGCCGGCTAAATCGCCTGAGGTCCGCCCGGTCATCGGATCTCCATCAGCAGGCCGCTCTCGAACGCTGTTTTTTCCTGGAGCGTGTGCAGTATCACGAGCGGGGCTGCGAGCAGCGCGGCGAGGATGAAGGCGGAGAGGAAATGCCTCTTGAGGAAACGGAGGATAGGTCGGATCATCTTGATCTCCAGATGCCGCGGATGTCCTTTGTACTGGACCTCAACAATTGCGGCAGCATGACCGGCTGCCTTGCAAGCTCCGCAATGCTGCCGCAACCCTTGTGGCGGACAGAGGGAAGGTCAAGAGAACAGGCGGGCGATGCGGATATTGTTGATAGAAGACGAGCGGGAGCTGGCCGAGGCGCTGTCGGCAGCGCTTGGCAAACATGCGATCGTCACCGACCACACGATGCACCTGGCCGATGCCGTCGAGCTGACGCGGCAGAACCTCTACGACGCGATCCTGCTCGACCGGCGCCTGCCCGATGGAGAGGGGCTGAGCTTCATTCCAGAGCTGAGGCGGACGGGGAAGGATACGCCGATCATTGTGCTGACGGCGCGCAACGAGCCGAAGGAACGGGTTGAAGGGCTGGACCTGGGCGCCGACGACTATCTTGGCAAGCCGTTCCTGGTCGAAGAGCTGATGGCGCGGCTGCGGGCCGTGCTGCGGCGGGCGCCGGGTCTTGCCGAATTGCAGATTACCGCCGGGCGGATGGTGATCGATCCGCTGCATCTCAGCGTCACTGTCGCAACGGTGCCGCTCGACCTGCCGCGACGCGAACTTCTGGTGCTGGCCGCCCTTGCAAGGAGGAAGGAGAAGACCGTGCTCCGCTCGACACTGGAGGCGGCGGTTTATAATTACGAAGAGGAAATCCAGTCGAATGCGCTCGATGCGCATATTTCGCGGCTGCGCAAGCGGCTGATCGATGCCGGCGCCGGTGTCGCGATCCATAATATCCGCGGCGTCGGCTATCTCATGAAGGAAGAATGATGGCCAAGGTGCAATACGCCAATCCGTCGCTTTGGTGGCGGCTCAGCTGGCAGCTCAGCATCGTTTTCGTCGCCGTGGTGGCGGCTGTCATCGTCGGCCTTTGCGTTTACGGGGCGATGATCCTCTCGCCGAACGTCGCCATGGAATACAGGCTGACCGCAGCGCTCGATGAGGCGCTGATCCGCGTTACGCAGGGCAAGCTCGTCATCGTCGACAGCCCGCGCCTTAGCGCCTTCAAGGCCGAGAGCGACAGGCTCTGGTTCGTCGTAGCTGCGCCGGACGGGCAGACTGTTTCCTATGGCGCCGTGCCGGAGGCCTATCAGGTGCTTGGCCCCTATGTGCACCTGATCAAGGAGGCCGATATACGCGGTGCCGCCTTTACCGGCGAGAGCGCCTCGATCGACAGTGTCGAGACGGGGATCGGGCCTTTCCGGGTGATGTATGGCGGCAACCCGAGCCGGAGCGCCACCTTCCTGACCATGCTCACAGAGACCTATCCGATCTATGTGCCGCTGCTGGCGGTCGCTCTGCCGGCGGTCTTTTTTGCTGTGCCCCGGATTGTCGGGCGGGCGCTGAGGGGGATCAGCGACGTGGCGCGTGCCGCAGCGGCAATCGAGCCGCGCCGGCAGGGCGCACGCCTTCCCGTGAGCGGCATTCCCCGGGAAGTGTCGCCGCTCGTGACCGCCTTCAACAGTACGCTGGAGCGGCTGGAGAATGAATTCCGCAAACGCCAGCGCTTCCTGATCGATGCGGCGCATGAGCTGCGGACGCCGATCGCCATCACGCAGACGCGTATCGACGGCATGCCCGATGGCCGCGAGCGGCAGCGGCTGCTCGACGACGTGGCGCGGCTGGCCGAGGCGGCCGAACAGCTGCTCGATTTCGAGCGAAACGACCAGGCGGCCGATCTTGACGAAACGGTCGATCTCGTCGGCATCGCCCGCACTGTGGTTGCCGACCTCGCGCCACTGGCAATCGCGGGCGGCTACCAGATCTGCTTTCAAAGCGAGGTGGAGAGCCTTGAACGCCGCGGCAGCCCTTCCGCCTTACCGCGGGCGGTCAGCAACCTGGTGCGCAATGCCATCGACCACGGCGGCAATGGGGGCATGATCACGGTCGCGGTATCGCGCTCGGCTTCCGGCGGCGGCAGGATCAGCGTCGCCGACGAGGGGCCAGGCATTCCGGCCGAACATCGCGAACTGGTGTTCGAGCCCTTCTATCGCGTCACTCCAAGAAGCAAGGGCGCCGGTCTCGGCCTCAGCCTCGTCAAGCAGGTCGCCGGAAACCATGGCGGCGCGGTCAGCATCGAGAGCAGTGCAGCCGGGACACGAGTGATGATCGAACTCGCATATGTAGGTCAGGCTGGCTTGAGCCGCAACCGCCCGCCGGAAGCGACCTGTAATGTTGCGGCAATTCTCGACCGCCACTTTCGCCTGAGACTAGAGCGCGTCCGTTGAACGCGGAATCAGGTTGAGGGTTTCCTTAAAGGCTAAACTCTGATTCCATCGCTCCGACTGGTGATTTGGTCGGAGGTAAAATGACCCGAGCTTTCAGTGATGATTTGC